>CAMLYR010000001.1 GCA_946491915.1 uncultured Clostridium sp.
ATGTGGATAATAACTTAAGTGTAAGAAATATGTTAAATAAAAGAGGAATAAAACCAGAACATTTAAAACCGGCTGAAGATTTAAAAAAATTAGAAAGAAGGGTTAATACAGAAAGTAAGAAAATAGCTGATAGCGATAAATTGCCAAAAGAAAATTATAAAGAATTGTAAAACTTGAGGTTGCAAATTGCGACCTCAAGTTAAAAATTATAATTCAATTTTAGGTTCATACTTCTCAAGCCACATATTTACCTGGCAAAGATAAGCCATAAGTTGAGGTCCGAGTCATCAATTGACCAAACCAAGGCCTAGTAAAACTAGAACCATTAGTATCTAATATTTCTAAAATATATTTTCTATTTAATAAATCATTAATCGGTGCATTTGGATTTTGCATAATATTTGTTAGCATATCTTTCACTTTAGCCAAATACGTAGGATTATGTGTTTTAGGATATGGTGATTTTTTTCTATCCACAATTTCAGCAGGTAAAAAATCTTTACAAATATAACGAAGCAATCCTTTTTCTCTACCATTTAAAGCCTTCATTTCCCAAGGAATATTCCATACATATTGTGCTAATCTGTAATCACAAAATGGAACACGAAGTTCAAATCCGTTATACATAGCCATTCTATCAGAACGGTCTAACAATGTTTGCATAAACCAATTTAAAGTCAAATAAGAAATTTTTCGTTTTTCAGCAGTTTCTTTAGAATCTGTATCTAGTATTTCAACCTCTTCTAAACTTTCGTTATAACGATAATCAATATATTCTTTTAAATGTACTTTTTTACTTAAGTCAGGATGTAATAAGGTTTGCCTTTCACTAATAGCAATTGACCAAGGAAATGTACCACTATTTAAAGCATCTTCTCTAAAGAACCAAGGATAGCCTCCAAAGATTTCATCAGCACATTCACCTGTTAGAGCTACTGTCTGCTCTGGTTTTACATTCTTACAGAATAATAACAAGGAAGAATCAATATCAGCCATACCAGGCATATCTCTTGCAATCATACTATCATATAAATAAGAGGCAAGTTCTGGAGTGTCAATCACAATATTATGATGTTTGGTATGCAAATTTTTACACATTAAGTCTATATAATAATTATCTGAATTTGGCTGAAAATCACTTTTGACAAAATTTTTATCATTATCTACATAATCAATCGAATAGGTATCTAAAAGTGGCAATTCTTCTTTTTCGTAAAAATCAGCAGCAAATTTTGTGATAATACTAGAATCTAAACCACCAGATAAGAACGTACATAAAGGAACATCTGAAACCAATTGACGTTCAATTGCATCTTTTAATAAGTAACGAACGTTATGACAAGTTTGTGCCAGATTATCCGTATGTTCTTCTGAATGTAACTTCCAATATCGTTTGACTTTTAAAGCATATTCATTAAACACAGCAAAATGAGCAGGTTTCAGTTCATAAATATTTTTAAAAATGGTTGTACCAGGTGTATGGCTGGGACCAATACCTAATAATTCAGATATACCTTGACTATCTAAAATTTTTTCAATTCCAGGATATTGAAATATGGCTTTTATTTCTGAACCAAATACTAAGGTATTATGGAATACAGAATAAAATAATGGTTTGACTCCAAAATGATCTCTTGCCATAAATAATTCCTTATCTTTTGTATTCCAAATAGCAAAAGCAAAAATACCATTTAGATGATGCACAATCTCTTTTCCAAAATGAATATATCCTTTTAATATCACTTCTGTATCACAATGCCCTTTAAATGTAAAACCATGTTTGATTAAGATGTCCCTAAGTTCTTTTGTGTTATATATTTGTCCATTATAGCAAATAATGTAATCTCCATATGATGTATGTTCTATCATTGGCTGTTTTCCGCCATCAGGATCAATCACGATTAATCGTTTATGTGCCAAATAGGCATTATCTGAAACAAAATGACCATCTTCATCAGGTCCTCTTTTCGATAATGTCTCATTCATATTTTCTAAAATTGTTTTAGAATTTTCATGTAACTTTTCTTTTATATTTACAAATCCAGCAAAACCACACATGTATTTTATACCTCCAATCTATATATCATATGCAAAAAAAGAAATAAAATTTATTGATTTTAGAAAAAAAGTATAGTAGACTTAAGATAGCAAAGTAAATAGCCACATAAAGCAAGAAAAATGAATCAGATTTTACTACTAAGAAAGGACTGAATATGAAAAATGAAACGAAAAATAAAATTTAAAAATGTAGTAAAACATTTTATATTAATTACCAAACATAAATGGGAAGTCTTTAAATTATGTTGCAAAATTGGATTATTTTGGAGAGGGCTTGTACATGATTTATCTAAGTATTCTCCAACAGAATTTTGGGAAAGTGTAAGATATTATGAAGGAAATCGTTCTCCAATTGTTAGTACAAAACAAGATAAAGGATATTCAGAAGCATGGTTACACCATAAAGGGAGAAATAAGCATCATAGTGAATATTGGGTAGATATGAATGCGCCAGAAAAGACACCAATTATGCCATATAAGTATACGGCTGAAATGATATGTGATAAATTAGCAGCAGGAATTATTTATCAAGGAAAAAATTGGAATAAAGAATACCCATTAACCTATTGGAAAAAAGAAAGCGAAAAGATATTAATGAATGAAAAATTAAAAAATATGTTAACAGATTTTTTTACACAAGTCAGTATAGAAGGGATTGATAAGGTATTAACAAAGAAAAAAGTACAAGAATTGTATAAAAAATATTGTGGCAATAGTTGACAAAAAATGAAAATACTTGTATAATCTTATAGTGACTAAAATATCGATAAAAATAACAATAGATATATACATATATCTTAAGCAAGGAGGGATTTAGATGGCACAACCAAAAAGAAGATGGTCTAAAGCAAGAACACATGCTAAAAGATCAACATGGAAAAAAGAACAACCAGCATATACAACTTGTCCACATTGTCATGAACCAGTAATGCCACATAGAGTATGCAAAAACTGCGGATATTATGATGGAAAAGAAGTAATTGCTAAAAAAGAAAATAAAGATGCATAATGAAGGGGAAAGTAGTGCTTTATAGAAGTACTATTTTTTGTTATGTAGCAATGTATTTGGAGGTGTATGATGCCAAAATCCACGTTTTATAATTTAAATGAAGAAAAAAGAGAAAAAATAAAAAAAGCGCTAAAAAATGAATTTACAAAACATACTTTTGAAAAAGCATCTATTAGTAATATTATAGAGGAAGCAAATATACCAAGAGGAAGTTTTTATCAGTATTTTGAAGATAAAGAAGATGCTTTAAAATATATTATAGAAGATTTCTTAAATGATGAAAAAGAAAAAATTAAAGAGTTATTAACACAAAATGAAGGAGATATATTTTTAACAACATTAGATTTATATTCTTATTTTGTAGATAAAAATTATCATGAGGCAGAGGTACAATTATTTCAAAATATTATCAATAAATTAAGAAATGAAAATGTCAATATCTATAAAAATATACAGTTAAAAAAATTTACAGACTTAAAAGACATAGATAAAAATAACTGCTATATCAATACAAGTCTATTAGCCATTGAAAATGATGAAGATATAGAATATATGATGAGAATATTAACTTGCATTTTACGAGCAGAGCTTATTGATGTGATACATAAAAAGGTATCAAAAGAAAAACGGAAAAGAAGAATTGTCTAAACAAATCGAAATCTTAAAAAAAGGAATGGCAAAATAGTACAAAAAATATAAGAATTTTAGTATGGAAAGAAGTATGCTTTATTAGATATTATAGCAAGAAATATATTCTTAAAAAAAGTCCAAGATTATTTAGGTAAATAGAAACAAAAAATAAGAACCCAAAATATTAGACATATGTTTAATAGTTTAGGTTCTTTTTTCTTTTGAAAATAAAAAATTCATCTTGACATATACCCTATGGGGGTATATAATTTTTTTGAGAGGTGAGGAAGATGGAAGAAAATTGTTGTACTTCTAAGAAGAAAACATATAGGGAGGAAGAAGAAAAGAAACAATTAACGAAAAGATTAAATATTATTGAAGGACAGATTAGAGGTATTAAGCAAATGATACAAGATGATCGATATTGTGATGATGTTTTAACACAGATGCTAGCTGTTAATAAAGCATTAGAAAGTTTAGAAAATGTCATTTTAGAAAAACATTTAGAAAGATGTATTGCAAAACAAATAAAAGAAGGTAATACAGAAGTGACAGAAGAAATTATGAATCTATTTAAAAAAATGAGATAGAGAAACAAATATGAAATGTGTGAGGATTTATAATTTTGATAAAATATAACATATAATTTTGAAAAAAGTAGATACTTTAGAAAGAAGATTTTATGTAAAAAGAAAGGAAAGGTGTTAAATATGAAAAAAGTGGAAATTAAAATCGAAGGAATGCATTGTGAAGGGTGTTCAAAGAGATTAACAAAAGTATTAAGTAATGTAGAAGGTGTTAATACAGTAGAAGTTAGTTTAGAAAATAAACTAGCACACATAGAATACGATGAAACAGTTGCAAAACTAGAAGATTTTTATGAAGCAATCGAAGATGCTGGATTTGAAGTTGTAAAATAATAAAGAAGGAGGAACATAGTTTGAAAAAAGTTCTGTTAAAAATAGATGGAATGACTTGTAGTGCTTGTTCAAATGGACTAGAAAAGTATTTAAATAAGCAAGAAGGAATTAAACAAGCATCTGTCAATTTGGTTATGAACAATGCAAGTATTGAATATGACGAAAAATTATTAGATATTCCACAAATAGAAAAATTTGTTGAAAAAGCAGGATTTGAAAGTTTAGGGATTGATAAATTAGAAAAAGAAAAAAAGAAAGCATCAAACGAAAAATATAAATTAATAGGTTTAACCATTCTAGCTATTTTAATTTTATATATTTCTATGGGACAAATGATAGGATTACCTATTTTTGAAATCTTAAATATGCATCATCATCCAATTTATTTTTCCATTGTGCAATTTATTTTATCTATTATTGCCATATTTTTAGGAAAAGATATTATACGAAATGGATATAAAAATTTAGTGCATAAAACACCTAATATGGATACATTAGTTGGGTTAGGTGTTATTAGCAGTTTATTATATAGTATGTATAATACCTATCAAATCTTTATAGGAAATGAAGAAGCCGTTCATCATTTATATTATGAGTCTATTGTGATTATCCTCTTCTTTATCAAAATTGGAAAATATGTAGAAGGAAGAAATAAAGACAAAACCAAAGAAGCCATACAAGATTTAATGATGATAACACCAAATTTAGCTACGATTGAAAAAGATGGAAAGCAAAAGCAAGTGACATTAGATGAAATTCAAAAAGGAGATATCGTCATTTGTAAGCCTGGAGAAAAAATAGCAGTAGATGGCGAAATTATAGAAGGCACAACACATATTGACGAATCCTTTATTACAGGAGAAAGTGTTCCAGTAAAGAAGACAGCAGGAGATAAAGTCATTGCTGGAAACATGAATTATGATGGTGTGATAAAATATAAAGCAGAAAAAATTGGAAAAGAATCTACGGTATCAGAAATTGTGAGAATGGTTGTAGAAGCAACCAATACCAAAGCACCAATTGCAAAAATTGCAGATACGATTAGTGGATATTTCGTTCCTGGTATTATCCTAATTGCTATTTTAGCAAGTATCATATGGGCAATTTTAGGAAAAGATATCGGCTTTATCATAAATATCTTTATTACAGTATTAGTCGTAGCTTGTCCTTGTAGTTTAGGATTAGCAACTCCACTTGCGATTGTCATGGCTTCAGGATTAGCAAGTAGAAAAGGAATATTAGTAAAATCAAGCGAAGCTCTAGAAAATGCACATAAAATAAAAACAATTGTATTTGACAAAACAGGAACATTAACAAAAGGTCATTTAAGTATATCTCAAATATTCAACTATTCTAACTTAAAAGAAGATGAAATCATAGAGCTAGTTGCCAATATAGAAAATCATTCAGAACATCCCATTGCAAGAGGAATTGTAAGATATGCAGAAGAAAAAAATATACCAATGGATTCTAAAAAAGTGACAGATTTTAAAAATATTTCTGGATATGGCATACAAGCAAAATATTGTGGTGAAACTTATCTTATTGGAAACAAAAAACTAATGTTAGAAAACAATATTCATATTGATAAAACCATAAAAGAAGATAAATCAAATGATGATGAAATATTAGAAAGCGATGGGAATAGCATCTTGTTTGTAGCAAAAGAAAATGTATTAATTGCTTTAATTGGTGTAAAAGATATTATAAAAGAAAATGCAAAAGAAGTCATTGATAAGTTAAAAAGGCAAAACATATCAACGGTTATGCTAACAGGTGATAATGAAAAAACAGCAAAAGCAATTGGAAAAACAATTGGAATAGAAAACGTGATTGCAGGTGTTGTACCAAAACAAAAGGCAGAAGAAATCACAAAACTAAAAGAAAATGGATTGGTTATGATGTGTGGGGATGGTATTAATGATAGTATTAGTTTAGTAAAAGCAGATATTGGTGTTTCTGTTGGAAGTGGTACAGATATTGCTATGGATAGTAGTGATGTGGTTTTAATGAAAGACAATTTAGATAAAATTAATGACTTAATACAAATTAGTAAAAAACAATGCGAATTATTAAACAAAATTTATTCTGGGCATTTTTCTATAATATCTGTATGATACCAATTGCAGCAGGTATATTAATTCCATTGGGAATCACTATGAATCCTATGTTTGCAGCTTTTAGTATGACAATTAGTAGTGTGACAGTTACGTTAAATAGTTTACGATTAAAGAAAATATAAAAAGCGTAACTTTGTTATATACGAAAAAATCTATATAGTACTCACGATAAAAGTATATTTTCTAATAAAATAAAAGATAAGACCTCTTCTAAAAGAGGTCTTAAAACGTCTTAAAACGAAATAATTAAGATTTAATAACAAATATTAAATCCTAATGATAGTATATGTAAAAAATAGATATCTATACATGAAAATAATAAAATTTATAAAAAGAGAAAAAAGAATATAAAAAACAAAAAATGGTTTACACTGCCATAAAAATGTGATATACTAGTACTATCAATTTTTAGGAGGGCAAATGTATGAAGAAACGGTTTAAGATTAATATGGAAGAAGTAATGGAGAAAATTTCTATTTTGGCAACGATATTGATGGCAGTTGTCTCCATATATAATTGCTGCGCTGATATAAAGCGCGATTCAAAGAAACTTGTAAACCGTGATAAAAGTGAGGGGAGTTAATCTCCCCCGCTATTTTAATATTTTAATAGATGGAGGAGTTAATATGGCAAAGATTTTAGAAGATATTTCAAGAACATTTAATGAATTTTTATTATTACCAAACTTAACAGATGAAAGATGTATACCAAATAAGGTATCTTTAAAAACACCACTTGTAAAATATAAAAAAGGAGAAGAACCAAAATATTATGCTAATATTCCAATGGTATCTGCGATTATGCAATCTGTATCAGGAGTAGATATGGGAATTGCACTAGCTAGAGAAGGTGGCGTTGCATTTATTTATGGTTCACAAAGTATTGAATCACAAGCAGAAATGGTAAGACAAGTAAAAAAACATAAAGCAGGATTTATCGTTAGCGACTCAAATGTAAAATCTGGAACACCTTTAAAGGATGTCATTGACCTAGTTATCAAAACAGGACATTCAACAGTTATGATAACAGAAGATGGAACAGCAAAAGGAAAATTCATTGGATTAGTCACAGACAAAGATTATCGTGTATCAAGAGATGATATGGAAGCTCCAATTGATAATTTTATGACACCAAAAGAAAAAGCAGTATGGGCACATGAAGGAATTTCTTTATCAGAAGCCAATGATTTAATATGGGAAAAGAAAATTGCATGTTTGCCAATATTAACTGAAGAAGGAAATCTAAAATATTTAGTATTTAGAAAAGATTATGAAGAAAGAAAAAATAATCCAGATTCTTTATTAGATGAAAATAAGAGATATATTGTAGGTGCAGGTATTAATACAAGAGATCATGAACAAAGAATACCAGCATTAGTAGATGCAGGTGTAGATTTACTTTGTATGGATTCTTCAGATGGATATTCTGTATGGCAAAAAAATACAATTGATTTTGTAAGAGCAAAATATGGAGATTCTGTTAAAATTGGTGCAGGAAATGTTGTAGATGCAGAAGGATTTAGATATTTAGCAGAAGCTGGTGCAGACTTCATTAAAGTAGGTGTAGGTGGAGGATCTATTTGTATCACTCGTGAAACGAAAGGTATTGGACGTGGACAAGCCTCAGCTTTAATCGATGTTGTTGCAGAAAGAGATAAATATTTTGAAGAAACAGGAATCTATATCCCAGTTTGTTCAGATGGTGGAATTGTACATGATCATCACATTACGATTGCCTTAGCATTAGGAGCAGATTTTGTTATGATGGGAAGATATTTTGCTAGATTTGATGAAAGTCCAACAAGAGTTGTTAAAAAAGGAAATGGCTATGTAAAAGAGTATTGGGGAGAAGGTTCTAATAGAGCAAGAAACTGGCAAAGATATGATATGGGAGGAGAAACAAAACTTTCATTTGAAGAAGGTGTTGATTCCTATATTCCATATGCAGGAAAATTAAAGGATAATTTAGCAATTACTTGTGCAAAAATTAAATCAACAATGTGTAACTGTGGAAGTGTTACTATTCCTGAATTACATGAAAAAGCTAGATTAACTTTAGTTTCTGATGTTAGTATTTCAGAAGGTAGTGCACATGATGTTATCTTAAAAGAAATTGATAATCAATATAAATAAGATATATTAAAATTTGAGGTGGAAAACGTAAAAATGTTCTACCTCTTTTTTTATAAAAAATTTAATTTAATAGTAAAATTATATGTATATATATGTTTATATAAATACAAATTTAATGTAAAATCGTAAAAAGAAAAATAAAAACTATTGACAAAAAGAGATTACAAATGTAAACTATACAAAAGGAAAAAAGGAGGAATCATTTAAATGAAAAAAAATATTTTAAGTTTTATATTTATATTGGCACTAATAATTAATTTATTACCAATGGCAAAGGTACAAGCAGTAATGAAAAATAATAATCCTTTATTAAGAGATATAAAAATTGATGGGCAATCTATTGAGCCACAATTTGATCAATTTATTACAGATTATGTTATAGCAATCGGTGAGGATAAAGATAAAATAGATATAGAAGCTATAACAGATGACCCAAATGCAACAGCAGAGGTTATAGGCGATACAAATTTAAAAACAGGGGTAAATGATTTTGAAATTAAAGTGACAGCAGAAGATGGAACAACTACATATTCTTATTATTTACATATCACAAAAGGAGATCAAGAAAAGGCAAATGCAAATTTAAAAAACTTAGAGGTAAAGGGAATACAATTAAATCCGGCATTTAATGAAAAAGATATAAATTATCTTGTGGAATATGAAGGATACATAGAAAGTTTGGATATTGTAGCAACTCCTGAAAATGAAAATGCAAAAGTAGAGATATTAGATAATAATAATTTTAATAGTACACTTCATATTGTTACGGTAAAAGTGACAGCAGAAGATGGTGTTACAACAAAAGAATATAAATTGACAGCTAAAAAAGCAGGAGAAAGTGTTGAAGATCCAAGTGGATTAGAAGATTATGAAGCAGATTTAGAACAAGCAAAACAAGAAGAACAAAAGAAAAATAATCAACAATATATCATTTGGGGAGGAATTGCATTTTTAATTTTAGTAGTGATTATTGTCGTACTAATAGTAAAAAAAGGAAATAAAAAAGAAGAAAAATAAATTGTCAAAAAAGAGTATAAATGATATACTTAAGAAGGATAAAAGTAGATAAATCTTTATCTATAGAAAGGATAGAAAAAATGAAAGTAACAAAAAATGTAGTATTTATGAGTATTATTTGTATTTTAGTCATATTAAGTTTTGGACAAGTGTCCAATGCTGCTGATACATATTATCAATATGTAAAAACAGGAATTGACCAATTTCCTGCATCTTATCAGGAAAGATTGCAACAATTAGCAAGTAAATATCCAAATTGGAAATTTCAAGCATATTATACAGGAATTTCATGGGATAAATTAATACAAAATGAAAGAGATGAAAGTGTACATAGAAACCGTGTGACAAATAATGCACCATCATCATGGAAAAACAGTTGTGGTTATGTATATGATGGATGGGCGTGTGCTTCTGATGCAATTGTGGCATATTATCTAGATCCTAGAAATTTCTTAAATGAAACACAAATTTTTCAATTTGTAGAAAGTTCTTATAATGCAAATGAGCAAACATTGTCTAAAATCCAAGAATCTGTAAAAGGCACATTTTTAGATGCAACGATTACATGTAATGACTTAAATAATAATCCAGTAACCATGTCTTATGCAGAAATGATTATTAAAGCTGCACAAGAGTCTAATATCAGTGCTTATTATATTAAGAGTAAAATTATTCAAGAGGTAGGAAGCCAAGGAAGTGGTTCTGTTTCTGGAATGTATCCAGGATATGAAGGATATTATAATTTCTACAATTTTGGATCATATGATACAGGAGATCCAATTGCTAATGGTTTACTATATGCAAGAGACCAAGGATGGGACAGTCCATATAAGGCAATTGTGGCTGGAGCCCAATTGATTGGTAAAAATTATATTGAAGCAGGGCAAAATACTGCATACTTTAATAAATGGGATGTTGTTGGAACAAAAATATTAAGAGATGGAGAATCTCAAACTGTCAATAAATCAGATATGTTTTGGCATCAATATATGACAAATATTCAAGATCCAACATCACAATCATATTCAAATTATGAATTATATAGTAATAGTTTACAAAGTGAAATAACATTTATTATACCAGTATATAACAATATGCCAGCATCTAATCCAATGCCACAAGATGTTCCAGTTGAAAGTATTTCATTAAACAAAGATAAATTTGTAGTCAATATTAATGAAAAAGATATAGCAACAGTTACCTTTAATCCAAGTAATGTAACAAATAAAAATGTAATTTGGGAAGTATCTGATCCAGAGATTGTACGTGTATGGAATGGAGAATTTAGAGGATTAAAAGAAGGAAAAGTAACCATTACTGCTAAAACAGAAGATGGTGGAAAAACAGCTACTTGTGAAGTTTTTGTAAGAGATCCTAACAAAAATTATGTAGAACAAATTGTGCTTCCACAATCACAATATATTATTAACATTGATGACGCAGTCGATATTGAATATTCATGTTTACCAAATAATAGTGAAAATACGAAATTAGTATGGACAACAGATAATCCAGAAATTATTCGTGTATGGGATAATCGTTTCAGAGGATTGCAAGAAGGAGTAGCAGAAGTGATTGCAACAACAGACGATGGAACAGTAGAAGCAAGATGTAAAGTCATTGTAAGAGATCCAAATAAAACATATGTAGAACAAATAAATATTGAAAAAGAAAAATATATTATTTATGAAAATGAGGCAGTAGATATTAATTATACATGTTTACCAGAAAATAGTGAAAATACGAAATTAGTATGGACAACAGATAATCCAGAAATTATTCGTGTATGGGATAATCGTTTCAGAGGATTAAAAGAAGGAACTGCAGAAGTGATTGCAACAACAGATGACGGAACAGTAGAAGCAAGATGTAAAGTAATTGTGCGAGACCCAAATAAATCATATGTAGAAGATATTAGTTTTGAAGAAACATCTTATATAGCTGATATTGATGAAGCAATCGATATACCATTTTCTTACACACCACAAAATTCAGTAAATGCAGAATTTGAATGGACAACAGATAATCCAGATATTATCCGAGTATGGGGAAATCGTTTTAGAGGATTAAAAGAAGGAACTGCAGAAGTAATTGCAAGAACATTAGATGGAAGTATTGAGAAGAGAATCTCAGTAGAAGTGAAAGATTTTAGTAAATATAAAGTAGAAGATATTGTACTAGACAAAACTTCTTATACTGTAAAAGTTAATGAAGCAGTGGATATTCCGTTTACTTATACACCACTATATGCAGGAAATGCAGAATTCGAATGGACAACAGAAAATCCAGATATTATCCGAGTATGGGGAAATCGTTTTAGAGGATTAAAAAAAGGAACTGCGGAAGTAATTGTAAGAACATTAGATGGATCGATAGAGAAAAGAATTCAAGTGGAAGTGAAGGATGATAAAGTTGAGAAAATTAATTTAGAACAAAAGCAATATACAGTAAATTTGAATGAAGCGGTAGATATTCCGTTTACTTATACTCCAAGCTATGCAACTAATGCAGAATTTGAATGGACAACAGATAATCCAGAAATTATTCGAGTATGGGGAAATCGTTTTAGAGGATTAAAAGAAGGAACTGCGGAAGTAATTGTAAGGACATTAGATGGAACAGTAGAAGAAAAAATCCAAGTAATAGTAAGAGATCCAAGCAAAATTTATGTAGAAGATATCTTAATCGATCAAACAGAATATGAAGTAGGAATAAATGAAGCAGTAGATATTCCATTTACATTTACACCAGCAAATGCAGACAATGCAGAATTTGAATGGACAACAGAAAATCCAGAAATTATCCGTGTATGGGGAAATCGTTTTAGAGCATTACAAGAAGGTGTAGCAGAAGTAATTGTAAGAACATTAGATGGAACCGTAGAAAAAAGAATTAAAGTCATTGTGAGAGATCCAAACAAAAACTATGTAAATGATATTTTGATCGATCAAACAAAATACGAAGTAGAAGTAGATGAAGCGGTTGATATTCCATTTACATTTACACCAGCAGATGCAGCAAACGCAGAATTTGAATGGACAACAGAAAATCCAGAAATTATCCGTGTATGGGGAAACCGTTTTAGAGCATTGCAAAAAGGGACTGCAGAAGTAATTGTAAGAACATTAGACGGAACGGTTGAAAAAAGATTACAAGTCACGGTAAAATAAGAGGGGGATGATTATGAAAAAAAGATATATATATTTGATTGCCATTATTATGATAGCTGTTGGCATACTATGTATGCCAACGGTGAATGCAGCTGATGACGAAGGAAATTTAGTTATCGTGTTAGATCCAGGGCATGGTGGAAGTGATCCGGGAGCATCCAATAGTAAGTTAGGAATTAGAGAAGCAGAAGTTAATTATAAAATTGCAAGATATACAAAAGAAGAATTAGAAAAATATGAAGGCGTAAAAGTGTATTTAACAAGATATGCAGATAATCCAAGTATTTATGATAGAGGAGAATTTGCTAAAAATTATCAAGCAGATTTAGTTGTAAGCCAACATATTAATTCAGGAAGTTCTACAGCAAGTGGAGCAGAAATTTGGGTAACTCAAGATAATACAAAAGTAGAATTTTATGAAAAAAGTAAAGAAGTCGGAGAAAAGATATTAAATAAACTAAGTGGATTAGGACTTGCAAACCGTGGAGTATCAACTAGGTCTGGAAAACCAAACGAGTGGTATGAAAGTGGCGTTGTAAAGGATTATTACGGGATAATTCGTTATCCGATGAACTATGGGATTCGCTCTATTTTAGTAGAGCATTGTTATATTAGTAATGATTCTGATTGCCGAAATTACATAAGTACTGATGAACAAATTAAACGACTAGGCGTGGCAGATGCCCAAGGAATTGTAGAGGCTTATAAATTAGAAAAAAAAGGAGAAGGAAAAGCATCTGTAAAATCTCTTAAATTGGATAAAGTAGAATTAAATTTAGAGATAACATCTTCTGATCCAGAATCAGTCAATTATATTTATCCAGTATTTACACCAAGTAATGCTTATAATAAAGAAATAGATTGGTATTCAAGTAATCCAGAGATAGTAAGAGTATGGGATGGAAAAGTAAGAGGATTAAGAGAAGGAGAGGTAACCATTACAGCAATTAGCCGAAACAATCAAAGAATAGCTAAAATTAAAGTAGTAGTAACAAAACCTTCAGTACCATTACAAAATATTAGTCTTGATAAACAAGAAATGATTCTAATGATAAATGAAAAAAGTCGAATAAATGCTAAAATCACACCAAGTAATGCAAGTGATCAGACATTATATTGGGAAGCATCTGATCCAGAAGTAGTAAGAATATGGGATGGAGATATTAGAGGTTTAAAAGAAGGTAAATCAACTGTTACAGTAACTTCAAGAGCAAGTGGAAAAACAGCGACTTGTGAAGTTTTTGTAAGAGATCCAAATAAAGTTTATGTAGAAAGTATTACTGTTCAAAAAGAATATACAGCATATATAAATGAAGCAATTGACATTCCATTTGAATATGCACCAGAAAATGCAGATAATGCAGAATTTGAATGGACAACTGATAATCCAGAAGTTATTCGTGTTTGGGGAAATCGATTCCGTGGTCTAAAAGAAGGTGTGGCAGAAATTACAGTAAGAACATTAGATGGAGCAGTAGAAGAAAAGATAAAAGTTGTAGTTAAAGATCCAGATAAAAAATATGTAGAGGAAATTAAACTTGAAGCAAGTGAATATACCATTGCTACTAACCAACCAATGGATATTCCATTTGAATATACACCAAAAGATGCAGATAATGCGGAATTTGAGTGGACAGTTGCTAATCCAGAAATTGTAAGAGTTTGGGGAAATCGTATCAGAGGATTACAAAAAGGAGAAACAGAAGTTACAGTAAAAACTTTAGATGGAAATGTAGAAGCAAAATTAAAAGTTATTGTAACAGATCCTGTAAAAGTAGATGATATTATATTAGAACAAACAGAATATACAATTAATGTAGATGAAGCAGTAGATGTTCCTTTTACATTCACACCAGATTATGCAATTAATGCAGAATTTGAATGGACAACAGATAATCCAGATATCGTAAGAGTATGGGGAAATCGTTTTAGAGGATTGAAAAAAGGAGAAGCTACAGTTATTGTAAGAACATTGGATGGAACTGTTGAAAGAAAGATAAAAGTAATAGTTAAAGATCCACAAAAAGTAGAAGACATTTTACTAAATCAGACAGAATACAATATTTATGAAAACCAAGCAGTAGATATTCCATTTGATTTCACTCCTACAAATGCAACAAATGCAGAATTTGAATGGACTGTAAAAAACCCAGAAATCGTAAGAGTATGGGGAAATCGTATTAGAGGATTAAAAGAGGGAAAAACAGAAGTTATTGTAAAAACATTAGATGGAACTGTTGAAAAAAGAATTCCCGTAACAGTAAAAAAAGGAGTAAATGTACAAGATATTACCTTAAATCAAACAGAATATACTGTGAAAGTGAATGAAGCAGTAGACATTCCATTTGAATATGCACCAGATTATGCAATAAATGCAGAATTTGAATGGACAACAGATAATCCAGAAATTATTCGTGTATGGGGAAATCGTTTCCGTGCTTTAAAAGAAGGAACAGCGAAAGTTATTGTAAGAACATTAGATGGAAGTATTGAAAAACAAATTAATGTCACTGTAACAAAATAAGAATCTTGTTATCTTTGACAATAAAAATAAAACTCTTAAAATGCTAATTGTATTTTAAGAGTTTTATTGTAACTATTCAGTGGTAAAGATATTTGATATTAAACGATTTCTTGTATATTTATTTTTATCATAAATGACGAATGTGATTGGAGTGCTTGTAGCCTTTCTTGATATAAAAGAAATGAGGAAGCGGGAATAGCGAGAGGCTCGTTTCTTTTATAATTAGAAAGGCTAGAGCACGTATTGAGCCGAGGAATTTATGATAAAAATAAATATACAAGAAATCGTAATTAGAAATTTTATACCACTGAATAGTTACAAAATATCAACAGAAAAGAGAGCAAGTTTCTTGACAAAAATTTGCATTAAATATATAATCAAGAAAAATGAAAAAAGGGGCAATTTC
Organism: uncultured Clostridium sp.; assembly: GCA_946491915.1. The sequence continues at coordinate 15,987 of CAMLYR010000001.1, forward strand.
ATGGAAAAAGTAAAGGTTTTATTATATGTATATGCGGCAATTAATTTAGGAGATAATTTATTTGTTTATACATTACTAAAAAGATATCCGGAAGTTGATTTTTATATACAAGTAGAGGATAAAGCATATCAGAAAATATATGAAAAATTTTCAAATATTCATTTCTTAAACGAGCCAAGAAATGTAGGAATTGTAAATGTAAAAGATTATGATGCAATTATCTATGTTGGAGGTTCCATTTTTATGGAGTCTGAATATGCATTTCATGAAATGAAAGAGTTTAATTATTTAATTAATCAAGGAATAGGACAAGGAAAGCCATTTTTTTATATGTCTTCTAACTTTGGACCATATAAAACACAAGAGTATCTAGAAAAAGCAAGGGAAAATTTTGCAATTAGCAAAGTTTGTTTCCGTGATAAAGAATCCTATGAACTATTTCAGGATTTAGAAACAGTTAGCTATGCTCCAGATTTGGCATTTTCTCTAAAGATTCCAAAAGTAGAAAAAGAAAAAAAGACAATTGGAATTTCTGTGATTAACTTAGAAAATAGAGACAATTTAAAAGATAAAACACAAATATATGAGGAATTAATCAAAAAAACTATTATACAGTTTGCTAAAAGAAATTATCAAGTAAAATTATTCTCTTTTTCGCAATTTGAAACAGACGATAAAGCAATCGAGAGAATCCAGAAAAGTGTGCCAAAGGAATATCAAGAAAAAGTAACAGCTAGATATTTTGATGGAGATATAGATTCTTATTTAGAGGATTATGCAAAAATGGAATATATGATATGTACTAGATTCCATTCAATGATTTTATCAATTTTAAGCGAGCAAAAGATTTATAATATAACCTATAGTAAGAAACAGGATAATGTGATTTTAGATACAGGTCTATTCAGACGTTATCAAAGAATAAAAGATTTAGAACCTAACACAAAAGTTAGAAAATTTTATTTTAAAAAACCTTCGAAAAGAAAGGTGAAAAAGATTATTATAGAATCACAAAAACAATTTGAAAATTTAGAAAATGTGATTCGCCAAAAAGCAGAAAAGAGTAATAATAGAAAGGATGAAAAATGAAAGAAGAACAAGAAGAATATAGTATTATAATAAAAGATGTTTATAAATCATTTAATGTTTATTATGATAAAGCAAATACGATAAAAGAAAAAATATTATTTTTATTTTCAAGGAATAAAAAAGAAAAAAGAACTGTTTTAGAAGGGATTAATGCTAAAATCAAAAAAGGAGAAGTAGTAGCTTTAATTGGAACAAACGGAAGTGGAAAATCAACTTTATTAAAGTTATTAACAAAAATTATTTATCCAAATAAAGGAACTATTGAAACCAGAGGAAAATTAACTTCTCTTTTAGAATTGGGCGCAGGATTTCATCCGGATTTTTCAGGAAGAGAGAATATTTATTTTAATGCATCTATTTTTGGATTAACAAAAAAAGAAATTGATAAAAGGTTAGATGATATTATTGAATTTTCAGAATTAGGAAAATTTATTGATAATCCTGTTAGAACCTATTCGTCTGGAATGTATATGAGATTAGCATTTTCTGTTGCAATCAATGTAGATGCAGATATTTTATTAATTGACGAAATTTTATCAGTTGGAGATGAACATTTCCAAAATAAATGTTTTGATAAAATGTTAGAATTAAAAGGGGAAGGAAAAACTATGGTATTTGTTACACATAGTATGGGAGCAGTAGAAAGACTTTGTGATAGAACCATATGGCTTTCTAACGGAAAAATCAAATTAGATGGAAAAACAAAGGAAGTTGTTCCAAAATATATTGAGGAGACAAGATGAAGAAAGGATTGTATGAATGAAAGTAGATTATAGTTTATTTCCAGGAAGAAAAATAGAAAAAGAAGAATATGAAGAAAGAGAACCAATTTTTACAGTTATCACACCATATTATAATGCTAGTAAATATGTTGATACTACAATGAAATCATTATTAAATCAAACATTTCCTTATTGGGAATGGATTATAACAGATGATGGCTGTAAAGATCAAAAAGAGTTAGAAAAACTAAAAGAAATTGAAAAACAAGATAAAAGAATTAAAGTGGTTCATAAAGAAAATGAAGGACCAGCAGCAGCAAGAGATTATGCTGCAAAATTTGCTAGTAAATCAAGCAAATATATTGTTTTATTAGATACAGATGATATGATTAATAAAACTTACTTAGAATGTGTTTATTGGACTTTAGAAACTAATCAAGAAGCAGCTTGGGCATATTGTGATTCTATCAATTTTGATGGAAATGAATTTACTTGGACCAAATGGTTTCAACCAAGAAAAATGTTAAAAGAAAATTTGTTAGTAATAACAGGAGTCATCAGAAAAGATGCTTTTTTCAAAGTTGGAGGATTTGGATTTAAAGAAAAGAAAATCTATGAAGATTGGTGCTTATGGCTAAAATTAATGAGAGAAGGAATGTATCCAGTAAGAATGAGCTTTTATGGTTGTTGGTACAGACAAAAACCATTAGAAGAAAGCCAATTAAGACAATCTAACACTGAAAATAAAGAAAGAGCTATGTACTTAGTTAATCAAATAGTAGATACGATAGAAGAAACAAAACCAGCCATTCAATATCCAAAAGAAGATTACAATTGGGAAGAAATTACAGAAGAAAAAGAGGAAATTATCATCCCAAAAATAAAAAATAAGCAAAAGAAACAAATTTTAATGATGATTCCATGGATGACAACTGGAGGAGCAGATAAATTTAACTTAGATATTATAAAAAGAATGAACCATGAAAAATATGAGTTTACAATTCTTACAACAGAACCAAATGCAAATGATTGGAGGCAAGACTTTGAGGAATATGCAACAGTTTATGATTTAACAAGCTTTTTAGATCGCAAATATTGGACAAGTTTTGTAAATTATATTATTCAAAAGAAAAAAATAGATTTAATTTTCAATACAAATAGCCAATATGGATATGCAATCTTGCCTTATTTAAAAGTAAAGCATCCTACTATTCCAATTATTGATTATATTCATATGGAAGAATGGTATTGGAGAAATGGAGGCTATTCAAGAGACTCTAGCAGTATTGCTTCTGTGATTGATAAAACGTATATTTGCAACAAAAATAGTGAAAACATACTAGTTGATTATTTTAAACGAAATCCAAAAGATGTCGAAACAATGTATATTGGTGTAGATGAAAAGATTTTTGATCCCAATAAGTTTGATAAAAAGTCTTGCTTGGAAGATTTAAAGATTAATAAAGATGGAAAATTTATTATTAGTTATATTTGCCGAATTGCAGAACAAAAAAGACCATATTTACTATTAGAAATTATAAAAAAACTGCAAGAGAGAAGAAAAGATGTTTTATTTGTAATTGCAGGTGATGGACCATTTTTAGCAGAGATGAAGAAAAAAGCCAAAAGTTATAAAATAATAGACAATATGGTATTTTTAGGAAATGTAAAAGATACTAGTAAAGTTTATGCTGTTAGTGATATAACAATTAACTGTTCAATTAAAGAAGGGTTGGCTCTAACAGCTTATGAGTCATTGGCAATGGGAGTTCCTGTCATTTCATCAGATGTGGGAGGACAAAGAGAATTAGTTAGTGAAAAAGTAGGCGTCATTGTTCCTTGTATGCAAAAAGAAGAAGATATTTTTAATTTTGATTATCAAGAACAAGAGATTATGCCTTATGTAGAAGGAATTGAAAAAATATTAAACAATTTAGAAGAATACAAAAAAGAAGCAAGAAAAAGAATTTTAGATGGATTTACGATTGACAATATGATTGAAAATATGGAAGAAGCATTTGAGAAAACAATTGAAAATCCAAATCAAGATAAAATAAATAGTGCCAAACATATGCAAGAACATATTGATATTTGCAAAGAATTAATTACAAAATATTTTATAGCGTCAAGTCCAGATTATGATTGGTTAGCAAAAGAATTTAACCGTAAAAATGTTGATCGTGATTGGAAATTTGACAAAGAAGAAAATAAAAGAATGTATTATGAAAGAACATTAGAATATAAGATAAAACATCCATTTTATGTTTTATTAAATAAATTACATATCTATGATAAATTGAAAAAAATAATAAAAAGAGGAGAATAACAGATGACTAGCGTCTTTAAGAATTTATACAATTATCGAGAATTATTAAAAACAAATATAAAAAAAGAAGTAAGGGGAAAATATAAAAATTCATTTCTTGGTGTATTATGGTCTTTTTTAAATCCACTATTACAAATTGTAGTATATGCCATAGTATTCCAATTGATTTTAAAAAATCCACAAGAAAATTATGCGATTTTTATTTGTTGTGGGTTAATTCCTTGGACATATTTTTCTTCTGCCATTTCAAGATCTGCTTTTACAATGGTGGAAAATGGAAATATCTTAAAAAAAGTATATTTTCCAAGAGAAATACTGCCTATTTCTATAGTAACTAGTGAAACCGTTAATTTTTTAATTTCAACAATTATTATACTTGGGTTTGTCATTTTTGGAGGATTAGGAATTAGTAAATATATTATTTTTTATCCACTGGTTTTACTTGCACAATACTTATTATTAATTGCAATTTCTTTTATTGTATCAAGTATTTCTGTTTATGTAAGAGATTTGCAACATCTAATTGGAGTGGCATTACAGTTACTTTTTTATGCGGCACCAATTGTTTATTCACCAGAAGTAATTCCACAAGAATATCAATGGATATTAACCTTCAATCCAATGGCATATATAATTAATGGATATCGTGATATTTTCTACTATCAAACGATGCCAGATATTGCATCTATATTCGGTTTAATTGCCATATCAATTGTGTTGTGTGTAATCGGATATTTGATATTTAATAAATTACAAAAAGGATTTGCAGAAGAATTGTAGGAGGAAAAATGGAAACATTAAAAGAATCAATCAAAAAAATAGTAACAGACAAAAAATTATATATATATACAATTTTCACTTTATTATTTTTTGGAATATATTGCATTATGCAATATACACCAGATAGTTATAGTGTATTTACCTATACACCAAAAGAAAATCTTATTCACTTTTTTTCATGTGGTAGATTAGTAACAGGACTTTTCATATATGGGACAATTGGGATTTTAAAACTAAATCCTATTACTATCTATATAATTTCTTATGGGTTAGCCATGATTTGCACGATTGCAAGTTTATATAAAATGGATAAGATTTTTGCTGAGGACATCAAAGACACTAAACTTAGTATACTAGTATCTTTGTTAATTATTATCAATATTTTTTCAATTGAATTATTTGTCTATGTTGAAAAAGGATTTTTAATGTTATCTGTTCTATTATGTGTTTTAGCAGTAGAGCAAATTAAAAAGTTTTTAGAAGGAAAGAAAAAAGCGTTTTTTTGGGGATTGCTTTTTATGTTGATAGCTAATTGCTGTTACCAAGGAACTGTTGGGCTAGTAGTAGCTATTGGAATGTTATATATTATAAAATATTCAAAAAATATAAGAGAATTCATCAAAAACAATATCGTAGTAGCACTTGTATATGGAATACCAGCTATTTTAAATTTTGTTATGGTAAGATTTCTTTTTACCAACTACCGTGTAAAAGGAGAAATCAACCTTGTAGAGTCATTGGAAAAGATTTACGCAGGAACAAAAAATATGATTTTTGCAAATTATGATTTATTACCTAAATACCTATTTGCAATTATCCTACTAGGGTTGGTTATATTTCTAATTTATCAAATCATAAAAAAGGCGGAAACTACAAAAACAAAAATTTTAGAAATATTAGGCATTTTCTATATCATAGTAGGTACTATTTTTGTTACTATTGCACCACAAATTATGCAGGATACCAATTCTATTTGGTTTGTTGCCAGAAGTTCTTATCCAGTTGCATCCTTAATTGGCATTTTATTAATTTATGCAACAATGAGAATAGAAATTAGAAAAATGGCAAAAATAGGAATCCTAATGATAGCTACTATATTTTTAGGAATCCAATTTGTTTCATTTATGAGATATAGTATTGATAATTATGTTATAAATGGAATCGATAGACAAAATGTAGAACAGATTCAAGCTAAAATTATAGAATATGAAGAAAAAACGGGAAAACAAATCACCAAAATAGCATTTTATGAAGATAAAACTCCAAATTATACATATCCGAATATGAAAGCAAGTGGAGATATGAATCTAAAAGCTTTATATAAAGATTGGTCATCTTTAAGAGTAATCAGATATTATACAGGAAGAAATTTGGAACAAGTTGAAAAAAATGAAGAAATTCAAAAAGAATTTAAAGAAAAAGATTGGAATTATTATAATGATGAACAATTAATTTTTGAAGATGATGTATTACATTTATGCAATTTCTAAAAGAAAGGAAGAAAAAAATGCAAAAAATATCTATCATCGTTCCATGTTACAATGAAGAAGAAGTAATAGGACTATTTAATGAAGAAATCCATAATAAAGTCATTGAGAAAATAAAAAATGAATTTGAATATGAAATTTTATTTATTGATGATGGAAGTAAAGATAAGACTTTAAGTAAATTAAAAGAAATGAAAAAGAAAGATGAGAACATCCGTATTATTAGTTTTTCAAGAAATTTTGGCAAAGAATCAGCAATGTATGCAGGATTAGAAAATTGTCAAGGAGATTTGGTTGTCATTATGGATGCTGATTTACAGCATCCTCCAGAAAAAATATTAGAAATGATAGAAGGAATTAAAGAAGGGTTTGATGTTGTAACAACTGTTAGAAAAGATAGAAAAGGAGAATCTAAAATTAGAAATTTACTTTCTAGACAGTTTTATCGAATTATGCATGGAAGTAGTAAAATTGAAGTGAAACAAGGTGCACAAGATTTTCGAATGATGAAAAGAAAAGTAGTAGACGCTATTTTAGAGTTAAAAGAATATAATCGTTTTTCGAAAGGAATCTTTTCTTGGGTTGGATTTGATACAAAGTATATTGAGGTTACAAATCATGAAAGAGCAGCAGGAAAATCAAAATGGAATTTCTTCAGTCTATTTCGTTATGCAAAAGAAGGAATTATTTCATTTTCAACAATGCCACTTAAAATATCAATTATTGCTGGACTAATTATTTCTGCTATTGCCATCATATTAGGAATACAAGTTTTAATACAAACTTTATATCAAGGAAAAGATGTGCCAGGATATGCTTCAACAATTATATCTGTTCTATTTATAGGAGGCGTTCAGCTGATTTCTATTGGAATTCTTTCTGAATATATTGCTAAAATGTATATGGAAATTAAGAACAGACCAAAGTATATTATAAAAGATAAAATTGATTAAATGAAAAGAGGAATGAAATGGAAAAAATAAAAGAACTAGCAAAAAAATTTTTAACAAGAGACATTATCTTATATGTGATATTTGGAGTATTAACAACATTAGTTAATATTGGTTCATTTTATGTTATGACAAGTATTTTAAAATGGAATGAGGATTTATCTAATTTTATAGCAATTGCTCTAGCAATTTTATTTGCTTATTTTACAAATAAGGATTGGGTATTTCATTCTAAAGCAAAAGGATTCAAAGAGAAGTTTTCTGAATTTTTAAAATTTATAGCAGGAAGAGCAGTGACAATGGTAATTGAGTTTGGAGGATGTTTTATTTTATTTAGAACGCCAATTCCACCAATTATTAGTAAATGTGGAATTAATGTAATCATTGTTATTTTGAATTTTTTAATTAGTAAATTTTATACTTTCAAAGACAAAAAAGATACAAAAATAGAAGAAGAAAATAACAATGAGAATATTGAAAAAAGTACAATGGAGAAATAATAAATATGGAAAATGCAATGGAAAAAATAAAAGAGAAAACAATAAAATTTTTTAAAAATAGATATACCATTTTAACATTATTAATTATTGCTATGTACATTATTTATCTTGTTATGACAAAAGTGGTTCCATTTGGGGATAAAACCATTTTAAAAAGCGATGCTTATCAACAATATGTGAACTTCTTTTGTTATTTCAGAGAAGTTTTATTAAATGGCAAAAGTCTATTTATGTCATGGAATTTAGGGTTAGGAAACGTTTTTCTAACCACCTTTGCTTATTATTTAGCATCACCACTTAATTTGTTGGTTGTGTTTTTTAAACCAGAAAATATGTACTGGTTTGTAGAATTTATTACCTTAATAAAATTAATATTCATTGGAAACTTTTTTATGTTATTCTTAAGCAAATCATACCAATACAAAAAATGGGATGCGGTTCTATTTGGACTTATGTATACATTTTCATGTTATGTTATGAGTTATGGCTTTCATATTATGTGGTTAGATGCTGTTTATATGTTACCAATTGTTTTAATTTTTGTTGACAAATACATAAAAACCAAAAAAATTTGTCCATATATAATAGCTTTAGCATATACACTATTTATGAATTACTATATGGGATTTATGGTGGCATTTTTCTCAGGAATTTATTACCTAGCAAAATATTATATAGTAAAAAAAGAGAAATTCTTTACCAAAGAAAGTTTATTACAATTTGCTAAGTCATTATTTAAATTTTTAGTAGGAATTGCGATTTCTTTTGGGTTAATTATGTTCTTATTTATACCAAGCTTTATGCAATCAAGCGGGAATATCATAAAAGAACCATTAAAGCTATTTGATTTTGATATTGATAAAATCAGACTATTTTTTAATGTCATTTTCAATAATTATAATTATTTATTTACCCAAAAAGCATGTCTAGTATTTTCGGGAACACTCATTTTATTACTACTTCCAACATATTTTATGAATTCGAAAATACCAAAGAAAGAAAAAGTAATGTTTTCACTTGTTACAATTTTCTTATTGCTACCAATTGTGTCTCCATTTTTAGATAAAATGTGGCATGGATTTGCAAGACCAAATTTCTTTAACTATCGCTATTCTTTTACACTTAGTTTAACATTAATCCTTATGGCATTTAGAGCTTATCAAAATCGAGAAGAAATTAAAAAGAAACATTTAATTGTAAGTGGAATTATATTTTTCTTATTAACGGCAATTGAAATTATAATAAAAAAATTAGGATATTTAACTTCTGATGGTTATGAAATTTCATATTTCTCAATCATTTTATCTTGTTTAACATTTATTATTATGTGGATTGTATTTTTTATGCAAACTATCAGTAAAAAGAGAAAAGAAATCTGGGCAATTCTTTTAGTAATTGTTGTATGCTTTGATTTAGGAATAGGGATGAGGAATAGTACGATTTCAAATGATAAATATTTTTCAGAAGAACAAGTAACAAAATATGATAAAGCAATGGAAGAATTATTACAACATGTTGAAAATAAAGAGACAGACCGAATTGTATTTATACCAGACAATTATGGAAGTAATATGTCATTAAAATATGGTTATAGTAATATCCGGATTTTTCACATCTTCTAGAAATCGAGTTACCATCGAAAATATGTATAAATTAGGATATAATATCCAAAGAGCAGAGCAATTATGGATTACTTCATATAGTGGAACCTATTTTAATTATACTTTAGCAGGTGTGAAATATTATATTACAGAAACACCTTTAGAAGAGAATGAGGTGTATGGTTTTGAATTAATAGATACTGTGGAGAATTTATATTTATATGAAAATAAAAATACGATTCCATTTGGCTATTTTGTAAATGAAAATGTACTAGAAGCTGAAAATCCATTTGAAATGCAAAATGAAATTTTATCTAGTATGAGTAAAAATGAAAATAGTACTACGGAAAAATATATGAAATCATTGGAAGAAGCAGAAGACTTATTAACTTATACAAAGACAGAAGAAGAAAAAGATGGAGAAATTTTATGGAAATATAAAGTAACAGCTAAAAAAGATATTAATTTATATCTATATAGTGATTGGGAATTACAACTTTATAAAGATGGCACACCTCAATTCAAAAAATATGCAGACTTATGGTCAACTGAAGCTGGAATTAAAGGAATTAAACACTTAAATGAGGGAGAAACTTATGAGTTTGAAATTGGAGTAGAAGAAGAAACATATAATCCAGAACATGAAATCTATCTTTATGCAACTGATAATGAAAAAATAGAAGAACAAATTCAAAAGTTAAATCAAGATGAAAATCAATTTTCTTTAGCAAAAATTGAAAAAAACACCTTGGATGGAAAGGCTTTTGTAACGAATAAAACCTATCTTGTATTACCAATTGCTTATGATGATGGTTGGCGAGCAACAGTCAATGGAGAACAAGTAGAAGTTCATGGAATGAGTAATGCTTTTTGTGGTATTGAATTAGAACCAGGAGACTATAAAATTCATTTATATTTTATTCCAAGAGGATTTAAACTAGGAATGCTATTAGCAGGAATTTCATTTATAATTTTTATTGGAATTTGGGTATTAGAGAAAGGAAAAATAAAAAATGATAAAAAACATATATCAAAAGTATAAATGCTTAATATATATTATTTTAGTTGCCACTTGTATGTTTTTATTACAAATGATGATTTGTAAAGTGTATCCATTTGGAGAAAAATCTTTGATTGCAGGAGATATTGCAGGACAATATATTCCGTTTTGGGCTTATTTAAGAAATTGCTTCTTAGGAGAGGATTCAGTTTTTTTTACCTTTGCTAAAGGATTAGGAGGAAATATGATAGGGGTATGGGCTTATTATCTTATGAGTCCATATAATATCATTTTTCTTTTATTTTCCAATCATTGGATTACAGAAGCAATTATTGTTGTTACAGGATTAAAAATGGTATCTTGTGCTATCACAATGTATTTTTTCTTAAGAGAAAAAGTAACAAACCAATGGATTTTAGCTATTTTATGCCTAAGTTATGCTTTTTGTGGATATAATATTACTTACCATATGAATGTTATGTGGATAGATAATCTTATTTTATTACCACTTATGGTATTAGGAGTAGAAAAACTAACAAGCCAAAATAAATATAAAATGTATGTAATAACTTTAGCGTTATCCTTTATTGTTAATTTTTATACAGGATATGCTACAGCTATTTTTACAGGATTATATTTCTTGTATGATAACTTATCACAAAAGATTGAGTGGAAAAAAAGAATAAAACAATTTTTGAATTTTGCACTATATAGTTTATTAGGAATCGGAATAGCAGCAATTGTATTGTTACCAGTTATTTTTACATTACAAACTGGAAAAGGTGCAGGATTTGCAATTGACTGGGAAACAGCTTTTTCTAGAAATTTTGAATTACTAAGTTTAGGTGGAAAATTATTAATCGGAGCAGTAAATGATACACAATTGGGAATTGCAGGCTTACCAAATGTTTATGCAGGCTTATTTACACTTTTGTTAACAGGAATCTATTTCTTTAATCCCAATATCTCGGCTCGAAAGAAAATTTTTAGCTTAGCCTTCATAGTAATCGTGATAATGAGTTTTCAAACCAAACTGATTAACTTACTTTGGCACGGATTAAAAGAGCCTGCAGGTTTTCCATACAGATATTCATTTATCTTATCATTTTTACTGATTGCAATAGCAGCAAAAGCACTAGAAGAAAAGGAGAAAAAAATCAATTGGAAATGGGTGTTACCTATCACTTTCGTATATATTGGAGTGATATGGTTAATTAAAATGCAAGAAAATTCTTTCTTACAAGAAAATCTAATATACTTATCTATGTTTTTAGTGTTATTTTATGGAATCATGCTATCACTTATCATAAAATTTAAAGATGTAATTTTTTCTATTTTACTTGCCATAGTATGTATAATAGAAATTTTAATAAATGCTATTGTTTCTTTTAATCAGATGGGACATGATAGCAGAAATACATATATGGATGATTTGAAATATTATGATAAAATGATTACGCAAACAAAAGAATATGATGATGGTTTTTATCGAATGGAAAAAGAAGAAAATTTCTTTTTGAATGATTCATTATTATTTAATTATAACGGAGTAGGACATTCAAGCTCAACCTTTGATCAAAACCAAGTGGATTTCATGAAGAAAATAGGATATAACTGGTATATTTATTTCCCATCTTATGGCTATGGAAATACCCTTTTGACTGATAGTATGTTTGGAATTCGTTATAAAATAGCAAAAGAACCAGTAAAATATTTTAAGCCAGTAAAAGAATTAGAAGATGAAACATTATATCAAAATAATTATCCTTTAACTATTGGTTATGTTACAGGTAAAAAAGTAGAAGATGTAGACATGAATCAGGATCCTTTTACAATACAAACTGATTTATTAAACCAGATAGCAAATTGTAATTTGGAATATTTTAATGATATTCCAGTGAAAAATATGAAAATGGAAGGTGTTACTCAAGAAGGAAATTATTATAAAGGGGAAAAGGAAAAATCTTATATTGAAATTACCTTTGATATTAGCAGTGTAGAAGAGGAATTATACTTCTGGATTACGACGCCTTATGCATTAGATGGAAGAGCTTTTAAGGTATATATAAATGATCAGTACTATGATGAATATTTGGGAATGAATAAAAATGGAATTTTAAAAATTAAAAATGTAGAAAATGAAGACACTTTAAAATTAAAATTAGAATTTAATATGAATGATACGATTGAATTAAAAGAATTTATGCTAAAAGAATTAAATTTGAACAATTTTGAAGAGGCATACCAAAAAGTAGAGAAAAACCAAATACAAAATGTAGAATTTAAAAATAGTACATTAAAAGCAACAGCAAATATCATAGAAGAAAAAAGTTATGTATTTACGACAATTCCTTATGAAGAAGGTTGGAGTTTAGAGGTAAATGGCAAGAAAGCTAATTTGGAAAATTCAAATGGATTTGTAACATTTGCATTAGAAAAAGGAAAACAAGAAATCAAACTTTCTTATGTACCAAAAGGTTTTAAGGAAGGAATGGGAATTACAGTAATTTCAATTGTGATTTTTATCATTGTAATAAGTTTAAAAAAATATAAAGAAAAAAAGAGGACAAAAAATGAAAGTAAAAGAATGGATTAAAAAAAATGAATGGATTTATTATATAATCATTATATTGATTGCCGTATTAATGAGTTTACCATTAACAGTGGATGGATTTTTATCTACACCAGATCGGCTATTCTCATTTATCGAGAAATTATAATACAATTCAAGGATTAAAAAATGGACAATTTCCACCAGAAATCGTATCAAATTTTTGTAATGGATTTGGTTATTCTTGGAATTTATTTTATCCGCCACTTAGTACTTATGTAGCAGCAATATTTAGACTCATTGTTCCAACTTATGTTGGAGCAATGAAACTAAGTATTGTAGTAGCATTTTTAGTTTCTGGAATTGCCATGTTCCAATTTGTAAGGAAAGTAACCAAGAATTCTAATATTGGTCTTATTTCCGCTATTTTATATATGACAGCCAACTATTTGATTACTGATGTGTATGAACGAATGGCAATGGGAGAAGTATTTGCTTATATATTTTTACCAATTTTATTTCATGGCCTTTACAATATTTTTTACGATAAAGGAAAAAGAAATTATTTACTTGCGATTGGGGCTTGTGGAATTTTGTTGTCACACAATATTAGTACTTTAATGGTGGTAGGAATTTCAATATTATTTGTATTGTTTAATGGAAAAAAATTAATTCAAAAGGAAACCAGAAAACAAATTTGGAAACATCTTGTAATTAATGCGATATTTATTATTTTGATTGTCTTATTTTTCTATGTACCATTTATGGAGCAACAAATGGCAACAGAATATGTAGCAATGCAAGAAGGAGGAATGGCAACCAAAGAGTTTGTAAGTAGTCATGCATTATATCTCTATCAGTTAGTATTTGGAAAATTTGAAAATGGAGGCTCATATGCATTAGATCAAGGAATTGATAATGAAATGTTTTTATCCATTGGATTCCCAATTCTTGTACCATTATTATTTACACCAGTTGTGATCAAAAAGATTTCACAAGAAAAAAGACCTTTATATTGGTTTGTCTTAATCCTAGGTATATTAACTAGTTTAATGGCAACTACAATATTTCCATGGAGTAAAATGCCAAACATAATTTTATTAATCCAATTCCCTTGGAGAATGCTGATGTTATCTACATTTTTACTTTCCATTATAGCGGGAATTAATATTGGCAAATGCATAGAAAATTTAACAATGGAAAAATTATTAGTAGTAGTGCTTGTGGTGTTAATGTATAGTGGGCAATACATATCATATGTTACACAATTTGACATTAATTTTGACGAATCTTACTTGGGAAAAACTGAAAAGATAGAAGAATTAGCTGGAGGAAATAAATACTGTTCATCTTTTGAATATCTACCAGTCAAAGCCAAAACAGAATATACTAAAAATAGAGAAGATGGTGTAATTATTATCAGTGGTAATGCAAAAATTGAAAGTGAGAAAAAAGAAAATAATGATATGACATTTGAAGTAAAAGAAGTACAAGAAGAAACTAAATTAGAATTGCCTTATATTTATTATTTAGGATATCAAATTACTTTCAAAGGAGAAACGATAGAGTATGAAGAGTCAGAACATGGATTTATTCAAATTAGTATACCTAAAGAACAAGAAGGAGAAGTAAAAATAAGTTACGAAGGAACACTTCTAAGTAAAATTGCAACTACAATATCAATCATTGGCGCCATTGGATTGGTTATCTATATTTTTAGAGAAGAAAAAGTGAAGAAAGAAAATTAAAATATAAAATTAGTCTGAACTGTAACGGAAGACATACTAACATTGTTTAGTATGTCTTGTTTTTATATATTAGGAAAGTCATACTGACTTCCTAATATATAAAAATACATTTTTGTTCCTTGCAAAAAAATCAATAAAATGATAAGATAATAAAGAAAAATAATGTCTAAATAGAGGAGAAATTGAATGAAAAAACTTTTTTTTGCAACACATAACTTAGACTTAGGTGGAATAGAAACAGCACTTGTTACATTAGTAGATGATTTATTAGAAAGAGGTTATGATATAACGATTGCATTAGAAAAAAGAGAAGGTGTGTTTTTAGACAGATTAAGTAAAAAAATAAAAGTGGTTGAGTATAACACCAACAATAGCAAAAATATTATTTTAAGAAAGATATGTAATTTACTGAATAGAATAAAATTTATCATAAAATATAAAAACAAATTTGATTTTTCAGCAAGTTTTGCTACATACTCTTTAGCAAGTAGTTTTATGGCAAGAACAGCATCAAAAAATTCAGCATTATGGTGCCATGCAGATTATCTTAGCTTATATCATGGAGATAGAAACAAGATGATTGCATTTTTTGAAAATTTACATTGCAGAGAATTTAAACATATCATATTTGTTTCAAACGAAGGAAAAAATCACTTTATAGAAAGTTTTCCAGATATGAAAGAAAAGGTTATTGTATGTAACAATATGATAAACGGAAAAAGAATTGAAGAAAAATCAAAAGAAGCTATTACAGAAGAAGTGGTATTAGAATTAGCCAAAAAAGAAATTCCTGTTTTTCTAAATGTAGGAAGACATGATGAATTGCAGAAAAAGTTAACAAGAATTATAGAAGCTTCTAAAAAATTAAAAGAAGATGGTTTTTTATTTAAAATTTTATTGGTTGGTGATGGACCAGATACGAAATTATATGAAGATCTTGTTATAGAATATGGCTTGGAAGATACAATTCTCTTTTTGGGAAGAAAAAAGAATCCTTACCCTTATTTTGTCATGAGTGATTGTATCATTTTATCTTCTGAATATGAAGGATACCCAGTTGTATATTTAGAAAGTTTTGTATTACATAAACCAATCATCACGACAAAAGTATCTGATTATGAACAAGTAGAAGACGGAAGAGGAATCGTTGTAGAAAAAGATACACAATCTATTTATATGGCAATGAAAGAATTTATACAAAATGGATATGAAGTAAAAAATCCATTTGATTATGAAAAATATAACCAGGAAATATTACAAACATTAGAAAAAATATTTTAAATTTAGGACAATTGGGGACGTTTCTGTTTGGACATTTTCAATTAGAAACAATATTTAAAAAAGAAAGATGGAGAGAATATTGAAAAAATTAAGTGTCATTATTCCCGTATATAATGCGGAAAAAACATTAAAAAAATGTATGGAGTCTGTTTTAAAACAAAAAGATGAAGATTTAGAAATTGTACTAATCAATGATGGAAGTACAGATGCATCTGATAAAATGATACAAGAATATAAAGAAAAAAATCCTAAAATCATTTCTTATTACAAAAAGAAAAATACAGGAGTTGCAGATACAAGAAATTATGGAATCAAAAAAGCAAAAGGAAAATATATTTTGTTTCTTGATGCAGACGATTACTTAGATATCCATTTATATAGTTTAGTAAAACAATATATGGAAAAAGATGTGGATTTAGTTAAATTTAAATTACAAAGAGAAGATGAAAAAGGAAATGTGATAGAAACAGTTAGTGGACCTGTATTTGAAAATAAAACAGGAGAAGAGGGATTTGAGGAATTATATGCGACAGATGTTTTATTAGACTCTCCTTGTGTATATGTGATAAAAAAAGATATATTTACAAAGAATAAATTAGAGTTTAAGGTTGGAACTGAACATGAAGATTTTGGATTAATGCCATTTGTGATTGTACTTGCTAAAACAATGATTTCTATTAATTTTTATGGATATCATTATGTGCAAGTAAAAGGAAGCATTACAAGAAATGACAGTTATGAAAAAACAAAGAAAAAAGCCAATGATGCACTAAAACAATATGATGAAGCTTTATTAAAAATTGAGAGATATAAATTAAACAAGAAAATAGCAGAAACATTAAAAATTTATTATACAAATGCGATTTTATTAAAAATAGAAACTTTGAAGAAAAAAGACCAAAAGCAATATATAAAAGAAATTAGAAAAAGAAAAATGACAAAAAATATTAAAGCGAAAGATATAAGACAACTATTCAGGAAAATCATTTTAAGCTTAAATATTAAATGGTATTTAAATTTAAGAAGAAAGGTTAAATCATGATAAAAGTTAGTATCATTGTTCCATTTTATAATGTAGAAAATTATATAGAAAAATGTTTGCAATCTTTAGTAAATCAAACACTAGAAGATATTGAGATTTTACTTGTGAATGACGGGAGTCAAGATGGGACAGAGACAATTGCAAAACAATTTGTAGAAAAATATTCAAATAAAATTATCTATTTGGAAAAGGAAAATGGTGGATTATCAGATGCTAGAAATTATGCCATTCCATATGCTACGGGAGAATATATTGCCTTTTTAGATTCTGATGACTATGTTGAAACTAATATGTATGAAGAAATATATAATAAAGCAAAAAAAGAAGATTTGGATTATGTGGAATGTGATTTTTTATGGGAATATCCAGATAAGACGTTAGAAAGTAAAGGAAAACAGTATAGCAATAAAAAAGAAATGCTTATCCATACAAGAGTGGTTGCATGGAATAAATTAATTAAAAGAGAAATTGTCCAAGATAACCATTTAGAATTTCCAAAAGGATATCGATATGAAGATGTAGAATTTTTCTATAAACTATTACCATTGATACATAATTATGGAATTGTTCAAAAACCATTTATTCATTATGTACAAAGAGAAAATTCCATCTCAAATGTGCAAAATGCAAGAACAAAAGAAATCATTGACGTTCTAGAACATGTTATTGAATATTACAAAGCAAATAATTTGTTTGAAGAATACAAAGAAGAAATAGAATATACTTATACAAGATATATTTTATGTAGTTCTATGCTTAGAATGGTGATGATTGAAAATAAGAAAGAAAGAAAAGAAATAATCAAATTTGCATGGAAATCATTAAATACGAAATTTCCTAATTGGAAGAAAAATACCTATTTAAAAGACAAAGGATTAAAAAATTTGTATATGAAAAGTGTTAATAATCTTACATTAAAGATGTATACAAGTTTGGCAAGGATTAAATTTGTACGTGATAAGTTACAAGAAAAATTCGTTTAGGTTAGAAAATAATTAGAATTTAATTCTTTCCTAACCATGTTTGAAACATTAAGAAAGGAATACATGAAAATATGAAAAAGTTACTATTTGGAATAACGAGTTTAACGATTCGGCGGAGCAGAGAGAGTATTGGTTGATATAGCAAATCGTTTATGTGACACATTTGATATTACGATATTTACGATTTATAGAAAAGGCGAGTTAGAGAAAAGTTTAAACAGCAAAATTAAAGTAAAAAGAATATTAGACAAGCCATATAGGAATTTAACTAATTTAGAAAAAATAAGTGTACCTTTAAAAATCTTATGCTTCCAAAAACAATATTATAAAAAATATATCCAAGGTGATTATGATATAGAAATAGCCTTCTTGGAAGGACCAATTACAAGGTTATTTAGTACGAAAAACAAACATACAAAGAAAATAGCTTGGATTCACAATGATATTTCAAAAGTATATGGAAATGGTTTAAAAGCAAAACTAAAATTAATAATAGACAGAAAGATTTATAATCAATATCAAAAGTTGATATTTGTTAGTAAAGATAATAAAGAAGTGTTTGATATACGATATCCGAATATGAAACCGTCAGAAGAGGTTATCTATAATTACATAGATGCACAAAAAGTAATGGAAAAAGCAGAAGAAAAGATAGATTTTTCTTTTGATGATAATCAGATTAATTTCTTGACAGTTGCAAGATTAGTAGAACAAAAAGGAATTGATAGACTAATTCGTATTCACAGAGAATTAGTTGCAAATCATTATATGAATAAATTTTATATTATTGGTGATGGTCCCGAAAAAGAGAAATTAGAAAAACTAATAAAAGATGAACATTTGCAAGAAACATTTTTCTTATTAGGAGCCAAAGAAAATCCATATCCATATATGAAGCAAGCTGATATATTTTGTTTACTTTCAAAATTTGAAGGATATGGTATGGTATTAGAAGAAGCAAAAATTTTAAATAAACCAATTATCATTACCAATACAGCAGCAAGAGAAGCAGTTGAAAATTACAAAAATGCAGTGATTGTAGAAAATGATGAACATGAAATTTATAGCAAATTAAAATATATGATTGAAAACAATGTGAAAACATTTGACGAGGAAAAACAAATATATGATAATCAACATATCATTAAGGAATTAGAAAAATTATTAAAGGAAGAATAGTTATGAATTTATCCATTATTACACCAACATATAATAGAGCAAATATGATTGAAAATTTATATAAAAGCATTGTGAAAAACTTGGAGCAGAATGATAAAGTAGAACAAAATGTACAAGTACAATGGCTCATTATAGATGATGGCTCAACAGATAATACAGAAGAAGTAATCCATCAGTACATAAATGAAAAAAAGATAGAAATACAATATCATAAACAAAAGAATCAAGGAAAAATGTCAGCTATCAATCATGTTGTTCAATATGCAGATGGAGATTTGATTGTAGAATGTGATTCTGATGATATATTTTCAGATAATGCATTTTATGATATTTTACAAGCCTATCATGAAACAAAAGAGAGAAATGATTTATATGGCTTATGTTTTTTAAAATATGATTTAAAAAGAAATAATATTGGAAATCAGTTTTCAAAAGAAGAAACTACCATGTTTGATTTGTATTTCAAAGAACGGAGAAACTGGAGAAAAAGCAATTGTATTTTTTGCAAATATTCGAAAACAATATCAGTATAAAATAGAGAATCATGAAAAATTTTCAACAGAAGCCAGAATGTATCATGAAATGGATTTGAAATATAAAATGAAATGTATTAATAAACCAATTATGTTATGTGATTATAAAGAAGATGGATATACCAAAAATATTAGAAAAGTTTTTAAAGAAAATCCATATGGTCATTATGCATATTTTAAAGAAATTTTAGAACAACATGATATGCAAGGAGTTCCTTTTAAAAAGAGACTATATGTAATCAAGCATTATATTTTATTTAGTTATTTAACGAAGCAATACAAAATAGGAAATATAAAAGAATTCAAAAACAAAATATTATATATACTACTATTTATTCCTGGAATTATGAAAAGTTATAATTTTAAAAATAAGTGATAATAATATTCTTTACAAGAAATATATTTATTGATATAATAGCGATAGAATTAAAAAAATATGAATGTATAGATTTTTATAAATAAAAAATAAATGAATAAGGATGTGAATTTTATGAAAAAAATAACAATCATTATACCAGCATATAACGAAGAAGAATCATTACCACATTTATATGAAAGATTAGAAAAATTAATGAATTCTATGGAACATTATGAATTTGAAATTTTATTTGTAAATGATGGAAGTAAAGATAATACCATTAACTTAATAAAAGAATATAGAGAAAAAGACAATAGAATATGCTATGTTGATTTTTCTAGAAACTTTGGAAAAGAAATTGCCATGGTTGCAGGATTAGATTATGCAACAGGAGACTGTGTCATTTTTATGGATGCAGATTTACAAGACCCACCAGAATTGATTCCAGAATTGGTAAAATATTGGGAAGAAGGTTATGATGATGTTTATGCCAAAAGAAACTCAAGAAAAGGAGAAACTTGGCTAAAAAAATTCACATCTAAAATGTATTATAGAGTTTTACAACACTTAACCAATATACCAATTCAAGAAGATACAGGAGATTTTCGATTATTAGATAGAAGATGTGTGAATGCATTGAAAAAAATGAGAGAATCTCAAAGACAATCTAAAAGTATGTTTAGTTGGATAGGCTATAAGAAAAAAGAAGTATTATATGATAGAGATCCAAGAATTGCAGGGCAAACAAAATGGAATTATAAAAAGTTAGTAGATTTGGCAATTGATGGAATTACATCATTTACGACATCACCACTTAGAATATCAACATATATTAGTATACCAACATTTATTGTATTATTTGTATATTTTGTATATGTGATTGCAAAATGTATTGTAACAAGTACAGCTATACAAGCATATCAAGCAATTATATTATTAATTCTATTTTTCTCAGGCGTACAAATATTATTATTTGGAATTATTGGAGAATATTTAGGAAGAATCTTTAATGAAAGTAAAGATAGACCATTATACTTAGTAAATGAATATAATGGAGAAAAAGAAATGAATGATTAAAAGATGTTAGACTATACAATAAAAAGAGGAGAGATAATTGAGTACAAAGGAGAAACTAATTAGGCATAAAAAGAAAAATGTTAGATTATTCCCATTATATAAAATGGTATCATGGGACTTATTATTCTATTACCCAATTATATTCTTATTTCTAACACAAGTAAAAGAATTTTCAGCAGCACAAGTATTATTTTCGGATGCCTTTTATACATTATCTAATACATTATGGCAAATACCAGTAACAAGATTAGTAGATAGGGTAGGAAAGAAAAATGCCTTAATTGTTGGAAATATATTATACACATTAAGCATCTTATCGATGATATTTATGCAAGAATATTATGAATTATTAATCATTCAATTTATATATGCACTAGGATATTCGATAAAAGGAATATGTGAAGCAAATATATTATATGATTCTTTGCCAAATGGATATAGAAGAGGAAAGGTATTTTCACAAATTGATGGCAAATCTACATCCTATTTTTATATATTTGAAGCTATTGCGTCTATAACTGCTGGATTTACATTTGTTATTAATGGATATATTCCAATGATATTATGTTTTATATGTTGTGCAATTGCAACTATTTTATCTTTTAGGTTCAGGCATACAGCTATTGTACAGAATAAAGTAGAACCAATAAAATTTACAGAATACATGGTGCAATTAAAAACTTCTTTTGGATATTTCTTAAAATCGAAAAGAATTCGTTCATTAATTATGTTTAATGCATTATTAATGGGAACGATAACAGCAATTGTAAATTTAAGAAGCAGTATGCTAGAAGAAGTACAAGTCCCTGAACAGTATTTTGGTGTTATATTTGCCATATTACAAATGATTGCAGCAATTTCTACAAGAAATACAGAAAGAATACAAGAAAACTTTAGAAATAAAACATTAGGATGGTTAGGAATTCCTATGGTCATGTCTTGTATTGTCATAGGATTTGTTGGACAAGATGAATTATCAAAGTCATCATTAATACTAATTGTTGTATTATTTGCTATTCAGTATGCGATAAAAGGACCATATATAGGATTAATCACAAGATATCTAAATAATTTTACTAATAGAAGTATAAGACCTAAAATATCTGCTTTACGATATTTAACAGCCAATTTAGCAACAGCTATTTTGTCATTCATATGTTCTGGATTGTTAGCTATTACGACAACTGCAAATACCTTTATTATCATAGGCTGTATAACCACAATTGGTGTTGTATTGTTGTTAGATTATATGAGAGATAAAGTGGGGTTGAAACCTGAAGAATATAGTGATGAAGATATACGATACAGTATTAATAGACCAGAAAAAACAAACAGAAAAATAAAAGTTGACGAATAAAATATATTTTGCTATACTAGTGATAAAAATTATAAAAGGAGAAAATATATGCAAGAGATAATGTTATCCATAATGGAACAATTTGGATATTTAGGGGTGTTTTTATTAATAGCGATAGAAAATATTTTTCCACCAATTCCATCAGAAGCTGTCTTATTATTTGGTGGATTTATGACAACACATACAGAATTAAATATTGTAGTGATGATTATAGCTGCAACTTTAGGTTCATTGGTTGGTGCCATTGTACTATATTATGTAGGAAGAATATTAAATAAAGAAAGATTAAAAAAATTAGTTTCAGGAAAAGTTGGGAAAATACTTAGGTTAAAATCAGAAGATATAGACAAAGCAGATAAGTGGTTTGATGAAAAGGGTAACAAAACCGTATTTTTCTGTAGATTTATTCCGATTGTTAGAAGTTTAATTTCTATGCCAGCAGGAATGAGTGAAATGCCTATGGGGAAATTCTTGATTTATACCATATCAGGATCTGCTGTTTGGAATACAGTTTTATTAACAATTGGAAATAAGGTAGGAGAAAATTGGGCAAACATGCTTGCAATTTTTGATCAATATTCTCATATTACATTGGTAGTATTAGCAATTATTTTTGTTGTTGCTTGTTTATTATTTTATTGGAAAAAAACAAACAAGTTTATTTTCAAAAGAAAGATTTACTATTTGGGAGATTCAACAATAGATTAAATTTGAGTAATAGTAAGAAACTTCTTCTTTAATATGATTAAAGGAGGAGTTTTTTGTTAAAATTTAAACTATCACAAATTGCTTCAAAATTAACAATGAAAAAAATGAGAAAAAAAGAATAGAAATAATAGCTTAATGAACTAATAAAATTAAAACATTTGACGAAATAAATAAAAATTCGTATAATAGCAATGAAATATAATAAAGAAAAGATTGAAAAGTTTAATGTATTCTGCTAAATGGAAAAATTGATTTTTCTATTTAGCAAATACAATATTGAGAAAGGAATCATTAAAAAGTGAGTAAAATATTAATTGTTGAAGATGAAAAAAAACTAAGACAAGAATTAGAAACATTTTTAAATAAGAATGGATTTGAAGCAAAAGGACTAGATAATTTTGATAATACGATACAAGATATATTAGAGGAAAATGCAGATCTAGTATTACTAGATATTAATTTACCATATACAGATGGAGAATTTGTCTGTAAAGAAGTAAGAAAAGTATCTAATGTTCCAATTATCATGATAACAAGTAGAGATAATGAAATCGATGAATTGATGAGCTTGAATTATGGAGCAGATCAATATGTTACAAAACCATATAATATACAAATATTACTTGCAAAAATAAATGGTTTATTAAAAAGAAATCAAAATGCAGGAAGAAATCCAGAACAAATTGACTGTCATGGTTTTGTATTAAATATAGCAGAAAGAGCTATAGAAAAAGATAATCAGAAAATGGACTTAACAAAAAATGAATATAATATTTTATACTATTTAAGCACTCATAAAAATGAAGTAGTATCAAGAGATGAAATCATGGATTATTTATGGGAAAGTGAAGAATTTATTGATGATAATACATTAAATGTCAATATAAAAAGACTAAGGACAAAACTAGAAGAATTAGGATTACATGATAGAATAGAAACCAAAAGGGGGCAGGGGTATATATTAAAATGAAATTTAGTGATTTTATAAAAGATAAGGTATTGCTAATTGTAAGTGTTTTATTAGCCTTAATTAGTATAGAAATATTATTATTGGCTTATCAAATAGGAATTATTGCACAAATTTACATAGCTGCTATTATCATAATTGTTATTGCGATTTCCATATTTGTTGAATATAAAAGAAAACAACATTTTTATAATCAATTAAAAAATAACATGGAAGATTTACACGAAAAGTATTTGATTTCTGAAATTATCAAAAATGCTAACTTTGCAGAAGGTAAAATTTTAAAAGAAGTGATGCAAGATGCAGGAAAGTCTATGCTTGAAAATGTAAATTACTATAAACGTATTCAGGAAGAATATAAAGAATATATAGAATTATGGATTCATGAAGTAAAAATACCAATTGCGGCAAGTAAAATGATTATTGAAAATCATAAAAATGAAGTAACAAAAAGCATAGATGAAGAACTAGACAAGGTAGAAAATTATACAGAACAAGCCTTATTTTATGCAAGAAGTAATGCTGTTGAAAAAGACTATATCATAACAAAAACCAATCTAAAAGAAATTGTAAATAGTGCGATATTAAAAAATAAAACTACATTGCTAAATGAAAAAGTAGCTTTGGATTTAAAAGATTTAGAACAGGAAGTTTATACAGATAGTAAATGGGCAACTTTTATTATTAATCAAATTATACAAAATGCCATCAAGTATTCTAAAGATGAAAATAAGAAAATAGAAATATTTGCAAAATCCAAAAATGATAAAGTCATTTTATATATACAAGATAATGGAATTGGAATAAAAAAAGGAGAAATCACAAGAGTATTTGAAAGAGGATTTACAGGAGAAAATGGAAGATTAATAGGACAAAAATCTACTGGAATTGGTTTATACTTGTGTAAAAAACTATGTGATAAATTAAGTCTTGGCATAGAATTGAATTCAGAAAAAGATAAAGGAACAGAAGTAAGGATTATATTTCCTAAAAATAGTTATACAAATTTGAAGTAGTTGAGAAATAGATTTTTAAATTGTATATATTTAAAAGGTAAGATATAAAGAATGTCTTATCTTTTTTTGTCAAGGACAACATAAATAGTTTTATTTTTTTAAAGAAAAAATTCTATAGCATTGACATATATATAAGTATATGATAGAATTTAATTACCTAATAGGTAACGGGAGAACACAAAAGGAGGAAAGAACTTGGAAATAGAATGGCATAATCATGAGATACAAAAGAAAATGTCAAATATGGAAGAATTAAGAAAAATAATAGGCATAGAATTAGCTAAGATGGTTAAATTAAGATTTAATCAAATAGAAGCAACAGAAAATTTCCAAGAATTTATGAAATATGGTTTTGGAAAACCACATCCTTTAAAAGGCAACATGAAAAGATATTTTGGTGTTGGGATTACAGGAAATTATAGATTGGTAGTAATGCCTAAGGGTAACAAAAAAATAATTGTGAGAGGAGTGATAGATTATCATGGAGACAAGTATAACTGGCTTATCCCTTGATTTTATTCTTCATCCAGGAATAAGTATAAAAGAAAAATTAGAAGAAAATAATATGAATCAAGTAGAGTTGGCAGAAAGAACAGGTTTTTCTGCAAAACATGTTAGTGAAGTAATAAACGGGAAAAAAGGAATTTCACCCAAATTTGCTAAAGCATTGGAATATGTCTTTGGAGTAAAATTTACATTTTGGTTAAATTTACAAGCAATATATGACAAAGAAATTATTGAATATCAAGAAAGAAATAATATTGATAAAAGAGAAATAGAGATTACAAAAAGAATAGAACCTATTTTAGAATATGCTATCTTATTAAATTTAATAAATAAATATAATAATACTACTGAAGAAGTCATCATAGCTAGAAATCTTTGTAAAACAAATAATTTGTTAAATATAGAAAAATTATTAATAACAAAAGTGGCTTATCGAGCTGCAAAAAATATACAAGTCGATGAATATGTATTATATGCATGGCAAAGAGTATGTGAATTAATAGCTGAAAAAGAAAGTATTGAAGATGCATATGATAGTAAAAAATTAAAGAATTATTTACAAGATATTAAACAGTTAATGTTTGAAGAAAATCCTAATATGATGATACAAAAATTAAAGGAAATATTTAAGAAGTGTGGAATTATATTTGAGTTAGTAAAAAATTTTCAAGGAGCGCCTATACAGGGATTTATAGAGAATAAAAATGACAGAATTATATTATGTATGACAATAAGACAATCATATGCTGATATTTTTTGGTTTACATTATTTCATGAAATAGGACATATATTAAATGATGATATCGAAGAAAATAAATTGGATTATTATATTGAAAATACGAAAGCAGAAGATATAGCAGATAATTTTGCCAAAGATTTTTTAATAAGTAGTGATAAATATGAGGAATATATACAGAAAAAAGACTTTTCAATAGAAAGTATAAAAGAATTTAGTCAACAAAATAAGATAAAAGAATTTGTGTTAATAGGTAGATTACAAAAGGATAATCTTTTACCATATAATAAATATAGTAATTTAAAAACAAGATATAAATGGAAAGAATAAATTAATAAAAAAGAGATAGATTGTTTAAAGGTAAGATACAAAGAATATCTTACCTTTTTTATTGAATAGGAAAAATCGCTTTTCCTATTCAATAAAAAAAACAACGTTGCACAGAAAAATTGCTATGCAATTTTTCGCGTCGACAATCCTATATAGCAACCTTTGATTTCGTTAACGCACGTCTTTCTTACAAAAATGTAAGATAAATGTAAGATTAAACAATGGAAAGAAAACAAAATAAGCCGTATAATAAATACAGAATAAAAGACAAATAGAGGTTTACAAGCTTGAAAAATAATTTTTTTCCAAGCAATTTGTGCCTAAAGAAAGGAATGAAATTAAATGAGTCATGTATTAGAAGTTAAAAACATAGAAAAATACTATGGAAACAAGTCAAATTTAACAAAAGCCATTGCAGGAATTAGCTTTAATGTAGAAGAAGGGGAATTTGTTGGAATCATGGGAGCATCAGGGTCAGGAAAAACGACTCTTTTAAATTGTATTTCAACAATTGATAGAGTGACAGCTGGAAATATTATCATCAACAATCAAGATATTACAAAATTAAAAGGTAATAAGTTAAACAAATTCAGAAGAGAAGAATTAGGATTTATATTTCAAGATTTTAACTTATTAGATACACTAACCGCTTATGAGAATATAGCATTAGCATTAACGATTCAAAAAGTAAATGCTCATGAAATCGATAAAAAGGTAAAAGAAGTAGCAGAAAAACTAGAAATATCAGATGTTTTAAATAAATATCCATATCAAATATCAGGAGGACAAAAACAAAGAGTAGCATCAGCAAGAGCCATTATTACAAATCCTAAAATGGTTTTAGCAGATGAACCAACAGGCGCATTAGACAGTAAATCTGCAAGACAATTATTGGAAACATTTGAACATCTAAATCAAAATTTAGGAGCAACCATTTTAATGGTGACACATGATGCCTTTACAGCAAGTTATGCAGATAGAATTATTTTCATTAAAGATGGAAAAATCTTTAATGAATTAGTAAAAGGAGAAGATACTAGAAAACAATTTTTTGAAAAGATAATTGAAGTACAAACACTTCTTGGAGGTGATTTGAACGATGTTATTTAAATTATCTATAAAAAACATGAAAAAGAGTTTTAAAGATTATGCGATTTATTTTCTAACATTAGTATTAGGTGTAGCAATATTTTATATGTTTAACTCTTTAGATAGTCAACAAGCTATGTTAGAAGTGTCTCAATCTACAAGAGATATGATACAACTCATGATTAGTATGCTGGGAATGGTATCTGTATTTATTGCCATTGTACTTGGATTTTTAATTGTATATGCCAATAATTTCTTAGTAAATAGAAGAAAAAGAGAATTTGGTATTTATATGACATTAGGTATGGGAAGAAGACAAATATCCCAAATTATATTAATAGAAACGATATTGGTAGGAATCATTTCTCTAATTGTTGGTATTTTTATAGGTGTATTTGGTTCTCAATTTATGTCTATACTGGTAGCCAAACTTTTTCAAGCAGATATGAGTGAATTTACCTTTGTATTTTCAAAAGATGCTTGTATTAAAACATGTATTTATTTTGCCGTTATGTATCTAGCAGTTATGATATTTAATACACTTACCATTTCAAGATACAAATTAATTAATTTATTGACAGCTGTTAGAAAAAATGAAAAAGTAAAGATTAAAAACCCAATTATCTCTATTATCATATTCTTAATTTCAGCAGGATTATTAGGATATGCGTAT
Source organism: uncultured Clostridium sp. (assembly GCA_946491915.1). Next base: position 44,577 of record CAMLYR010000001.1, read on the forward strand.
TATATAGTTACAGGTGGCATCTATGAATTAAATACAGAGGAAAAAATGTTAGTACCAATTTTAATGGGAATTGTAGGAACAATAGGTGTATTCTGGTCTTTATCAGGATTTATATTACGAATGATACAAACAAGAAAGAAAATATACTTAAAAGGAACCAATATGTTTGTACTAAGACAATTAAATAATAAGATTAATACAACCGTTATCAGTATGTCTGTTATTTGCTTAATGTTATTTATGACGATAAGTGTTTTATCTAGTAGTTTATCTATACAAAATTCATTGGATTCAGAATTAGAAGAAATGACACCAGTAGATGTCAATTTATATAAGACAGCGAATTTACCAGAAAGTTATGAAGATTCCTATACAGGTCAGATGATATATACTACAGAAGAACAAAGAGAAGATTCAAAACAACCAGTTAGTTACACATTAGAAACCAATGGTTATGATATGCGTAATTTAAAAGACATGGTAGAAATTTCAATTTATACAATTCCAGAATGGACTTTACAATATAGTCTAGGAAGTTATTATGAACAAGCAAAAGCACAATTTTCAATGCTTATGTATGACTTACCAGAAGAAATTGTCAAAGTATCTGATTATAATAAGATTGCAGAGCTTTATGGGCAAGAACAATATAGCTTAAATGATGATGAATATATTGTCCTTTGTGACTTTGATAATATGACAGAATTAAGAAATCAAGCATTAAAACAAAATTCAACAGTACAAATTGAAGGAAAAACTTTACATGCTAAATATAATGAATGTAAAAGTGGATTTATTGAAATGTCTACAAGTCATGTAAATACAGGAATTATATTAGTTCCAGATAGTTTTGAATTAAAAGAAGAATGGAAAGAAGAACAATTTTTAGCAGCAAATTATAATGCCAAAACAGATGAAGAAAAAAAACAAATAGAAAAAACATTTGTAGAATCAGAGAATAATGCACTATTGAGCAATTTAGATCAAAAAGGTATAGAGATAGAAGGAATGACAAAAATTAGTTTAATAGAAGCAAGTAAAGGATTAGCAACGATTATTATATTTATTGCCATTTATCTAGGAGTTATCTTCTTAATTGCAAGTTCTGCCATTTTAGCATTAAAACAATTAACAGAAAGTTCTGATAACAAACAAAGATATACCATTTTAAGAAAAATCGGTTGTGATGAAAAGATGATCAATCAAGCATTATTTAGACAAATATTTATATTTTTCATGTTACCTTTAGCCCTTGCGATTATACATTCTATATTTGGAATTAAATTCATATTATCAATGCTTGCTGCATTAGCATCTCCAAGTGATTTATTACCTTCTATAATGGTAACAGCAGTTATTATTGGTATCATCTATGGATTATATTTCTTAGCAACTTATATGGGTAGCAAGAACATTATTAAAGAGGAGGATTGAAAAATAATTGTAGCAATTCTTTTTCAATCCGAGAAGGAAGGAAAGTGAATAAAAATGGAAGATTTTAAAGAAAAATTACCAATTATTGTTGCAGTAATTATTATGATTGCTTTGATGATTGGAGCATATTACTTCTTATGTATTCATAAATCTGCGTATTATACACAAATTGATAATACAAAAATAGAGGAATTACCTGGCAATGATGATATGAGATATCAATATACATTAATGGCATATACCAAGAATGGAAAAGGAAAAGAAATTCAATTTAAAACATCTAGAGAGTTAAGAGAAGATGCTTATTTAGAATTAGAAGTGATGTCTATAAGAGGCGTTATTGATTGGAAAGAAGTGCAAGCAGAAGAATTACCTGAAGCTGTAAAAACAGAAATGAATGTAGAATAAGAAATCCTATAAATGACTTATAAATATAGAAAAATGAAGTGCAAAATAAGGAGAAAGAAATGGGGTGGTAAAATGAAAGTATTTTTTAAAGTTGTATTTTTAATAGTATTAATCTTATTAAGTATTGCCTTATTGTTTGTAGGAAATGGATATAACATGTATAAGGAGGCAATAGAAAATACAGCATTTGAAGAAAAAATAGAACAAATACAAGAAAAAGAAAATTATACAAAACTTTCAGAAATACCACAAATTTATTTAGATGCAGTCATTAGTGTGGAAGATCATAGATTTTATCAACATCCAGGAATTGATATCATTGCCATTGGGAGAGCATTTATTAATGATATCAAAGCAATGAGTTATGTAGAAGGTGGAAGTACCATTACACAACAATTAGCAAAAAATATTTATTTTACACAAGAAAAAAAGATGACTAGAAAGATTGCAGAAATGTTTATGGCATTTAATTTAGAAAGAAATTTAAGTAAGGAAGAAATTTTAGAATTGTACTTAAATACTAGCTATTTTGGTGATGGATATGATACGGTAAAAGAAGCTTCAAGAGGATATTTTGGAAAAGATCCAAATCAAATGACAGATGGAGAATGTGTTATGCTTGCAGGAATACCAAATGCACCAAGTGTATATGCTCCAACGGTTAATCCAGGGCTTGCAAAACAAAGACAGAAACAAGTATTAGATAAAATGGTGAAATATAAATATTTAACGCAAGAAGAAGCAGATAGAATATATGAAGAAAAATAAAATTTTAAGAAGATATATTTTGTATATCTTCTTTTTTATAACTAATTATAATTACTCCTAAATATATGTTTATTATTTTTTACACCTTGTGTGTCGCAACTTTCATAATATAAAAGGATAATCGAAAGTTGCTCCAATCGCACTCACTTCGTTCGTTTGGTCGCTTACGCGGTGTTGCAAAATAATAAACATATATTTAGGAGTAATTAGTTACTTTCTAAAATTAAATTTATTGAAAAACAATAAAAAAATATTGACAAACATAAAATAATAATATATAACGGATACAGGAGGAGTTTATGGAAGAAAATAAAAAAGAGAAATGTTTGAGAAACATATATAGAATAATAAATTGGATTTTAGCCATTTTTATATTTGTATTTTCAACATATGCACTAAGGTATTCGGGAGAATATGAATTGTACATAAATAAAGATAATAAAGATAGAATTTATGCATATATAGGAGAAGAAAATTTAAAAACAGATTGCAAAGTAAAGAAAATTGTATATGAAGAAGTTTGGGATAATAATAACTATGAAGTTTATTATGAAAATGGAGAAAAAGAAGTCCTATATTTGGAAGGTATTCCTTGGCAAGATGATTTAATAAAAGAAGAGGGGATATATATTCCTGTAAGAAACTTAGGTATTACTTTTATTCTTGTCATCATTTTTATTCTAAATACAATTAAAATAAGGAAAGACTTTAAAAAAGATAAGCAAAATATGAATATTTCGATTATGGTTAAGATTATTTTGACATTTATGATTATTTGCAATATTGTATTTACTTTAACAACTCCTTTTCTAATGATTCCTGTGCTGATATTACTTGTTTTTGGAGGAACAGGATTAGTGGGGTTGATTAGCTATTATATCGAAAAAGAAAAAACAATACAAAAATCCTCTTCTGATTTTTTGAAAATCTTATTCGTAAATTATATTGTCCTTTTAGCAGTATATAGTATATATATGATATCATGGGGAGCTATCATGGAATTTAATGTAATTATTTCAATAGTATTAGTGACAGGGGAAGGTATTTTAGGTTATGCAATTGGAAGATTTATGGATATGCCAAATATAAAAAGAAATCATCAAATATTAACAAAAACATATTGAAAAATACACATTTTTTTGTTACATTAAGAAAAACAAAGGAAAAAGGTGATTATATGATAAGAAAAATAAAAGAAGAAGACTTAACGAAAGTTATGACAATATGGGTAAAAGGAAATTTCAAAGCAAATAGCTTTATTGAGAAAGATTATTGGTTAGAAATTTATAATCAGGTAAAAGTAGACTTTTTAGAAAAATTTAAAACTTATGTCTATGCAGAAAATGATGAAATCTTAGGATTTATTTCGATTGATGAAAATGAAATCAAGGCTATATTTGTAAAAGAAGAGAACAGAGGGCATGAAATTGGAACAAAATTGTTGAATTATTGTAGGAATAATTTAGAAGAAAATGCAGAACTTTTGGTAAAGGTATTTGAAAAAAATATGAATGATATTATATTTTTTTCAAATTTACAATTTAAAAATAGTAAAATTCAGTTAAATGAACAATTTAATGAGAAAGAATATGTGATGACTTGGAAAAAAGAATGACAAATCTATAAAAAGGATAGAGTATGGAAGTACTTTATCTTTTTTTCTTATAGAAAAAATGTTCATATAAACTAAAAATATAATTACACGTATCTTAAGAAAATTTTAATATTTCATAAAAAAATACTTAATAAATAGTTGATATACTAAAAGTGACAAAAATGTAAGACAAAAATATAGCAAAATGCATACATTTTAGGAAAAATGTGGTATAATGTATATGTTATGGTTTATTTTAACATAAACAGAAAGGATAAAAATGAGTAGAAAAACGAAGATAAAAATATTTAGAATTGCATTAGCGATTATTGCAGTAGCAATTATTGTAGGAGTGCTAGTTTATTTAATACCAGTTATGAAGAACCTAAGTACAGTAGAAGGTCAAGAAGCTTTTAAAAATAAAGTGAATGATTCTGGATTTGTTGGATTATTAATGTTATTTGGTCTTCAAGTGGCACAAGTGTTTTTATTTATATTACCAGGAGAACCAATAGAAATATTAGCAGGAATGTGTTATGGTGGATGGGGAGGATTACTATTTATCACTGTATCTGTAGCGATTATTACAACAGGAATCTTTTTCTTAGTAAGAAAATTAGGAAGAAAATTTGTATATGATTTTTGTGATGAAGAAAAAGTAAAGAAAATTGAAAATAGTAAATTATTTAAGAATCCAAAGAAAGTTGAATGGATATTAATTATATTATTTATGGTACCAGGAACACCGAAAGATTTGTTGGTATATATTTCAGGATTGTTACCAATAAAACCATTGCATTTGATATTAATATCCACGTTTGCTAGACTACCTTCAGTTGTTTCATCTACTTTTGCAGGAAATACTTTAATGAAAGGTGATTGGAAATCAAGTCTAGTTATATATGTGATTACATTTTTATTAGTTGGTGTAGTTGTATTTATTGTAAATAAATTTGATAAAAGTAAAACCACAGAAGAAGCATTAAAATCAATACAAGAGGATATAAAATAGAAAGGAAAAAGGGGAATTTTATGGACGAAGTAGTTAAATCTAAAAACACAAAAGATAAAATTGTTGAATACATAATCTATTTTTTCGTTTATTCATTTTTGGGTTGGCTAATAGAGACCATTTATGCTATGTTTGTACATGGACATTTTGTAAAAAGAGGATTTCTATTTGGACCGGTTTGCCCAATATATGGTTTTGGAGCAGTTTTACTACTAATGGCAACAAAGAAATTATATAAAAAGCCATTTTTAAAATTTCTAATTGCTACAATTGCATTTACCTTATTTGAATATATAGTTTCTTTTGTATTAGAAATGTTATTTGGATTGAGATGGTGGGATTATTCAAATGATTTCTTAAACATACAAGGAAGAGTTAGTTTATTATATTCTATATTTTGGGGTGTTATTGGATTGATTTTATTAGAGAAATTACACCCATACATACAAGATAAAATACAAAAGATAACAAAAGGAAATACAAATAATATTCAGAAAATTGTTTGCTTCTTATTTATAGGCATATTAATAGCAGACACGGTTTTTTCAGTATTAAAATATTTACATTAATTTGAGGGAAATTGGATATTAATTTTTCTTAAGAAATTATTTAAACAAATTTAAGAATCCCTAAAAATATTATTAAGATTTACATGATATAGTAAAATTACAAAAATAATATAAGGGGTGGAGCAAATGAAGAAAGAAAAATTAGTTAATCAATTGATAAAAATATTTTGGGTGTTTATTATAGGAAGTTTGATTGGGTATGTAGTCGAAATGATTGTAGGATTGGTTCAAAATGGTCATTTTGTATCAAGACAAGGATTGCTATTTGGACCATTTGCACAAGTATATGGATTAGGCATATTAGCTTATTATTTTGTTGTTCCTAAGATAAAAGGTGGATACTTAAAAATCTTTTTAGTAACAATGCTATTAGGAGGAATTGTAGAATATTTATGTTCTTATTTCCAAGAGCTTTTATTTGGAACAATCTCATGGGATTATTCAAACTTATGGTTTAATATAAATGGAAGGACAAGTCTATTACATTGTACGTATTGGGGAATAGGAGGAGTATTGTTTATGAAATATGTTATACCACTAATTAATCATTTAGATAATGTTCTAAGAAATCAATATTTTAGAATTGTAACTGCTTTATTTGCTATATTTATGCTATTTAATATATCTGTATCTTCATTGGCAGCCATTAGACAAGATGAAAGAAATCGTGAAATTGCGGCAACAAGCAATATAGATGTGTTTTTTGATAAATATTATTCTGATGAAGTGATGGATGTGATTTATGAGAATAAAATAGAAGTAAAAAGATAGAGAAAAATAAAAGTTAACACGAATAGGACAGTATTTATATACTGTTCTATTTTTTATTGTATATAGTTAAGTTGGAAAACTAGAGAAAAGTTTTCACGAAGCGAGATTTGTCTGGTTAAATATTATAAAAAATTGAAAGCAATATTTACATAAAATCATATTATATATAAGACTAAGCGAAAGGAGGAATTTGTTTGGAAGTAAAGGGAAAAAAAATAGGATTTGTATTAACAGGTTCATTTTGTACATTTAAAAAAGTATTACCTAAAATGAAAGAATTAATAAAAAAAGAAGCAGAAATTGTACCTATTATGTCTTTTAACAGTTATCAATTAGATACAAAATTTGGAAAAGCAGAAGAGTTTATTCATGAAATAGAAGAAATGACAGGAAAGAAAATTATTCATACCATTGTAGATGCAGAACCGATTGGCCCTAAAAAAATGACAGATATTATGATTATTGCACCTTGTTCTGGAAATACAATGTCAAAATTAGCCTGTGATATTATAGATACACCAGCAACGATGGCAGCTAAATCACATTTAAGAAATAATAGACCATTAGTGATTGCACCTTCTACGAATAACGGATTAAGTGGTAATGCTGAAAACATAGGAAAATTATTAAATAGAAAAAATTATTATTTTGTGCCATTTAGACAAGATAATCCCATAACAAAACCAAGATCAATTGTATTTGATGCAGAATACATCATAAAAACGATAGAATATGCTTTAGAGGGAGAACAAATTAGTCCTATATTAATCTAAGAAAAAAACACTTTTATTTGTATAATCTGGTAATAGAAATTATATACTAATAAAAGTGTTTTTTTGTTGTATATAAAATTCAGGTATGGTAGAATAGGGAACAAGGAGGATAAAACATGAAAAACGTACAAGATAAATACAGTTGGGATTTAACAGATTTATTTAAAGATAAAGAAGATTTTTATGAAGAAATGAAAAATGTAAAGGATAAATTAAAACAAATAAAAAGCTATAAAGGCATATTGTGTAATAGTTCAGAAAATCTATATCAATGTTATCACTTATATGAAACAGCATTAATGAAAATTGAACAAGTATATGCTTATGGAATGTTAAACTATCATTTAAATATGGCAGATCAAGAAGGAATCAAGTTATTTAAAGAGGCAGAAAATTTAAATGCAGAATTTAGTACAGCGACTGCATATATAACACCAGAAATTACATTTACTGATGAGAATATGATTAATAAGTATTTAAAAGAAGACTCAAGATTAGAACCATATAAAAGAGATATTCAAAATATTTTAAAAAAGAAAAAACATATATTAAGCAAAGAAGAAGAAAATTTATTGGCTAATTATTCAGAAATTTTTTATGCACCTAAAAATATATATGATATGTTAACAAATGCAGAATTCAAGTTTGGAACATTCATAGATGAAGAAGGAAAAGAAGTAGAATTAACAGATTCCACATATTCTGTATATATCAGAAGTAAAAATCAAAATGTAAGAAAACAAGCATATGATTTAATGTTAAAAAAGTATAGTGAATTTATCAATACCATCACAGAAATGTATCTAACAAATGTGAAACAAACAGTAATTACTGCAAAACTAAGAAATTACAAATCTTCATTAGATGAAGTAACAGACAATGATGAAGCTAGTATAAAAGTATATGATACATTAATGGAAGGTGTTCATAAAGGAATAAAAGCAAATCATGAATATATGGCATTAAAGAAGAAGTTATTACAACTAGAAGATATGCATATGTATGATATATATGTAAATCCATTCACAAAAAATGGAGACAAAATACCATATGAAGAAGCTAAAAAGATTGTAAAAGATGCATTAGCTATATTAGGAAAAGAATATGGAAATATGCTAGAACATGCTTTTGAAAATCATTGGATAGATGTGTATGAAAAACCAAATAAACAAAAAGGTGGCTATAACATGGGCATTTATGCACCACATCCATTTATTTTGATGAATTATGTTGGTGACGAATACGATGTCAGAACGATTGCTCATGAATTAGGACATAGTATGCATGCATATTATTCAAACAAAAATCAAAATATTTTTGATGCAGATTATACCATTATGGTAGGTGAAATAGCATCAACAGTCAATGAAATTTTATTAACAGAATATCAACTTGAACATGAAACAGACAAAACGAAAAAAGCAGAAATTTTATATGAATTACTAGAATTAATAAAAGGAACATTCTATGCACAAGCTATGCTTGCTGAATTTGAAAAAGAAGTTCATGAAAAAATAGAAAATGGAAACACAATGTCTTCTGAAGATTTAAATACCATTTATTATACATTAAATCAAAAATATATGGGTGAATCTGTTATTTTAGAAGAAAATAGCAAATATGGTTGGGCTAGAATTCCTCATTTTTATAGAGATTTTTATGTATATAAATATGCAACAGGAATTTCAGCGGCCATTTGTATTGCAACAAAAATCTTAAATAAAGAAGAAGGCTATGTAGAAAAATATATTCATATGCTAAGTCAAGGTTGTACCAAAAAGTCAATAGACCTTCTAAAAATGGTAGATGTTGATTTAGAGGATATACACACTTATGAAGTGATTGTTCAATTTTATAAAAATACAATTGAAGAGTTAAAAAGTTTACTATAGAAAGGGTTTTAGCAATATATGAAAAAAGGGAAAAAGAAAAATGAAGAAATAAAAAATAATGTAATTAAAAACGAAGAACAAAATATGTCAGTAGAAAACTATCAACATGAAGAAAATAATAAAACACAAAACCAACCAAAGGTGAAGAAGAAAAGAACAATCAATGGAATTAGTATATGGAGAATCTTAGCATATTTTATTATTTATAGTGTATTAGGATATATGATAGAAACTATCTATGGAGTGATAACAAAAGGCGTATGGGAAAGTAGACAAAGCTTTTTATATGGACCATTCTGTGGTATTTATGGACTAGGTGCTGTTATTATGATTGTTTGCTTGCACAAATTCCCTAGAAAATTTAATACACTTTTTGTCGGAGGATTTATTGTTGGTTCTATTGTAGAATATGTAGTTAGTTTTGTAGGAGAAATGTTATTAGGCGTAAAATGGTGGGATTATTCTAATATGCCATTGAACCTTAATGGAAGAATTTGCGTGTACTTTTCAGTCTTTTGGGGATTTTTGGGAATCTATTTGATTGCTTCTCTAAATCCAAAAGTAGATAAAATTATTAATTGGACAAAGAGCAAATTTAAAACTTATAAAGCTTTAAAAACTTTTGTTATGACAGTATTTATTTTACTTATGATAGATTGTGTATCCACTGCGTTTGCAATTGAATTCTTTTTAGTAAGAATGATTGTTCAAAATGATATTGATGTTGCCAATAAAGAATTAGTGATAGAACAATATGATAAAATTTATGAAAATGAAAAATTATCAAAATTTATTTATCAATTTTGGGGCGATAAAAAGATGATAAGAACATTCCCAAATCTAAAAATAAATGACAAAAATGGAAATATTGTCTACATGGATAGTTTGCTTGATATACAGCCATATTACTTCAAAGTTCATAATATCAATAATAAAAATAATGAAGAAGTAGAAGCAGACATTAGAGGATAATAGGTAATCTTAATGATGATTCATTGAAAAGAGCTAATATATCAAGTAATCTTCTTATCACATGACAATTTGTAAAAAGAAATAATAATTACCATTGCTAAAATATTTTGGCAATGGTATAATATTTTATATACGTATGAAAGGAACGTGAATGAAAATGAAAAATGCAGTAAAAAGAGTTATATCAATTTTAATCATTATAATGATGATTTTACCAATCAGTTTACCAATTGTATCAAAAGCTGTAGATAGTGGAACAGTATCAAATACAGAAGAAGATTATCCAATGGATATAATATTAGAAAGAGATGAAACCAATCCAAATTTAATTCATATAACGGCAACAAGCACAGAGGGGAATATTATAGAGTTGAAATATGTAAAACAATATATAGATACAAATAATGCTTCTTATTTCGAAGAAGACCATGATGACATCTATACATTTGATATAACACCAGCACCAACAGTTGAAGAAACATTCGAATTGGATGGTTATGGAAGTTACACAGTATTTGCGAAAGATGAAAATAGACATGCCTTTTTAGCAAGGTTAACCGTAAATGACCCAAATGATATGCCACAAATAACATTAACAAAAGAAGAAGATTCATTAAATTTAAATATTGAGGTAACAAGTAATAAAAATACAATAACAAAATTGAAGATTGCTAAAAAAGATAATATAAATGACAATATTGATTTTAGTACCCAAGGGACAGATATAGAATTTATGGAAAGTAATCATGTATCTGTAAGATATACAGAAATTACAGAAGAAGGCTTATATGTAATTTATGCAGAAGATAGTGAAGGAAATAAAACAACTAGTCAAATATATATAGCAAAACAAAATACGCCAATATCAGTTGAAATCACAAATGGAACAAATACAAGAGAAGTGAATTTACATATCACAGATGCGATTTGCAATATTGTTTCTGTGAAAGTAGCAAAACTTTCTGAAATAGGAGAAGATTTTAATAAATTTGACACAATTGAGGGGCTACCAATTACAGAAGGACAAACTGTAAATGTAAGTTATACAGCACCAGAAGATGATACGTATATGTTTTGCATAGAAGATGAGGCAGGATATAGACTTTTTACACAAATAAGAATTACTGCACAAAAAAATATCATGAATGTATCAATTGAACAAGACGAAAATGCTCCAGGTAATTTAACAATTACTGCGACAAATACAATATGTGATATTGTTGAAATGAAAGTCGCTATAGGAGACAATATTACTTTAGATTATTTTGAGAATAATGGAGAGAATATTTCCATAGAACCAGGAAGAGAAGTAGTTGGAAAATATACAGTTCAAGAAAATTGTACAATGAATGTATATGTTAAAGATGAACAAGGGTATACCTATATATATACGAGAAATCTTATAGGAATTGATAATCCAGAACCAGAACCAAGTGAAGCACCAACCATTACACTTACACAAAATACAGAAAATCCAAAACAAATTGATGTATATGTTCAAGCAGATAATTCTAATGTTGATGAGGTGAAATGGGCAAAAGGGGAACAAGACATAGCATATTTTGCAACAAATGGAATTCGAATTGGACAAGACAAAGTAGGCGTAGCTATTCATACAGAGTTTACAATTAATGATATTGGAACATATACCGTATATGCAAAAGATGACAATGGCAATGAATCGATTAAAACAATAGAAATTACCAATATCGATACCACTCCACCAACAGAAGAAGATAAAACCCCACCAGAAGTTAATAATGTTCAAGATAATGGTATCTATAATCAATCTGTTACACCAATCATTACAGATGAACACTTAGCAGAAATATATTTAACAAGAGATGGAATAGATGTAGAAAATTATCAAAATGGAGATGCCATTGAAGAGGAAGGTGCATATGTTTTAAATGCAGTGGATGAGGCAGGAAATGAAGTAGTCGTAAAATTTGTGATTGATAAAACAGCACCTGAAATTACAATTGATCAACAAAATACCGATAATGAAAATGTGGAAGTATCTTTATCTTTTTTAGATAATCTTACGAACATTAATATGGTAAAAGTAGCACAAGGAGAACATACAATAGACTATTTTGAAAATGAGGGACAAGAATTAAATCTTCAAAAAGAGGAAAATTCTGCATTAGCAGCTATTAATGTTATAGAGAATGGAACCTACACAGTATATGTTGAGGATGAAGCAGGAAATGCTAAAATAGAAGTATTTGAAGTAACAACCATTACAGAAGAACCAGAAATTGATGATACAACACCTCCAACAATTCAAACAACAGAGGAAAGTATTAATGAGAACGAATCTATAAAAGTAACAATCAATGTAACAGATACGCAATCTCCAATTAGAACAATAAAAATAGCTAATGGAGAACAAAATACAGATTATTTTGAAAATGAAGGAAATACACTTCAAATGATAACTGATGATAAATCAGCAGAAGCAGCAGTTATGTTTACCGAAAATGGAACATATACCATTTATGCAGAAGATGAACAAGGAAATAGTACAGTAAAAGTGATTACGATTACAGAAATTGTAACACCAGAACCAACTCCAGATCCTGAACCAGAACCTGAGCCTGAGCCAGATGATACAACACCACCTACAATTAGAGGAGTACAAAATGGTATGACATATGGAACTGAAATAACACCTAGGGTCGAAGATGAAAATTTAGCAAGTGTGACATTAACAAGAGATGGTAATGTTGTAGAAAACTATCAAAACGGAGATACAATTTCTGAAAATGGTACCTATGTATTAACAGCAACTGATGAATCAGGAAATCAAACTATTGTAGGATTTGTTATCAATATCCAACCAGAAGAAAATGAAGATACAACACCACCTACCATTACAGGGGTGAAAGATGGCGTAACATATGGGACAGAAGTAACACCTAGAATACAGGATGAAAATTTAGCAAGTGTGACATTAACAAGAGATGGTAATGTTGTAGAAAACTATCAAAACGGAGATACCATTTCTGAAAACGGTACATATGTATTAACAGCAACTGATGAAGCAGGAAATCAAACAGTTTTAGAATTTGTGATAGATATTAAAGAAGACAACGATGATGACAATAACAATGATGATAATGATAATACCAATACAAACACAAACACAAACACGAACACTAACACAAATACAAACACAAACACCAACACAAATAACAATACAAGTACAGACAATACGACAAATACAGATAATAATGAGGATGACAATAACACCACAGATAATACAAACAATAATGAAAGTACAAATAACAACAATATAAATGATAATTCTAATAATCATCAACAAAATACAATTAACAATTCAGAAAAAAATAATATTTCTACGAGTAATTCAAAATTACCTTATGCAGGATTTAGAAATATATTAATGATTGGCATAATTATTGCAGGTGGTGTTTCTATATTTACATATATAAAATATAGAAAATATAAGATATAAAATAAAGAGAAAAAGTTCGAATGAAAACAATATATGTTTTTCTATTCGAATTTTTTTATTGTATAGGAAAAATCTACTTTTATCTTGACTCTATGTGGATTTTTCCGTATACAACAAGGTTAGGGTTCCTAAATCATTATTTCTTTTCTATTTTCTAGATAGTTATCCTTATAAAAATTATAAAATCATCTTGAACAATTTTAGGAAAATGATATATAATTAGTAAGAAAAAAACAGGAAGAATTTAAGGAGAAACCTATGAAAAGAAAGAAGAAGAGAAGATATAAGAAAAATCCATTGATTTCCAAAAGAGTCACCATGTTTATCATTATTGTAGCCATTATTATATTCATATACAATGTTAGTGCAAATGAAAGTGAGGAAACTGCTTCTGTTAATGCTTTTTCTTCTATTAATGAAATTGTTGATGAAATCGAAACTGGTACATATGCAAACATAAATCGCTATATTGTATATGGAACCCATTTCAATATAGAAGGAGATATGGACATTTCTGAAAACAATCCAATAGAGTCTGCAAAAGTAGTAGCAAAAACAGCATCAGGGGAAGAAATTGGTATAGATACAGAATATACATATGAAAATAATCAGATTTCTTTTTCTACTCTAAAAGAAATTAATACAGGATTAGATTTAGAAAGTTTAAAGGTTGAGGATTATTATATTTTGTTAAAAGTTGAATTTTCAAACAGTGAAACAAAATACTATTCTTTAACGAATGATACAGAATATGGAAATATAGAATATTATACCTTAACAAGAAACCATTCCAACAATAGGATAAATATTGATTTTACTACAATTGATAATATGCCTATTTTAGGATTTCATATAACAACTGTAAAGGAATTGCCAGATAATGTATATGATGTAGTAATTGATCCAGGACATGGAGGAAGTGATGTAGGAGCTGTCAATGGTAGATATATGGAATCAGAAATAGCTTTAGATTGTGCTCTTGAATTAAAAAAACAGTTAGAAGATATTGGATTAAAGGTGTTACTAACAAGAGATGGTACAGAATCGGAAGAAGAATATACTATGTACAATATTTATGATAAAGATGGAAGAGTAACCATGGCAAATGAATCTCATGCAAAAATTCTTATATCTTTACATTTAAATAGTAATCTTTCAGATAATGTAGATGGTGGTGTTGAAATTTATGCCTCTTCTAATAGTGATTTAACATTCGCAAAAAAGTTGGCAGATAATATTGTTGAAACAGCAAAAACAGAATATTCTACTAATCAAACAGACAAAGTAGAAGACGGAGTTTATGTTAGAACTATAGAAGTTGAAGACCAAAAAAATGAAGCTTCTTTTTCAAGAGAAAATTATAAAGGAATATTTGATTCTATTCCATACTTATATATCATAAGAGAAATTGGAGGAATTGCAACAGGAGCCTATGTGGATGGAACCAATAAAGCCTATGGTGCCAATGAATATCGAAATTCAAATATAGGTGTAGAAGGGTATTTAGTAGAACTTGGTTATATCAATGTAGATGAAGATTTAGACAATATTTTAGAAAATGCTGATCTTTATGCCCAAGCAATTACCAATAGCATAACTAATTTTTATGGAATAAAGTAAAAAAGAAAAATTTACGTAATTTTAGAGAGGATATAAGATGTATCCTCTTTAAATAGTAATTAGGAGGCTAATATGGAAAATGATTTTATAAAAGGAATTAAAACTGTAGAAAGACCAAATAAGAAAATTAGTGAAATACAACCTATCAAAGAATTTGGAAGGAATTTTATTAAAGAGAAAAATGCTAGCGAAATAATAGATGAAATGGTAGAAGAACCATTAAGAAAAGCATGTAAAGAATTGAAAAATAAAGGTATTGAAACAGTAATGAGTAGTGCAAATAAAACGAATTTATTAAAAAAAGGAGAAAAGGCAATAGAACGAGAAGATGTAGAAGGACAAGAATTTTTTCTAGATATGCCTACTTATGAGAGCGCAGGTAGAGGATATGCATGGATTATGATTAATTTTGATAACTTAACAGATGAGAATAAAAAAATATTATTTTCATTACAACAAGCCAAAAACAGTCAAGGAAATAATATAGGTGAAAGAATTATATGGTTTGTAAAAGGCAGAAATATTATGGATATGTTTAATCAAGGAAAAAGTGATGAGACAAAGAACAATTTAGATGAACAATTTGAAAAACATGCATTTGTTCTTAAATACAATGTTGATAGATATCCTAACAAAGTTGTATTTTTGAGAATGCCAATTAATGACGAAACAACTGTAATAGATGTAGAAAGATATTTTGAAAAATTAACGGAACAATTAAAACAGCAAGAAGTGGAAATAAGTAGTACAAGAAGAATAGAAAAAGAAATGGACATTTAATCGGTAGATAAATTGACAATTAAATCAGTGTGTTATATTAATCATTATTTCCATTTATGGTAATATGCATATTAGGAGAGTGAAGTATATGATTTTTAAACAAATGCAATATTTTATATCCATTGTAAAAAATAATAGTTTTATAGAAGCGGCAGAGGAAAACTATATATCACAATCTGCTATTTCACAAGCAATCAAATCCTTGGAAGATGAATTAGGTGTTACATTATTACAAAGAAAAAATAGAGGATTTACTTTAACAAATGCTGGAGAATATTTCTATAAACAAAGCTTATTGATGGTAGATGAAGTAGCAAATGTAGCAGAATTGCTAATGACAGATAAAGGAGCTTTTATTACAGGAGCTGACTTTTTAATTGATGGTGGAGCAACAGCATCATATTTCTATGGACCATTAAAACCAGAAAATAATTAAAAATTTCTAGATATAGATTGAAACACATTTTTAAAAATAGAATAGGAGATAAGAAATAAGGAGGAAAAAAAGATGTCTTTGTTTGGAAATAAAGAAAGTGTAAAAGGAAAGAAAAGTTTAGTGATTTATTTTTCAAGAGCAGATGAAAATTATGCTGTTGGAAATATCGAAAAAGGAAATACAGAGGTTATTGCAGAATATATACAAGAGTTAACAGGAGCAGATTTATTTAAGGTAGAACCAGTAAAGCCATATTCTAAAAACTATAAAGCATGTTGTGATGAAGCTTTAGAAGAAAAAAGACAAAATGCAAGACCAGAATTAAAAAAATATTTAGAAGATATATCAGAATATGAAATCATTTATATAGGGTCACCAATTTATTGGGGAACTATGCCAATGAGTATGTTTACACAATTGGAAAAATTAGATTTCACAGGAAAAACCATAAAAGTATTTACAACACATGAAGGATCAGGATTAGGAACTGTTGTATCAGATGTAAAAAAGATATGTAAAGGTGCAACTGTATTAGATAGTTTAGCTATTCAAGGAAGCATGGTATATGAGGCAAAAGGCAGAGTGCAAGATTGGATAAAATAAAGGAAAAATAAGAATTGTTTAAGTATGCATTAAAAAGATGCATACTTTTTTGTCTATGTTGATTACTGGTAGATAATCTCTTTTTATATTGTATTTTAACATAAAATGTGATATAAATAATCTGTTAATTTAATTAGTAAAATTGAAGATATTAATAAAATTACAAGGAGGGAAATATGCTCAAATCACATTCAAAATATAATTCAACAGAAAACCAACCACAAGTAGCTTTACAAAATAATATAATTATTTATACAACAGAAGATGGACAAGTTAAGATAGAAGTTAGGTTAGAAGATGAAAATGTATGGTTAACTCAAAATGCAATGGCTGAATTATTTGATACTACAAAGCAAAATATAAGTGGACATATACAAAATATATTTGATGAAGGAGAATTAGATGAAAAAGCAACTGTCAAGGAATCCTTGACAGTTCAAACAGAAGGTAATAGAACAGTTCAAAGAAAAGTTAAATATTATAACTTAGATTTAATAATATCAGTAGGGTATAGAGTAAAATCAATTCGTGGTACACAATTTAGAATATGGGCAAATAAATTAATAAAAGAATATCTAATAAAAGGATATAACCTTGATAGTGATAGAATGAAAAATAATGGTGGTGGAATATATTTTGAAGAGTTACTTGAAAAAATTAGAGATATTCGTTCATCAGAAAAAGTATTTTGGAGAAAAATACTAGATATCTATGCTACAAGTGTAGACTATGATGCGAATAATGAATTAACAAAACAGTTTTTTAAAACAGTTCAGAATAAAATGCATTATGCAGTTCATGGAAATACGGCAGCAGAGGTTATATATAATAGAGTAGATAGTAATAAGGAAAATATTGGATTAACAAATTTTAAAGGAGATATACCGACAAGAGCAGAAACAGAAGTTGCTAAGAATTATTTAACAGAACAAGAATTACAAATACTAAATAGAATGGTGTCAGCATATTTAGATGTGGCTGAAATTAATGCTTTGAGTATGCATGCAATGACAATGAAAGATTGGATAAATGAATTAGATAGTTTCCTTAAGATGACAAGAAAAGATATTTTAAATAATAAAGGCACAGTATCACATAAAAAAGCATTAGAAAAAGCACACCAAGAATATGATAAATATATGAAAAATCATTTGACAACGGCTGAAAAAGATTACTTAAAGATATTAGGAGAAGACATTAGAAAGTTAAAATAGGAGGAAATATGTTCAAATTACATTCAGAATATAAGCCAACAGGCGACCAACCAAAAGCAATTGAATATTTAAGTAAAGGCATAGAAGAGGGAAAGAAATTCCAGACACTTCTTGGTGTTACAGGTTCTGGAAAAACATTCACAATGGCAAATATCATTCAAAAAGTGCAAAAACCAACACTTGTTTTAGCACATAATAAAACATTAGCAGGGCAATTATATAGCGAATTCAAAGAGTTTTTTCCAGAAAACAATGTGGAATATTTTGTTTCTTATTACATTCATTAAAAAAAGTCCACTTATTTAGCCACTTTTAGACCCTTTTAGTTTTAATTAGTTTAACAAAAAATGACTAAATAATCCTAAAAAAACTAGATAAAATTAAACAAATAAAAAAAGTTTGTGACCGAATTCGTGTAAAATTCGTGTAATGAAAAATGGGAGGATTTTATGGAGAAAATAAATAAAGAAAATGATTTCACAAATGATGATGAGATATTAAATATATTAGAAGATTATATAGAAAATGTTATACCAGAGAAAAAAGATTAAAAATTAAGAAATATAAATTATAAAAGACTAAATTATTTTGAATAATTTGGTCTTTTTTGATGGGAGGAATTAATATATGAGAGAAGATGAAGCAATTAAATTTTTAGAAACACTAGAAGTGGGAACATTTTTAACAGTAAATATTCCTATATCTTCAAATCAAAATATGCCAGTTACGGCAATGTATGCTGGAAAAGATAAAGATGGAAGATATGAATTTTTAGACACAGGAGAGTTTATTCTTTCTAAAGAATTTTTAGAAAAAGGGAAAATATCAATAGAAAAAGAATTTGATGATGAAAGTGCAATGAAAATTCATACGAGAATAAGAAAAGAATTTGAAAAAAAGCATAATAAAAACAGAGATATAAGATAAAATTTATACATTTGCAGTAAGCATAAAATAGTAATATAAAGAAATATTACAGCAAAATGAAGTTAAAAATATATAGGCAGATTGATTAATTTTAATTGATTTGCCTTTTTTTATTTTAATGAAAAAATTACATAGCTTTTAATGAAAAAATGATTAAGGGCTAAATTTAAAAGAAAGGAGGCAAAGATATGGCAAAATGCAAAATAATAGCAATAGCTAATCAAAAAGGTGGAGTAGGAAAAACAACAACGGCTTTTAGTTTAGGAGTTGCACTAGCAAATAACAATAAAAAAGTATTAGTAGTAGATGCAGACCCACAAGCAAATTTAACAACATATATGGGATTTGACGAAAATGAAGTTGAAGAAACTTTATCTACTTTAATTGACAGATATATTGATGATGAAGAAATAAGACCAGAAAAAGCAATTTTGCATAATGGAGAAGGTGTGGATTTAATTCCATCTAATCTAAATTTATCAGTAACAGGAGAAAACTTATCAAATGCAATGAGTAGAGAATATGCAATGAAGAACTGTTTAAGTGAACTTAAAAGCATATATGATTACATTATAATTGATTGTATGCCATCACTAAATATGGTAACTATGAATGCTTTAGCAACAGCAGATGAAGTAATTATTCCAGTTCAAAGTCAATACCTGTCAGCAAGAGGAATGGGAAATTTAATCAATATAGTATCAAAGGTAAAAAAACACTTAAATCCAGAATTAAAAGTTGGTGGCATACTTTTAACTTTAGTAGATAGTAGAACAAAATTACCAAGTACAATAAAACAGGAAATAAAAGAACAGTATGGTAATATAGTAAAGTTATATGAAACTCAAATTCCTTGTGCAATAAAAACAGCAGAATCCACCTCGAAAGGAAAAAGTATATTTGCTTATGACAAAAACAGTAAGGTAGCACAAGCCTATACAAATTTTGCAAAGGAGGTGTTATCAGACAATGAAAGAGGAAAAAATGAAATTACCAAAGGTAACATTAGATGATTTATTCTTAACTCAAGAGGAAAGAGATAATAAAAATAGAGAATATGTAAAATATATTCCTATAAATGAAATTACAAATTTTCCAAATCACCCATACAAAGTTAAGGAAGATGATGAATTACTTTCAATGGTACGAACTATAAAAGAATTTGGAGTAATACATCCAGTAATAGTAAGACCAAAGAAAGATGGTGGCTACGAAATGATTTCTGGTCACAGAAGAAAAAGAGCTTGTCAAATAGCAGGAATAAAAGAAATAAAAGCTATTGTTAGAGATATGACAGATGAAGAAGCAACAATAGCAATGGTAGATAGCAACAACCAAAGAGAAAAAATATTGCCGTCAGAAAAAGCTTTTGCATACAAAATGAAGATGGAAGCTATGAAAAAACAAGGTCAGAGAAATGATTTAACTTCTGACCCAATGGAACAGAAGTTACAAGGGAAAACTACAAGAGAATTAATTGCTGAAGAAATGGGAGAGAGTTCTAGCAATATACAAAGATATGTTAGGCTTACCGAATTAATACCTGAATTATTAAAACTTGTTGATGAAGAAAAAATGAAGTTAAGACCTGCTGTTGAACTTTCATATTTAAAAGAGGAGGAACAACAAGAAGTTTTTGATGCAATAGAATATACTGATGCATTTCCATCACACCCACAAGCAATAAAGATGAGAAAATTAAGTGAAAGTGGAAAACTTACAATGGAAGAAATAGATAATATACTAGATGAAGAAAAACCAAACCAAATACCAAAGTTTAAAATTCCAGAAGATAAAGTTGAAAAGTATATACCAAATGAGTACAAATCAGTAGAAGAAAAAGAAGATTACATTGTACATTGTGTAAAAAAAGTGTCAGAATTAGAAAAGCAGAAACAAAAAAAATATGATTATACAAGATAATGTGGTAACGAATAAAAGATATTTGTTGCTACATTTTTTATTTTCCCCTCCTTACAATCCACCCCTCTATTACTAGCTATATAC
>CAMLYR010000002.1 GCA_946491915.1 uncultured Clostridium sp.
GGTGTGAAGCGGGGGAAAAGGCGGAGATGACTTCAAAACCTTACCTATCGCTATTGTTTGTATATACAAAGATGCGTAATATCGCTGGAATCTCCACCGCAGAAGCGAAAAAATCATATGATATGTTTGCGAAATGTCAATATATATCCAAAATAACAATGGATAAAGGAATTACATTTGCCACAGGAACACCCATCAGTAACAGCATGACAGAGTTGTATACAAATATGCGTTATTTGCAGTATAATCTACTGCTCAACCTTAGATTAGGTTTTTTTGATGCATGGGCTGCTAACTTTGGTGAAATAAAAACTGTGATTGAATTAGCACCAGAAGGTACAAAATATCAGCCTAAAACAAGATTTTCTCGATTCTATAATCTATCAGAATTAATGTCATTGTTTCGTGAATGTGCTGATATTCAGACTGCAGAAATGTTGAATCTTCCAAGACCAAAAGCAGAATATATCAATGTTGTATTAGAGCCAAGTAAAATACAGCAGGAGCTGGTAAAAGAACTTGGTAAAAGGGCGGAACATATTCGACGGAACAAAATAGACAGTCACATTGACAATATGTTGAAAATTACCCATGATGGCAGAAAACTCGCCCTTGAGCAACGTTTAATTTGTGAACAATATGAGGAAAACAAAAATTCTAAAGTAAACGCTTGTGTACGCAATGCAATTCAAATTTGGAAGGATAGTGCTTTGCAAAAAGGCACACAGCTTATATTCTGCGATATGGCTACACCAAAAAAATCTAGTTCATTCAATATCTATGATGACATTAAGAAAAAACTAATCTCTGCAGGAGTACCAGAAAACGAGATTTCCTTTATTCATGATGCTAATACCAATTTGAAGAAAATTCAACTTTTCGCTAAAATACGAAAGGGTAAAGTTCGTTTTCTTCTTGGTTCTACAGCTAAAATGGGTGCAGGTACAAATGTCCAAAATCGCTTAGTGGCGTTACATCATATAGACGTACCCTGGCGGCCTTCAGATATCGACCAGCGTGAAGGAAGAATATTACGTCAAGGTAATTTATTTGATAAAGTAATGATTTTCCGTTACACCACAAAAGGTACATTTGACAGTTATTGCTGGCAGATACTCGAAAACAAACAGCGGGTAATCAGTCAAATTATGACTCATAAATCATCTGTGCGATCGATTGAAGATATTGACGAAGTTGTATTAAATTATGCAGAAATAAAAGCACTTACAACAAATAATCCGTTGATTCAAGAGAAAATGAATTTGGAACTTCAAGTTGCAAAACTGAAAACCTACAAAAACAATTTTATCCAACAAAAGCATAATATGGAAGATGAAATCACTTTATATTTCCCTAAAAAGATAGCAGAACTTCAAAAACAGATTTCTGCTTATCAAAAAGACATTCAAACATACCAAGAAAATATAGAACAGCAACCCAAGTTTTCTATTCAGATTGCTGGCACAATTTACAATGACAGAATGATTGCAGGATCAGTTATTTTGCAACATTTATATCATTTAATAAAACAAAACTATAATTTCTCTCAACCTATTGCCATAGGAAAATATTTAGGATTTACTTTACAGATTGAAAGAAATTGTAGCAGCTACAACTTAATTCTTCAAGGTTCTATATCGCACACCATAGAAATTGGAGAATCTCCGATTGGAATAATAGTGCGAATGAATAACGTATTATCTGAGTTTTCAAAACATCTGAAATTTTTTACTCAAAATTTGAAATATTTAGAAGAGCAACTGAAAAACGCTAAAACAGAAGTACAAAAACCATTTCCAAAGGAGGATGAATTAAAAGAAAAACAAGCCAGATTGATTGAAGTAAACACTCAGTTAAATATCAATGATGTGAAAATGTCTACTCTAGCAGGGTAATGTTTTTTACAAAATATATTATTTATTAGAAAAAGCTGGACAATATCCAGCTTTTTTTCTTTCATATTAGTAAAAAACTACTTTTATTACAATACAGCATCATGTGGTATGATTTCTTTTGAAAAATGCATTCCATTCATTCCTTTGCTGTTCCCATATACCTTCCCATTTATCTACATAATAATGGTAGTCTTCCATTGTGAAATCTGATGGTAAACCTGTTAAATGAACTTTTCCTTCTTCAATCTTTGATTTAGAAAATTTTACATACATTGCAAACATTTCCTCATCATTTTCTTTTTTATCATTTGCCCAGTTTACGACACATTCTTTTAAAAACCCAATGCGCTCTTCTCCTGTAATATGTTTTTTAGATGCTAATTCAATGGAACTATGTATCATATTATCAAAAGATTTCATTGTTTCATAACTAATTTTTCTAAACTCCTGAGGTCCCTCTATTTTTATTTCTTGGGTACATAATGGCTTTTGATTTTCTCCTGTTTCCTTCAATTCCAGAACATCATATTTTGGTTGTTTTGGCATTTCGTTGTCTATTTGATTTTTTTCTTCTTCAGAAATTCTTTTATTAAGGCAAGTTCCCCCATTCAATTTTATACCCTTCAAAGAGGGATATGTCAATTTTGCAATCTCCATGAAACATCTCCTCCTTTAATTAACCGCCTATATATTCAGAATGGCTAAAGTGATATACATAATATATCGTTTCTGTGGATGATCTATTACCAGAAACATAAAATGTCACTGTATCAATATCGTAGTGATGTCTAAAATATTTAGGCCCTCCTAATAAGCAAGAATAGGTTCCCAATGCACTTGGTGTTGTTAAACTTAATTCAACAGTTCCGTCTGTACCTGTTACTCCGCTTGTATCTCGATATTTTCTGCCAGAACTTTCACTCCAACCGCCACTTTCCCATTCCATATTAACTGTAGCATTTACAATAGGATAATTATTTTCAGTGAAAACTCCTACTAATGGTGTTAGTTTAGTTGTAAATCTTAAATAATCATCTCCTTGAGGATAGTCAGGATAGCTATTGTCTCCTTCATCTCCACTCATAACCACCAAAAATTGGGATGGTCTAAGTGTAGCACCTGTCAGTGTTAAAGTATATCCACTTGCTGCAAAATTTGCTTCATCTGCAAATACTCTAATATAATTCACTCCTCTGCCAATCTGATACGTACCATCATCATTTTTTTCATTGAGTATCATAGAATTTCCATCTGCATGATACACTTCTACTTTATATCCTGATGTTACTTCTGCAGATACAGATTGATAATCAGGTGCATCTGGCATTTTAAACCAATCTTGGTCATTTACTACATGAAGTGTTGCTCCAGTTAACTCTTTATTAATTTCTAATTCATAAGCTGTATAAGGACTGTCATTTGGTTCTGCACCATCATAAACTCCTTGTACATCTAAACTTATTGTCAAATAATATGGAGCAGAGGCGCCAGCAGCATCATTTGCGAATACAATAACTGCATATTGATTAGTTGTAGAAGTGTTGTTAATAAAGGCTGCTCCCTCATCGATTGTTTTTTCTGTACCATCTGGATATGTATTAAAATAGGTATCTGTAGTAGAACCTGCAACAATGTTTCCTAATGTCCCATCAGCATTTACTTCGTAAATAAAAAGGTCATAGTTTAAATATTTACTTTTTGGGCATTCTAATGTTGCTGTTACAATTTGTGTTGGTGCAAGTGTTACTAATAAATAAGAAAATGTATTTGGCTCAGAAAGTGTGCCTTCAAATTTTTGTGTTACACTTCTTTCTGTTCCATAAGCAACCGGCATTTCAATAAAAGTTCCTTCTTCTAAATTTAAATCTATAGGAGCATCTTCTATATCCTCTGTTGCATCATCCGCTTGGTATAAATCATCAATGCTAATTTCTTCTACTTCTGGTAATGAAGCTATTTCCACATCATCCAAGCTTTCAACAAATTCCACTTTGATTGTTTCTTCATTTTCATTTTCTGTTATTTCATTTGCAAATACAAAAACATTTGTAGACAACATCATACTTAATGCAACTGTACAAGATATTACTTTTTTTAACATATTTTTCCTCATTTTCTTATAACATCATGCGATTGTGTCAAATTCTGGAATATTGAATTCCACTGATTGAAACGCTCCCTCTTCTGAGTATACTTTAGGTACATCTGCTATAACATCTGGTTTCACTGCTAATTCCACTTGTTGCTCAATGTACTGTTTTGCTTCTTCACTCAACTGTACCTCATCTACTGGTTGGGAAGCCGATGGCTGAGTCATTTGCTCTTTTTTCATTTGATTTTCTGCTTTTTTCTCTGCAAGAGCCTCTGCTTGTTCTTTTTCTGCTTTTTTTGCTGCTTCTTTTTGGTCTTCTTTTGTAGCTTCTTCTAATTTTTCACCATACTTTTCTGCTTGCTCCATATGCTCCATAGTATATCCTAAAGCCCGCTGCATGGTTTCTTCATCACCTTTATTGCGTGCTTCCATATACACATTCATGGAAACAGAAGCCATCTTGATACTATTACCGGCACCAATTAAATTTTGCACCATACCAGTATTCATAATAAATCACCCTTTCTTTTATATTATAATTTATAACTATCTATCATATTAATAATAGTATTAATAGTAGATAATTTACCCTCTTGAATATCTTTTTCAGAAATATGAATATTAAATTCTCTTTCAATATCAAAGAAAATATATACCAATTCAAAAGCATGGATACCTATTTCTAATCCAAATAATGGGACATCTAATAATTCTTCTTTTCCTGAAAAATCTTTATTTAATCTATTTTGAAATAATTTTAAAACCTTATCTTTAATAATATCCTTTTCCATAATATAAAGTTCTCCTAAATAGAATCTACTTGAGCATATTCTTCCAAAGTATTTTTTATTTTATAGTATATATCATCACAATAAATAAAAGTATCTTTATTGTATGCTTGTTTTATAACAGCCTCTACTTTAGAAAAATCAACTTCAATAAACGATAAATCCCCTTGTATGTCATCATTTATGAAATCTACAACCGTATTATTTACTAAAAAACAGTCAGGCTCTGCATTGTATTTATACTTCATAGTTGGAGAAATATTTTCAAAATACATTTTGTCGAAATAGTTAAAATGTGTACATAATACTGTTGTATCTGGTGAAACTGCTTGTGCTATCTCGTACGCCATCATACCAAATCTATTGTGAAATTTCTTCGATATTGGTATAATGCCACCTGGAACTCCAATTATAATTACATCAGGTTTTTGTTTCCTTTCCTGCTTTTTTACAAATTGATTAAAAAGTACAATCTTTTCATCTTCAGTATATTTTGTTTGAAACATAAAATCTGGTATAGGTGTCATTCCAAAAAAATCCCCATAATTTCTACTGCTAGGCTCTTGCTAAAGCTAATCTTTGTTTTTGTCCTCCAGATAAATACTCACCATTTGTACCGATGATATAATCAGAACCTTTTAAATCTATTACCTCCTGTAATCCACTATCTTTTATAGCCATTTCATATGTTTCATTTTGAATATCTTTATATAAACAAATATTATTATAGATACTATCATCAAATAAATAAATTTCTTGGCTCACTACTGAAAATAAATTCCTATATTCTATAAGATCATAAGATTGAATATCCTTTCCATTCAATTTTATACTTCCATTTGTAGGCTTATAAAATCTTAATAGTAATTGAACTAATGTAGTTTTTCCTGAACCATTCACACCAATTAATGCTAACTTACCATTTTGAGGTATCTTAAAAAATATATTTGATAATACAAAATTACTATTTTCATCATATCTAAACCCTAAGTTTTCAAATGTAATCTCGTTTACATCACAGATATGATTTTGTCCGCTTTCTTCTTCTTCCCAACTTAAAAATTTATAAAAACGCTTTGCAGATGGTATTATACCAGATAAATAACATCGTATATCTAATATCGATGAAATAGGCGTTGTAACATATGTTGTATATGTTATAAAAGCAAATATACTACCAACTGATAATTTCATATGAAATACTAAATTAGCGCCTACAATGTAAAGAATTGTTATTAAGCTATCAATCAGTATAGTATCTACCGATACATTAAATTGCTCTAATTTTCCTAACTTTAACTGATCCGTTATTATTTTCGATTGTTTATTCTCAAACTGTTTTTTTTTATAATGCTCAATATGAAACAATCTGATTTCTTCTAGTCCAGAAAGCGTATCATATAACCATTTCGCATATTCACTTTGTACTTCTATATAGTGATTCGTAATATCACTTTTATGCTCAGAAACTCTTTTGACAATTTTGTATTTTAATGGAATAAATAATAAAACGAATATTGTTAAAGTAGGACTTAAAATAAAAAGACCTATTAGACTTCCCAAGATACTAAAAATTTGAGTAATCATAAAAAACATTGAACTATCCATGATATTAGATATATTCATTATATCTACTTCCATATTGTTCATAAATTCTCCAATATTTGTAGAATTTATTTTATCTAGTTTAACTTTTAACATATGTTCAAATGCTTTTTTAGACAATCTATACTTTATATTAGCAGCTATATATATTCTCTTTTTTTCTTTATAAAACTCCAAAATATTATTTAATAATTTCAAGATTGTCATAACCATTACTAGAATAAGTAATAATTTAAAATCTTGATTCATAAAACCTTTGTCCATAATATCTTTATTTAAAATAGGAAGACATAAATTGAATAGAATTGATATTAATAAACAAATGAATATAATAATCATATCTTTCTTGTACGGTTTTAATATATAAAACAATTTTTTAATAATCTCTTTATCTGTCAATATACTATGCCATCCCATCAATCATTTTTTATAATAACCATTCTATATAAAAATAATGTATATAAGTAAGTTTTACTTATATACATTATAATATCATGTTCTTTAATAAAATACAAACATTTTTCTACAAAATACTTTTATGTTTTAATGAGGACATTTTTTGTATGTAGTACTATATTGTTCTTCTTTATTTTTCACAGCTCCACATCGGCTGCACTCTTGTGCAGAATAAACTGTTACCACACAGCCACTTCCATTTTTTTTATGTTCAGTATATGTAATATTTTTATAAGTATGGCTGCACCCACTTTTTATAGTTTTATTGTCATAAACGGGTTTTACAGTCCCATCTTCGTATATAATATAGTTTTCGCATCCCTCTACTAATTGAAATTCTGGTAGCATAGGAGTACCTAGTAGCTGCATTCCTTCTGGCATTTTATACGTCTGTACACCTTCTTCCAAAGGTTCATACACTTCCACATTCATAACAGGAGCTTCTTGATAAGCCAAAACTCCTACAGAAGATACCATCATAGACATTGTTATTACACCAATGGTTGTTACTACTTGCCATTTTGTTCTTTTTTTTGCTTTTTTCATCTTTTCTAACCTCTCATTCATTCTTTTTTTTTCATTACTTCCAAAATAATTGACTGGCAAAAACAATGATGTTGTATTATTTTCTTTTTGTGAGGAATATAAAACTAAATAACTATATCTTTTTCTATCTTTTTCATCATTAAGTGTTAATATGACTTGCTCATCACAATGAAATTCACAAATTTTATTAATTTGTTTTATTAAAATATAAGATAATGGGTTAAACCAGTGCATAATTGCCACGCTGATTCCTATTATTTTTAAAATATAGTCTTTTTTCTTTATATGTATCATTTCATGCCTTACGATAAGCAATATATCCTCTTGTTTCATTTCCACCATAGGTAAAAATATAGTAGGCTTAAAAAACCCGATTGTCATAGGACTTTTAATACCATATATTTTTTTGGCATAAATATTTCTTTTTATCTTCTGTCGTTTTCTTTCTTCTTCTACTATGTTTTTTTCTATTTCTGAAATAGGTTCAAAGACAGCATTTTGCCATAACAAACATAATTTTCTATACCTTTTTATCTGTTTTAATAATAATACTATGACAACCATCAACCAAATACAAAACAATGTCATAAGTATATATTGTTCCACTCCTAAATTGTACAATTTCCCATCCGATGTTCTATAAAGCATATGCCTTACTTCAACAATTTCTTTTGTATGAATTCTTTCATAACCAAATAATTGATATAAAACATATAAATAATTATTTTTCCAAATCGGAAAAGGTATTAAAAATGAAATTGTTACAATAATTAAAAACTTTCTTTTTAATTCATAAGATATCTCTGTCTTTTTTGAAAAAATATACCAGAATAAAAATATCATACTTCCTATTATAGTCATTGCAAACAATTTACTTTCAATCATTAGTGGAACACCTTACTCATCTATTATTTTTTTCAATTCCTCTATATCCTTTTGACTTAATCCTTCTCCGCCATTTAATGCACAAATAAAATTTCCAATAGAGTCACCATAGGCTTCTGCCAAAAGATTTTGTGTCCATCTTTGAATATATTCTTTTTTTGTTTCTGTTGCCATGTAAATATAACTTCTCTTACTACTTTGGTCAATTTGCAAAAAGCCTTTTTCCTGCAATCTCAATAAAAAAGTTCTAAGAGAAGGTCTTTTCCATGCTTTCCCCCCTTTTTCTATAAAATATTCCACTAAATCCTTAAAATAAACACCATTTTCATGTTCCCAAATATAATCCATCAATTCAAATTCTAACTCTGACAATCCATATTTTCCTGCCATAATATTTACATTCTCCTTTTTATTCTTAAAATACAAACAATTTCTTAATACTCATTTCCTATATCTACATTTATAATAAGTCAATCTTACTTTCTAGTCAACTATTTTTTTAGTCATTATATTCTATCTGTGTCCTCACAACTTTCTCTAATGCTGGTGATGTTGCATATTATCTAAGATACCCTCAGTAATTTGATAAAAGTTTTGGCAACAAGGTGAGCTTATTTTCGATTATAATAGTTGATTCATTTTTCAATCCGTCGTATATATAACCCAAAATATTCTGCAAATTTATATATTATTTTCCTTGCTTTACCCATAGCAAGCAGTATTGGTTTTACCATTTTGATATATGTATTTTCTTTTTGCCATTTCTTTTTTACTGATGCAATACCTACTCTCTTTTTTAAATAAAAAAGAATTCCATAATCATTATACTCTGAAAAATAACATTCTTGAGATGAAGCGAATTTCTCTTCGTTTTCTTTTTTTGCACCAATCAAGCTATAGTTTTGGTACAATATGGTTACCTTTACAATTTTTGTTTTACTTCCATTCTTTCTTGTATATTCCTCAACATCTAAATCTCCTGTCAAAGAAAGCAAATTGCCTTTTTCCACATTTACACCAGCCATTTTTTTGCAATATCGGCTGTAAAATAAAAAAGAGCCAACTATTTTGCTGCTTAAAAATACACAAAATAAATTGACTCTATCTCTACAAACTGAACTGCGTATGACTGATATGATACCCATACCCGAGGAAAAATACCTCTGCACAAATTACAAATTTTATGTACTAAAAATACCATAAAATAATGCTTTTGTCCATTTATACTTTCATTTTTATTCCAAAAACTTCTTCAAATCCACAATGATTCTATAACATTTATTACTACTAAAAATATAGAAAGACCTTCCAGAAAGAACAGCTAGAAAGATTTTTTCTCATTCCTGACTAATAGAAGTATAAAACAAAAAAAGAGACTGCCCAAGCAATCTCTTTTCTCTGCTATTTTCATTTACTTACAACGTCCAATCTATAATTCTTTTTATCATATTTTATTTCCATATCAAACAAATCCAAAATTTTCTTTGATTCATCCAATGTAAAGTCTATCACACCAAAAACATCATCTGCTCCTTCTCTAGGCGTATCTATTTTTCCTTCATATATAGCAACAGCAATCTCTTTTCCATCTTTTTTCATATGCAGTCTATATACATATTGCCAACCTCCTTCCCCATCTTTTTCTTGACTTCTTTCATCCACACTAGGAATTCCCGCTGCATTTAACACATAAATCATAGGAATTTTAACAGTTCCCCTTTCATCTATATATGGTGCTGTGTAGTCAAAATCTACCTTTTCTCCATTCAAATACAAATCCAATCCTGTGTATAATTTTACGTTTTTTGCATTTGGTCCAGAATCATAGGCAGTAAGCTTTAAAATTTCTTCCATTTCTTTTTGCGTCTTTCCTATCATAATAATTGCATCTAAAGCCCAGCTCTTATAAAATGTGTTCCAGCCAACTTCTTCTACACTTCTTGGAAAAACAATGACACCAAAACCAGGGATGCCAACAAAATTTTCCTCTCCAATTCTTTTCACACCTTCCGGTATTGTAACATATCCCAATCCTTCAAAGTACTGAAATGCTCTGTCTTCGATTTCTGTAGTTCCTTCTGATATGTTTAATTTTTCTAAAGTACTCTTACTATTTTCTATTACTTCTTTATCTTCCGGCCATGTTGCTCTAAACACAACTTCTCCTTTTTGCAAAGCTTCTCTGTTTCCTAGCTCTCTGCTTCCTCTGTCATCTAATGGGTCACCATACTTATAATGATATCGAATTTCTCCAGCCACAACTATATATCGATAATTTTCTTCTGCAATAACAATTTCTTCCAAATTATCGCAATTTTCAAATATACCAGGAAAACCTTCTCTATATAACTCTTGTACACTTGCAGGTATTGTAACACTTTTTATACGTTTTCCCTCCTCTGTTTGAAAAGCCATATACCGAATTTCTGTGCAACCCTCTGGTATCACCACATTTACTTCCTCTCCATAATATCCATTTAATATTTTTGTTCCTTTCACCCATTCAAAGCCATTTTCATCTATTTCTGTTTCCAAAGCAACCTCTTCAAACACTATTCTTGCTGAGGCACAGGATGTGTTCATAACACATAAAATACCAATCATACCTGCACTCAGCATCTTTTTTGCACCCATAGCTTTCTTTTTCATCATACATACACTAAAAATACATAACATACCAACAAAACATATTATCATAGTCATACTTTTTCCCTCCTTCTTTATTCATACAATTTTTTATTTTAAACTTTTTTTGCTTGCAGCTGCAGCATACAAGGGGCGCTTCCCTTTGAAAGATGCATATATCTAAATTCCAGCACTTTCTTGTCTGCTTCCGTTTTTGTTGGCGGAATAGTGCCTTCAAACAAATACCATCTATTGGGGTTGCTTATTTTATCTTCAACCTCTTTTCTATTTGGCTGTAAAAACTTTCCTACTGCTTTTCCCCCAAATTCAATGCCTGCACAGTGGGAACTGGCATTAGAAATAAGATATACTTTTATGTTGATTGAATGCTGTGCTGAATTGGAAAATATAAATTTCATGTTGTATTGCACTGCATAATTAGCAACATTATCATACCATTCTTCTTCGTTATTTACATTGGCAACACAGTCATCATCACGGTCTAAGCTTGCCAAACCATCAGGATTGTTTCCCAAAAATCCGCCTTCTATCAAATGGATTGGATTACTCTCATACTCATTACATTTATGATCTACCTGCCCAGTCTTAGGATTTTTTTTACGAGGATAACAAAGCTGATAAAAATAGGAGGTTTCCAATTCCTCTTTATGTTTTTCAAGTGCATCTTTTTGATTTCCGTCAGTAGCACTTTCAGGATAATATTTGTCTAAATCTGATTGGTAAAGTATGTCCTTGGCATCTACTTCTACACACGTTGATAATTGCCATGTGGGGGCAATGCCCGCATAAGTTTTTCTATGTTTTTGTTTTGGTAATACATACGGTTTTTCTTCAGAATAATTGAGTATCCTATTTAAAACTTCTTTTTCTCTTTCTTTTTCAATAAGATAAACTGCAACAATGGCATCACTTTTCACCTTTATACAAGAAAGCACCTCTAATAATTTTTCGGAAAAATCACCTTTCAACACTATTTTACTATGGTCGTATCCTATTGTAATCTTTTTTAGTGTATACTCTTTCCAAAAGCTCTTCCAGACATCTATTGCTAATCCCCATGAATATGTAGTAGTTTCTTCTCCATGCTGTTTTAAATACAAATCCAAAGGGTCAGGATTGGGATTATATACTTGTACCACATAGATATATTTATTATATTCTATTTTATCCACTTTTCCCACCGCATCTATATTATCTTCATTGTCAACTTTTCCATAAGATAAATAGATCAATGCCTCATTTTCTTTTTCCAATTTTACTCTGTTTAATAGCAATGCTCCGTTCGTAAAGTAAGACAACAAGGGAGCTTCAGGATAATTGCAATAAATAAGAGGCTTTTTTTTAGCTTGTTCAAATACAAGTTTTCTCTTTGTCCAAATCCAAGGTATGTCACAAAAAATATCCTCATATTTATGTCTAAGTAGAATATTCTCATTATATACTAACTCAAATTCTTTACTTGGCATTTGTTTTTTCGCCGCCAAATTTTGGTTCATATTTGAATAAAACTCCAAATCCTCTTTATTAATTACAGCAGGCGGCAATGGTGGATTTAACGCCCTAGTCCATGCCTTTTGATAGGTATCCTCCAAATCCTCTCCAAACACCACCCCTGCAAACATATCTTCTTTTTGGTTTATGGTCAATAAAATGGTAACTTTGTCTGCCTTTGTGTCTGTTATCACCTTTGAAGTCATTTTAGCATGGGTAAACACAATGGAACGCTCACTCAATTCTTCTACTTTTATATTGACTGCCAAATCTCTGTAATATCCCTCATCATACACAGGCATTTTTGCCCACTGCAGCAGTCTTTGCACATTGATATTTTGATAATCTGATTTTGGAACCTCCAATGCTACAAGCATTTCATTTTTTATTTCATATGCTTTTGCAACAGAGGTTTTTGGTGTTTTCACCTGCACTTTATAGCTTGTGATATACTCTGTTTCAATGGGATTTTGTTCATTTTTTGATATCAAACGAAATGACATATGCTACACCACCTTTTTTTACATTTTTACTGCAATTTCAGTTCTGTCAAAGCTCCGTATCAATATAAAAAATTGAGGGTGTTATTAAAGTGATGAAATAAGGACATACTAATAACAAAGGAGATGTTATTGGTATGGAATGTAAAAATGTGTAGCAACAGAACACAGCAAAAATGGATTTATAAAAGGGCATGAAAGATATAAATGCAAAAATTGTGGTTATCAATTTGTACCGACTTTACAGAAGGAATTGGATGAGCAGACAAAATGAATTGTATGTTTATGATACATTAATGGGTTATTTTTTAGAACAATCGCTGGTTTATTGAATACTTCTTACCCAGCATATTAAGCTGGATAAGAAAATTTGCATTACAGCATTATGAAAAACCACAGCCTACTTCAGAAGCTGTGGTAATACAATTAGATGAAATGTGGCACTTTCTACATTTAAAAAAAACAAACTTTGGATATGGAAAGCATATTGTCGTGACATCACTACACTTAAAAATCACTCCAAAGATTAAAAAAGTGGAATATAAAAATTTATATTACTGACAATTAGAAGTCTTATGAAGAAGTTATCCCAGAAGAACTATTATGACAAAATAAAAAATACACTTCTCCTATTGAAAGGAACAATTCTCGTCAAAGACATTGGTTTCTTCAGAAGAAAAATATGTGTTGTATCCCCTTCTTTAGAAATGGTAGATTTAACTATATTTCTTTTTATCATGTTTCATTGTAATTCCTCTTTCTCATTCCATTCATTATTTGCTTAATACCCTTTATTATTTTATTTAGATTTTTTATAATTGGCAAAACTTTTCGATTCGACAAAATAATTGACAATAATAATTGACAATAAAAGGATAAGATAGTATTCTTAATATTAATATTTTTTTGTGATATTGTTGCATTTTAGATTAAGAAAAGTAAATCATATTTTATTCCTGCTAAATATTTATTATCGTCTATTGTTTTATCCATAAATATTTTAAAAAAAGGGTAATAAAACGCTAATATTAGTGTTTTATATAAAAAATAATTTATGAAAGGGGTAACAAAGTATGGATTTTAGGATTGGCACAGGTGGTATGTCTTACACAAATGCTTTACAAACAAATCAAAACAAGAAAGTAGAAAGACAAAGTTTTCAAGGCGGTTTGGAGAAAGTGATACAATACAAAAAATTGACTGAGCCACAAGACAAAATTGAATTTTTAGAAAAATCTGTCATCAACAAATCAGAATTAAATGACAGCATGGATTTCAGCGGTATGACAGACGCAGAGAAATTAGAAAAAATAAAAGAACTCAATGACAACACGGACTTTAGTAGTATGACAGATGTTGAGAAGTATGGAATCATACGAGAAAGATATGAAACGGCTTTTCCTGATTTGAGGGCCAGAATGGTGATTGGTCTTGTTGCTGATTCTGCGAATAAGATTCCTTTTTTTGAAATCAATTTCAAAATTCGAGACCAATATGAGGAGGACATGAAAAAAGTCGGAGTATCAAATACGAAAGAAATTTATGCAGCTTATAAAGGCTATGACAAAATGACAGAGGAACAAAAATGGGAAAGCATTCAAAAACAATATGGCAATCCTAAAAATGGTATTGAACAGATTTGTGCATTGTCAGAAGCATGTAACGCCGGATTAATTGACGTTGATGTATTCCATGATATCTGTAGCCGAGTACGGCAAAAGGCTAATCATGCCGGTGCGGAAAGCAGAGGACGAGATTATGTAGGAGAAAAGCTTTTTACAACGAGCATCGGTGATTACTTTGGATATGAATGGCTGCAAAACAATAAAATTGACTTTAATGAAATTGGAACAGAAGCAAAACAATATAAAAGATTTGATGACCTCCAAATGCAGAGAGAATTTAATTTTGAAGTAGATTATATTACATATTTAATGAATGCTTTAGACGAAAGAGAGGATTGATGAAGTATGAAAAAGTTAATGTCTTTGCTATTGAGTACCGCATTATGTTTCTCATTGGCAATGCCAACCATTGCTTTTGGTGCTGAAGAAAGCGTCATAGAATCAGACATGACAAATACAAATCCAGAAGATGATACCTTAGACAAAAAGGAGGACGAAAGCATTTTAGAAAATGACGAAACAGAACAATCCAACCAGGAAACTGCCTTAAATGATGATAAGACAGAAGAAAACGATGATATCATATCAGACAGTGATGAAGCAGAAGAAAATCATCATGGTGATGATAAAGCAGAAACAGATAACAATGAAATAAATTCTGGTGATGATATGCCTGTTGTTTCCATTACCATGGATGAAACAGGAAAAATACAAAAAATTGATTCTGATGAGGGCATTTTGGTGGAGCCGGCTCTGCCAGAAGAAGAGGATATAACAGATGCAGAAATTTTAAACCGTCAAGGAGAAATTGACAGTGAAGAAAATGTTGTGTCAGAAAAAATGCAAGCAAAGGCAGCTCCTATACAAGGTGTTTTAACCGATTATTATGGTGTTCTTATAGAAAGTCGTGAGAGTGATGACAATGATTCACCATCTATAAGCGAACCCATAGATGGCGCAAACAGCAACATGCAGAAATATACCTATTATTCTACAAAAGAACATTACAACCATAAAGTTTCTATTACTATTAGATCAGAAGGCGTAGGGCTGAATGAAAGACTTAGCACCAGTGCCGGAAAAATAGATTATTCTGATACATCAGAGCTAATTGATGTTGTTCTTGACCCTACAAATAATGCTCTGTTGGCATACTCAATAAAGTATAATATTGTAAATTTAGACCCTGAAGAAAAACAGGTCAGATTTGAATGTTCTGTGGAGCCTCCCCAAGATAAGTCAAAAAGAATCACTAGAGTATTTATTATCAAATTAAAAGGTTCTGAAGAAAGCGGAGATAATTTAGCTGCTCCTACTTCACCGGAATTTATAGTGGATCATGATAAAACAGGATTGCTTTTGACAGGGATTGATTCCAGAATGGAATATCGTAAGGAAGAAACAGATACATGGATAGATTGTACTGACAGCAACATTGCTTTTGCTGCACCGGAAGCAAACACAAATTATTATATTCGTTACAAAGCACAAGGTGATATCCCTGCTTCTGCAACAAAAAAAATAACAGCTTATGCAAGACCTGTCGCTTCCATCATTCGTATTGATGCTGCCACAGAACGCCTAAGACAAGCTGTTGGATATACTTTTGACAAAACATATGAAATGAAAATTGATAATGGAAATTATTTTGATGTAACAGACGAAATTATAGAAACCGGGGCTGCCCCTTTTTTAGATAAAGTACCTGCCGGAACACAGCAAACATTGTATATTCGAAAAAAAGCAACTGATGTTGTACCTGCCGGTTTTGAAACACAAATTACACTTTTACCAAGAGCAGTTACACCAACAAGTTTAAAGTTTGATAATGTGACTTTTCAGTTGACAGGCGTTACAGCAGGTATGGAATATTTGAATCCTACAACATCAAAATGGGTTTCTATTAGTAAAGATATGGATTTATCATCCTTTGCATCTGCTGAAAATGACGTTGAAATGAAGGTACGTGTAAAACAAACAGCAACAAATTCTGCTTCCCGCCCATATGTATTTACAATATCACAATTAGCTCCTGCTCCAACATGGAAAATGGATTATAAAAATGAATTGATTACAGGATTTACAGCAAATCAAAATTATGAATGGAGAAAAGCGGGAACTACGACTTGGAAAACCTTTCAAGGTTCTTCTGTTTCTCTTTCCCAATTAGGCTATACAAACAGTGGATTTAATATTTATGTGCGTCGCTGCCAAACGGCTGCAGAGCCTTATTCTGCTGCTGCTTATATCAAAATACCTTCCAGACCAAACGGCCCTGTCATAAATTTTACATGTAATGACCCTAGATATAAAGATGATGTTGTACTGAAAGACATGAATTCTTCCATGCAATATAGTTTAGATTTAGGAAAGACATGGGAGAATGTTACCAAAACAGAAATGGTAACAGATTTCCGTAGTGCAAGCTACAAAATTTATTTCCGTTATAAAGCAACAGACAGTGCTTTTTCATCTAAAAACACTATTTTTACTGTCGGAACAAGAGCAAAAGCACCAACAGCTTCTATTAATAAAACAACAGAAATTTTAAACACATTATCTACTATGGAATATTCTTATGATAATGTTAATTTTACCCATTGTAATGGAAATATGGATATGAAAGCAATCATTGATGCTATTCCTGCTGGAAAAACAAAAAGCATTTATATTCGAAAATTTGCTACAGAAACAACTCCATACAGTCTTACGAAAGAAATTATAATGTATGCAAGAAGTAGCGCACCTACAACACCAAAATATGATAGTGCAACACAAAAAATTAATGGCATGACAACTGCTATGATGTATAAATCGAATACCGAAACAACTTGGCATACACTTTCAAAGGGAACTAGTATAAGTGTTGCAAGCTATATTAAAAATAATCCAAACACTATAATAGAAATTAGATATAAGGCAACATCAACATCATCTGCTTCTGAACCATTATTTATTAAATTATAGTACAAAAAATATTCTACATTCGTAATAATATAAAATATTGATATTGTTTCAGAAACATATCATTTTTCTATATAAACCTTTAGAATAAGAGATAAAATTTCTCGACAAAATAATTTACTATAAAAGAATACTGTGATATTCTTAATAAAAAGTAGTATATCAGAACATTAATAAATACTACTTTATAATATTATTTGAGTAGGGCTTTCAGTTTATGTCCGTATAGCAGCAATGGTGCAGGAATCTAGTTTATCCCTTTTCATATTTCTAAGGTTCAGACTTTTTCTGCAAAGATTGGTATGAAACAGATTAATAATATAGTACAGTAAACCTTTATCAAGAAGGAATCCCAAAAGTAAAAGTAGAGTTGGTAACTTCCAGCCCTACTTTTACTTTTAAGAAATCTCATTGGAAGAGATTTCTTAAAAGCCAGGAGTATCTCAACTTAAACAAGCCAATCCTTGCTATCTTAAAAATACAACACTTCTTAAATAACGACATAAAAATATGGAAATGTATATATGCTATTTATCTATTTCCATATTTTTATGAGTAATTTTTATCTGTTCTACACTTTTTTATTTACCAATTCATTATCTATTTCTCTTGGTATTATTATAGAAGAAAATAATTTTTTACTTTGAAAATAAAATTTTCAAAGCAAAAAATTAATCTACTTTTAGTTTTTCCTAATCAAAAAAGCTCCAAAAAGGAACTTCTTTGATTTTGCTGGCTGCATAACTTCATCCTTATACATATTCACTTAAAATTTTATGTTCCTTGTTTTATTTTATGGGTTTTAAAATCATATTTATATAAATTATCATAATTATATTTCATTCATCATAATATACTTTTCTGCTTACAAGACATACATGATTCCTTCTTCCATTTCAATTCATTTTTTATCTCTCGTTTATATTTATAATAAGAATTTCTACAAATCCCAAGTAATTTAATCACTTCTTTGTCACGTAGCGTTCCATTAAAATCTGCAGAATATTTATAAATATCCTGTTTTTTTCGTTTTGTACTTTCATATTCTATTTTTGTACCCTTAGCACGTCCAATTTGTTTTCCATTTAGCCTGGCTATTTCAATTCCCTCTACTGTTCTTTGGTGCAAATCACGCACTTCTTTTTCCGCTTGTTCAAAGGCAAGTTTAATTTGTTCCTCTGCCAATGCCATAAGATACTTATTCACACCATCCAATATAAAGTCTACATTGGTTCCTGTCATAGTAATCCCTGTTTGTATGGCTTTTTTATAAACACTGGTGTTGATATGCGGCTCTTTCAAAAATACAATATCAATACCTCTGCAAAATAATTCCTCATAGGAAGCAAATCCTTCTTTGGCATCCCTAGACATACGGCTCACGGAGTCAAAAACAATTTTATCTCCTTTTTGTACATACTTCATCAGTTTTTGCCACATCTCTCTGCCAGATATCTTCGTTCCAGTATAAACTTCTTCTACTATAAATGCTTCTGGATACTCAGTTTTAATATTTCTTATTTGACGTTCTATATTTTGTTTTCCTGTGGAAATTCTACAATATCCATATACTTTCATTTTAATCACCTTCTATATAGAAATGTAAAAACAAATCAGTACTATTTTAAACGAACATTTAAAATAACACTAATATTATAACTTTATCATCATATAAATTCAAGATATTTTAATACTAAATGCATATATCTTTAAAATGGTACCATTTCTATTTTCTATAATACAACTTTGAAAAAATTATTTTCAAAGTATTTTTAATATCCAGATGAACATTGCATATAGTCATCCATTTTCAGTTCCATATATTGACATGTATTTTTTTGTAATATATAATGAAATCAAGTTTTTTAATTTTTCTTAGGAATCAGTCTGTAGTTTTATAGACTGGTTTTTTTTATTTATGTAGGAATCACAACTTTAAGGAGGGATAGTCATATAAAAATAAAGAACGCAAAAAATCAATGAATTTAGAAATTAAAAAGTTGACAATTTAATGTTCTAAGAGTAAAGAGCACTTTGTTTATTTATTTTTTACAAGCTGCTCTTTTTTTTATTTTTCAAAGGAGGTAATCTGAAATGAAAAAAAATAATTTATGAATTATAGTATAGTAACATCTATATCGGAAAATTATTTATTAGTGAACAAATTTTTGTAGCTACCAATCAATATAAAAATGCGAAAATCATTCAAATCTATATTAACGGAAAGAGCAGAGGTATTTGGAATTATAGCTAGTGATTACACATTGTATGACTGACAATAAAAAGATGGCGGAACGAAAAGTGAAATGCTATGCCATCAAAGTACAGTAGTCGTCAATGTAGATAATATAGATGCTGTAATATAGCTCATTGAAAATGCCGTAAATCGAAAAGAAATGATAGTAAATACTAATGAAATTAATCCGTCTGAATACTTCTTAAATGAAGAAATTTCTAAAAATGAAGCTATAAGTCATTTCTATCATTTAGAAATAGAAATCTTTCCTTTAGAACTTGTTGATATTTACCATTGTAGTAGGCCTATATAAAAATGGAGAAAATCCGTTTACAGGTGTTGAGCCACGCAAAAATAACAAGCCAGTCATTTGCACTGTGTTGAACAATGTTTTTGGTGGAGAACCTGATACTCCAATAAATCGGTTATCAAAATACCAACATATTGAACCAATTTTTATATCAGGAAGAATTACATGGTAACTTTATGAATAAGATCAAGCATATAAAACAATCTATAAAAATATATGTATTTGTAATGCAATATATTGATATTTGCATTATAATATAGTATAATGCATTTAGAAAGGAGTGTTTGATATGTCACAAACAGTTAATATAAACTTTCGTATGGATTCAGAATTAAAGACTGAAATGGAAAAAGTATGTTCAGAAATGGGTTTATCCATGACAACTGCATTTACTATTTTTGCAAAAAAAGTTACAAAAGAGAGATGTATCCCTTTTGAAATTACTGCGGATCCATTCTATTCTAAAAGTAATATTGATTACCTTGAAAAAGTAGTATCAAATATTAAAGCCGGTACAGCAAAATTAGTCGAACATAATTTAATAGAGGTGGACTAATGAAGCTATTGTGGGAAGAAATTGCGTGGGAAGATTATATGTATTGGCAAACGCAGGATAAAAAGACCTTAAAACGAATCAATTCTCTTATTAAAGATATTCAAAGAAATCCATTTGAAGGGATTGGTAAACCAGAAGCCTTGAGAGGAAATTTAAGTGGTTTTTGGAGCAGGAGAATTGATGATACAAATAGGCTTGTTTATCAACAGACTGATAATGCAATCATTATCGTTGCTTGTCGTGGACATTATGAAAGTTAAAACAATCAATTATTAATGAGCATTTGGATAACATTCCAAATGCTTTTTTTACAGACAATTTTAATTTGCAATAAATACTTTGAAAAAATTATTTTCAAAGTGTTTAGCATTGAGGAGGGAGTATGCATGTTAAATTCATCGGACATAAATAAGCTATTACCATATATAAAAGAAGGAACAGTAATAAATTTAGAAGTTAAAAGATACCAATATAAGCGTGAAATTTTACTGGAGTATGAAGATGGTAGAAAATTAGTAGGAAATTTAGATGCACCTAATTTCAAAATGCACGAATTAAAAGGGCTAACTTCCATTGTTTCATATTTTGCCCGTGGAAAATACGGAAGCAATCAGTGGCGTGGAAACTGCAGTGGTCTTCTGATCAAAGACTTACTCACCTACTACAAACCGGATACATTTGGCGATTTAGCCGTTGGCTCTGGTACTTCTATAGAAGTTGCATATGATCTTGGATATACCCGTGCTAATACCGTATTTTCTGACTTAAACCCAAAATATGGAGGTGTTGATCTTAGCAGCAATGATTTTGATTTTCCACTTATGGATTTCATTTTCTTCCACCCACCTTACTATGTGTTTCCTGGCAGTTCTATGCCAGTATATTCTGGCAAACAGAATGGTGGTATGTGGGGAGATGAAATCAATCCAAATGACGGTAGCAGAATCACAGATCCATTAAAATTCAAAAAATGGTTTGGTACTTGTAATGTCCATCTTTTTAACCTTTTACACAAGGGTGGAAGACTAGCCATTTTAATGGGTGATTCCAAATATAAGCAGCAATATTATTCCATGTTTAAAAATATGAATATCTTTGGTACTTTGGAACAGGTAATTATAAAACAACAGCATAATTGTCTTTCCAACTTAAAAAAATATTCAAATAACTTTATATCTATTTCACATGAATATTTGGTTATCATACGGAAGGACAGTCCTAATATTGTGTCCATCACAACAGTGAATTTTATAGAAAAAGATATTAGAAAAAGTACTAAAATTACATGGGCAACTTTAATATCTATGATACTAGAAGAACATAATGGTGAAATTGAAACAAAAAAACTTATTGAATTAATGAAACAACATCCAAAAGGTCAAAATAATCATAACTGCGATGCCAAACTACGTCAAGAGTTACAAAGCCATCCAAATATGTTTCGACGAATCGGAAATAAAATTTGTGCATGTCTATAATCTATACTTAATATTAAAACAATATTGTTTAATAATTTAAAGTAAAAGAGAAAAACAAAATGATATATACTATATGAATTTTGGATAATTAGCTTTTACTACAATGTCCAGTATAAAATTACAGAATAATAAATAGGAAAAACACTTTGGAAAAAATTTTTCCAAAGTAATCTGGATAAAAATTTAAAAATATTATTTTCAAAATAATTTCATAGACTATCCCTGTACTATTGACTTTCACAATAAAATCAGATATAATGAAATAAAATTTTTAGTATTTTTCTTAGGAGCAGTCTGTTTTTTAGCAGACTGCTTTTTTTTACTTATGTTAAAACAAAAAAATAATGAGGAAAAAAGTTTCATATAAAAAAGACACACATAGTGTCTTTTTTTCGTATAAAAACTGCAATTAGAAAGGAGAAATTAATTATGGAAAAAAAGAAAAAAAGGATTTTTTTGTTATTACCGGAACTAAACAAGGAAATAAAAATTTCATCTCTATCATCATGCCAAATCTATTCCAAGAAATATGATGGATATGTCTTATTAAATGTCTATGAACACTATCGTCAATACATGAATAGTGAAAATGCTACCAGGCTTGCTTTAGACATTCTGGAAGGTTTTGATGAACTTTGGTATTCTGGAGCTTTCGGCATTACTGAGCCAATGTACTACCTAATAAAA
Source organism: uncultured Clostridium sp. (assembly GCA_946491915.1). The sequence continues at coordinate 22,761 of CAMLYR010000002.1, forward strand.
AAAGCAAAACAACTTAATCTTCCAATTAAAGATTTACAACCAATTAATCCTAAAGAATCATTTTCATTAGCTTACAAATTTGCAATGGAATACCACCCATGTAATGAACAAAACGATGAATATTGGAAAAATTTGGTACAATCACTAGGGAAATACTCAGAAAATAATAATCCATTAAATAATTGTCTACTTAAAGCAATTTTTGATTACTATGAGGAAATTTATAAAAATCTTACACCTAAAATTTCTGCAAAAGACCATTTTAATCAAGAATTTAAAACAGGTTTATCATTTACAATGTGGGCATTGAAAAACAATGCCATATTTAATGATGGTATTGATCCAAAAAAAGTATCCAAAAATCCAACTCCTATGTTAAAAGCACTAATTTCAGGGATTCAAGAATACTACCAAGAATATCAAAGAAATTTAAAAGCAAATAAGTTAAAAAATGAAAAAGTAATATAACTTAACAAAATATATACAAATTTTAAAGTATTGATTATAAGAAGATTAATAAAATTCATATAATTCTTTAATTAAATAACAAAAAAGCTATCTACATTCAAACACAATAAAATGAATGATCCAAATCATTTATTTCTATGTAAACAAAGAATACAGCGTGATGGCTATAACCAAAACGCTGTATTCCTTTTTTAACAACAAAGATTTACATATAACAAAAATCAAAGATATTTATATTATTATCAACCTTGAAAATATTATTACCAAAGTGAATAAGAAAAACATATATTCATGAAAAATAAATTATAATTCTAATAATAAACATTAATCTCTAAGAAAAAATGAGAACAATCTCTATCTTATATCCGCTTATGACTTTAATAACAATAATAACAACCAAAAATCAAAGACAAGATATATTTGTAAAATACAATCAAATTCTAAAAAACAATTATAAACAAGTTATAAACAGGTTATAAACAAATTATAAACAAATACCTAAAATTATACTTTCGTTATCAACTATTCTTTATTCATTTTTATATGGTTCACTTCCCGAACAATCCCATATATTTTTCAAAATTAACCTATTTACTCATCATATTCCCTTATATAATTTTGTATTACCTTCACATTTTAGACATCTTATGAACTTTAAAAAACCTATCTCTAAAAATTTCTATTAATTACAATAATTTTAAACATTGCTTATCTCTATCATTCTAATACCTTTTCATTTACTATTTCTTAATGTTTACAATTACTAATAAAATATCAATAACATCCTATCTATATATCCCAAATTCCTTCTTTAAACCAATTAAACATACAACTACTATATGATTCTTTTACCTTTTAATTTTATTATTTTTACACTATTTTTATATAGAAAAAGCACCTAAAAAGGTGCTTTTCCGAACCCAGATCACATTTAACATACCAATCCACTGGAAAATTAAATATCTTCTATAATAAGAAAAAAATTTACGGTGTACTTAACCTTATTAAGAAGGATCTGAATTCACGCCCAGAACTATAGTAACTATAGCCCAAATTTATTATATAAAAAAATAAAAGAAAAGTAAAGAGAGAAAATATTTATAAATTCATTAAAATTTTCCACAACAAAAAAACCAAAGTCTTACAAAAACTTCAGAAATAAATAAAATACAAGTAAACAAAATTTTTTTAGCCCAAAGGATCAAAACCAACTCCAGTTAACCAATCAAAATTCTTACTGTCAGTCATAGAATTGTTTTTTTCTCTTGCATTAATATCTAAAATTATACCATTTTTTGAATTAGACGATGTAATTTTGGATAGAATAATATTATTGCGACAATTTTGTCTATAGGGGGGTTCATTAAAACAACGGATAATAATGCCGTTGTCAGAAATGCTTTTTTTATCGTATTCGTCAATAATTCTTATTCTGCGTTCTACTATTTGTTTCTTATCTGTTTTGATGATTTCAATAGATATGTAAGCCAATTCTCTAAGTTTACGTAGCCATCGAGATATAGTACGGGTGGATACATGATGGATTTTTGAGAGATATTCATTTGTTGCATAACAATATCCCTTTTTCTTTACTAAATTAATTATGTCTGCTAAAAGCATACGTTCATTGTTACTTAGGCGCTCATCAAGTCGTACGTCTTCAGAAAATTGTAAAGACTGTGAGAAAAAGTGGGGTTTTTTTGCCCGTTGTGATTTGATAAATGAATGGGTAGCATTATTTTTGTATGTAAAAATAATGCCATTCTTTGAAAAATAGCTTTTTTTCATAGTAGTGCCTCCGATGATAGTAATTTATTTTTGTTAGAATTAGAAGATTAAGTAATATTTACTCAGTGTGAGTAAAAGGGTATTGGATAGATACCCTGTAGGGTAATGGATAGTTACCCTTATTTTGTGAGTAATTTATGATTTAAGGATAAGTGAATATTTTGAATTTGTCAATAAAATTTTTAATTGATTTATTTGATGAAAAAAATAATGTAGAATATTGTTGAAAAAAATAAGTGAAAAATTAAATGAAAAAACAAGTGAAAAAATTATTGAAATGATAATTGAAAAGATGTATAATGGATTTGTAGCAGTTCTCGGTTATGAAGGGAGTTTTGTAAATGGCTGAAAAAATGAGGCTTTTTGAGCGAGAAACGGAAAAAACTGTCCAAATATCAATAGGTGTTACACGAGATATGAAAAATTTAATAAAAAGCAAAGCTATGAAACATAATTTATCATCGTCATATTACTGTCGTAGGTTGATTGAAATTTATTTTGAAAATGAGGAGGTAATTGAAGCATTGGCCGAAGGCAAAGTAAAGGTAGTACCAGTAGATATAGTTGAATAAAAAGAAGGAAGTGAGGCAATGAATATAATTACGGTGTACTCAGCTAAAGGCGGCGTTGGTAAAACAACGACTTCAATTAATTTAGCTGCTGCATTGACCCACTGTGATAAGAAAGTTCTGCTTATAGATGGTGATTGGCAGGGTAATGCTACACTTGGCATGGGATTAAATCCTAGGGATGTGTATAGAATTGCTTTAGCTGATCTATTAATCGCCCAGATAGAGAATCCAGAAAAAGCAGAAAAATTAGTTAAACAATGTATTGTATATTTGGAGAAAGAAAATCTATATTTAATCCCTACAAATGCACTGATGAATAATGAAGAATTTAGATGGGTAATAGCAGCTCCTGAGAATCGCTATGTATTAAGTGACTTATTATCATATGTTGACTTTGATTTTGTCATAATAGATACACCAGCTTCGTTAGATGGATTTTTAAATCTTGCAATGATGGCATCAGATAGTGTTATTGTACCCACGGAAATGGAGTTTTTGTCATATGATGGTTTGGAAAATACATTCAATGTTATTGAAACGATAAAAGAAAATTTTAATCCAAAACTTGATATTGTTGGTGTATTATTGAATAAAACAGGTACATCAAATAAGGCAAAACAATTACGTGAAATGATTATTGATTATACAGAAAGAGAACACATTTATGTCTTTAAGTCTGAAATACCTCGAAGGGATGCTATTCATGATTGTATTCCTGATAAAGAAACTATCTTTTCAAAACGCAGTAACACAAAAGATAATTATCTTACCTTAGCGGAGGAAATTATTAAGTTATCTAAGAGTAAGAAAAAACGGGGGGGGGTTTAAAAAATGGCAAAAGACTATTCAAAATATCAAAAATCACAGCCTGCCAGGAATAATGAGCAACGAAAAAATTCCTATAACATAAAAACCCCTTTTCGAAGTAATCCTGATGATGCAAAAATAATGAATATCCCAATTCATAAGATTGTAGAGTTTAGGGAAAAATCTCCTTTTGATAGCTACATAGGTACTGAAAAATTTAATACATTGGTACGAGATATTGAGGAAAATGGTATTATTACGCCGATTTCGGTACGAGAGCTGGAAGATGGTAATTATGAGAACTTGGCAGGTAGTCATAGACTTGCTGCTGCTGAATATTTACATCTTGCAACAGTCCCAGCGTTTGTATATCCAGTGAACACATCAGATAATAAAGCGATGATGATTCATATAAATACCAATATCTTGAATGGGCGTGATGAACTTAGCTTTATTGAAAAAGTCAACGCAATGGTTGAATATGAAAAAACATTGGAAAACCAACGTGGGTTGAGGTCAGATCGAAAGGAAAATGGTGAAAAGTTTGATAGATATCAACAGTTAGCAGATGTGTTTAATATTGGCAACAAAACAACGGCAATACAGTATTTAAAAGCTGGGAAAGAAATGCCAGAAGAAATACTTAGGCTGGTAGCAAAACAATTTGTACCATTTTCTGTGGCTTATAAAATTATGATCCAAGATGTTCCGTTCAGAGACGAGTTGTACGAATATTTAAGACGTGGGAACAAACTTACCACAAAGTCATTGGAAAGCTTGATTAATGAGTATAAAAACAGAGATAAAGAAGGTATATCGGAAACAGTTTCTGAACCAGTACAACATGTAGAAGCAGGTACTACCACTGTGTCGGCAGAAGAAGATAAATTTGAAGGCTTCCAAACGATGGATGAATTTGATTTAAATGAAGTTGCAGGGCATGAAGATTTGATCGAAGAAAAGATCGGAAGCAATGATGTTGTATCACAAAAGAAAGAGCCATTACTTAAAGTTAGCGATTTTGAATCTATTATCAACACAAGTAATACAAGAAAGCGGAAAAAAACTATCACATTAAAGATTGAAAAAGATCTGATTCCAGGAAGATTCCTTAATATGGATGATGAAAGAAAATCAGATTTGATCGTGACTTTATTGAGAGAATGGGAAAAAAAGTATTATAATTGAAATATTGACATAAATGTGTACTTGTTTTATACTATAAGTGAATTTTTTATATTTTTCTTAGGAGCAGTCTGTTTTTTAGCAGACTGCTTTTTTTATTTATGTCAAAACAAAAACTAAAGGAATTATAACTTACAAAAAAGGCGAGTGAGAAATCCGTCTTTTTTTTGTACAAAAAAAGGAAGGAGTGAATAATTTATGGGACAAAAACAATGTATGGAAGGACAAATTGATCTAGCTTCTTATCGAGCTAGAGTTGAAAGAGCACAAAAAAATCAGTATATGAAAAAAAATGATGAAAAAACAAGCCTGCCGTTTCGTCTTATTATTTTCCAAAAAGCATATATTGCCTTAAAAAAAGATGGAAAAATCAGGTATCCAGAAATTTTAGAGTTTAGAAAACCAAGCAGTTATGAGATATATGAGTCTTTATATATTAACACACTGCAAAAAGTATATGCATATTGCAAAATACGAAGTACGAATGAATATCAGATTTCATCATTGACCTGTGCTTATACTCAGGAGTTTGATTGGATGGTACAGCGATTTCATATTCATCAGAAATAAAGTGATAACACATAAAAGAACATTGAAAATTTTATTTCCAAAGTAAAAAGAAAAAGGAGGAAAAAAATATGGCTACACAGATTAGAGATGGATATTTGTTACCTCAAGTTTGGGTTACAAAAAACGCAACAAAGGTATTAGAGATTCTTGGAAGGCTAACTCCAGCACGAGTGGAGTATGCCGAAAATATTTTTGGAGGTGAAAGGTATCTATCAAAAAATGCTGAGAAAAAAAGGGATTATTCGATTCTTACCATGATCATTAGTGAAGGAGAAGGCAGTACAAGAAAATATATTAAGTATAACTTTAATCCCCAAAATTTTACGGCATTGCAACGGGAATGTGAACCCTCCGTCAATTATCATCGGTCGTATGAACGGCAGTTTACGAAGATGGATTTTCGTGATGGTAATGTCGTAATTCGTAAGGCTACAATTCGGTATGAGTATTATATGAAAGACAGAAACGGAAAGGTGAAAAAAGACAGCAACGGAAAGGATATTGTATCACAGTATCCGTGGTTTATCGGTTTGTCTGAAGAAACGGGAAAAGCTGATACAGAAAAAAAGACAATAATAGGAGAAAAGAAAAAAGTACAAAGTTATATCAATATAACTTCCGACGATTATCAATGCATGGTGGATAATACCTGTAGGTATATAGATGTATATGCTATGGCTTTTGGTCCTGCACTGTTGCGAAAGAAATTAGAAATTATGCAGCAGCGACGTGAGGAGTATCTTCGGAGTCAAAAATAAAAGAGGTGATGAAAAATGAATATGGTAGATTTTTGGGGATTTTTCCAAAAACAAATATACAGCAACGGAGAGTATTCTGTTGCTGTTTTTATGGATGCAGTCACAAAAAATCCTTTCAAAGTATGCGGTGAAAATGTACCAAAAGCAAAAAATATAAAATATCATTTCATTGGAGAACTGCAGGTTTATAAAAAGACAGGAGAGCAAACATTAAAAATAGTTGATTATGAGATTGCTGAACTGGATAGCGAAAAAGCCTTTATTGAGTATCTTGCTATGCCTCCGATTAGACTTGGAAGGGCGCAAGGGAAAAAAATATATCGGCTGTATGGAAATATGGCAGTAGAGCTTTTGGATAACGATCCGGAAGTAATCTATAATGCTGTATTCAAAAATTTGATGAATGGTAAAAAAAGGTATTTGCATTTTATTGGAGAGTGGAAAAGACAGAGAAAGTTATTAAAAATCACATCGTTTCTAGTGAGATATGGAGTAAAGCGTCGTGATGTAGTAAAATTAAATGATGGCGTGCCACTGAATAAATATGATGATCTTGGTGAAGCAGTCAGGGATAATCCATACTTTCTAATGAATGTACCAGGAGTTTATATTGATATTACAATTTGCGATGAGATTGCCAAAAAATTACACTTTCCATTAAATAGTCCGGAACGTATAAAAGCTGGTGTTAAATATATCCTGCGTAGAGCAATGCAGCAAGGACATATGTTTATGTATAGCTCTGGTGAAAACGGTTTAGTAAAAGAAGTATCTGAATTTCTTCATGTACAACAGAATGAGGTTGTTTCAGTATTAAACAGTAGACCGGAGGAATTGATTCTGGAAAAGGACAAAGGGCATGGAGATTATCGTATTTACTTGGAATATGCCCATAAATGGGAATGTGGTTTGGCTGAGAATATTTACCGTTTTCTTCATCGTAAGACAAATGATATTATATCTGAAAATGAGGTTCAGAAATTTATAGAAACATATCAGCAAGAAAATGGGATTGTTCTTGCTGAAAAACAAAAAGAAGCCGTATATGCTATTATATCCAATCCTATTACAATTATAACAGGAGGTGCAGGAACAGGTAAGACAACAAGTCTAAAAACGATTCTTGCATTGTTAAATACGGTTGGTCTAAAAAATAACTGCCTATTGGCTTCAACAGGAAAAGCAAGCCAGAGAATGTGTGAGGCTACTGGATATCCTGCGTCCACGATACATAGCTGTATTGTCTGCGATGATGATAGCGAAGGTAGTGGAAGTTATGGCAGTAATATAGTATGTGACGCATTGATTATAGATGAATTTTCTATGACAGATTGCAGAGTGGCACATTTGTTATTTTCTTCTATTGAAGATTGCGAGCGTATTATCATTGTAGGGGATGTGGAGCAACTACCGTCTGTTGGTGCTGGAAATGTATTGAGAGATATGATCCAAAGTGGCTGTATCCCTGTGATAGCACTGGATGTAATTCAGCGTCAAGCCAAAGATAGCCCTATCATTGGCAATGCACAGAAGATATTGCATGGGCAAGATAATTTTGTTTACAATAAAAATTTTCAGTTTATACAGGTAAAAAATGCGGCAGAAGCAAGTGAATATATCATACAACGGTATATCTCACTGGTTCAGGAGCGTGGTATGGCAGATGTACAGATACTAAGTCCCATGAAAAAAAATCATTGTGGAACGATACAGTTGAATGACTGTATCCAAGATAAGTTATTTCCAACACTGAAAAAAGAGCGTTTTCGTATGGGGGATAAAATCATGAATACCAAAAATAAGCATAGTTTGGGAATTAGCAATGGCGATATTGGATATATTACTAAAATTACAGAAGACGGATATACTATAGCCTTTGATACAGGACAGACGATTGATTTTTCTGGTACTGAAATGGAAACATTAGTCTTAGCCTATTCAATTACTGTTCATAAAAGTCAAGGGTGTGAGTTTCCATATGTGATTATGCCCATACTGACTGAACAAAGTATTATGCTGTATCGGAACTTGCTTTATACAGGTATTACTAGAGCAAAGGAAACAATAGAGCTGGTTGGTACAAAGGAAATGCTGAAAAAGGCGATTGAAACAGTGCGGGTAGTGCAACGAAACACAATGCTTGCAAAACGCCTGGCATATGCAGAAATACTGTATCAGAAGAAGATATCATAATAGAAAAAGTAAATGAAATAATAAGCAAGGAGTGAATTGAAAGGAATGAATTGAAAATTGAAAAAAAACTCCTTTTATAGTATAATTAAAGTAAAAGAATAGGAGAATTGATATGAATGCAGCAAAAATGTGGGAAGAATTAGAAATAAAAGATGATTTTATTTTCGCAAAAGTGATGCGAGATAAAGAGATATGTAAAACTGTGTTGGAAAAGCTGTTGCATATCAAGGTTAAGGATTTAGAGTATGTAGAAGAACAAAAAACAATCGACATTTCTTATGATGCAAAAAGTGTTCGTTTAGATGTTTATGTAGAGGACAGCGACAGGGTTTTTGACATTGAAATGCAGACCACAAATCTGAAAGAACTTGCAAAAAGAAGTCGGTATTACCAAGGTATGCTTGATCTTAATACTATTGAGAAAGGCGAAACGTATAGAAAGCTAAAAAATAGTTATGTTATTTTTATCTGTACTTTCGATCCATTTGGAAAAGGCATGGCACAGTACCGTTTTGAGAACTTTTGCTTAGAGGATAAAGACTTGAAGCTGGAAGATGGTACCATGAAGATATTTTTTAATACAAAAGACTATGCAAAAGCCGATGACGCAGAAATTCGTGCATTTCTGCGTTATGTAAATGGAGAATACAGCGAAAATTCATTTGTAAAAAAACTGGATACAAGGGTAAAACAGGTAAAAGAAAATATGGAATGGAGGGCTGAGTATATGACATTGTTGATGAGGGAACAAGAGATTCGAGAAGAAGCATTTGAAAAAGGTATTAACAAGGGCAAAGCTGAGGGCAGAGCTGAGGAAAAAGCCGAGACGATAGCAAAAATGTATAAAAATGGTATTTCCATAACTGATATAGCAAAAATTTTAGAAATAACAGAAGAAGAAGTTAAGTTTTATCTAAAGGGCTAAAATAAGATTTCAGTATATAAAGACTTGAAGCTGGAAGATGGTACCATGAAGATATTTTTTAATACAAAAGACTATGCAAAAGCCGATGACGCAGAAATTCGTGCATTTCTGCGTTATGTAAATGGAGAATACAGCGAAAATTCATTTGTAAAAAAACTGGATACAAGGGTAAAACAGGTAAAAGAAAATATGGAATGGAGGGCTGAGTATATGACATTGTTGATGAGGGAACAAGAGATTCGAGAAGAAGCATTTGAAAAAGGTATTAACAAGGGCAAAGCTGAGGAAAAAGCGGAGACGATAGCAAAAATGTATAAAAATAGTATTTCCATAACTGATATAGCAAAAATTTTAGAAATAGCAGAAGAAGAAGTCAAGGCTTATCTAAAGGTCTAAAATAAGATTTCAGTATAAATATATTGACAAAAGGATATATTTTTCTTATACTGAAAGAGAATTTTTAGTATTTTTTTTAGGAACCAGTCTGTAAATTTTACGGACTGGTTTTTTTTATTTATGTCAAAAGGAAAGATTAAAGGAGGAAAAATTATGGAAGATTTCAACAAAGGATTATTATCTGGAAGAATTTCTAAAATGACGGTGCGTAGAGTAGACAGCAAAAGTGAAGCAAGTGGTAAAATTGTAATTGCTAATATCAATCTTGCAGTTAATTACTACAATCACAAAAAGAAAGAAAAAGAAGCAATCTTTTTCCCTGTCACTATATTAGGCAAAGATGCTGAATATATGGAAAAGTATATGAGTGTTGGCGATGAACTGTATGTTATCGGTGAATGGCGACCTAATGAATGGACAGGAAAAAATGGTGAAAAGCACAGGGAATTATATTTGCAGGCAAATGAGATTAAAGCTGGTCAGAAAAAAGGCGGTCGTTCTGCTGAAAATTATAGCCCTGCTGTAAGTTCAGAAAACAATAAGGCAGATAAACAGTCACAAAACGATCAATCGGGATTGTATCAAATTGACAACATTGAGGATAACGATCTGCCGTTTTAATCAGAAGATTATAAAAAAAGAGGAGGATTATTATGAAAATAGCAAAAGAGGACTTTGAAGATTTTTTAATTCAAAGAAACGACGTGATTTATAATGCAGCAATGGATTTTGCTAATTTACTGCATACCACAATGTTTCAGAAAACGAATGAAGATATATTACCTTATTCTCAGGAGATTGCCGGAAGTATTACAGAAAAGGTAGAAGATATATTAAATTCTATGGACATTGGTGTGTGCTATCCATACTATACGGATAATGAAAAGCCATGCTATAGTGATAAAGAATGTAAGGTCTTATCTAAATGTCCTTTTCACTTATAGGTATATATCAAAAATATTGAGTATTTACCAAGGAGATCATTTAGAGATCTCTTTTTTTTATGAAAAAAGGAGGAAAATAAATGGAAGCAAATGTATTCATCCCTGACATAACAATAATATCTAAAGAAACTTGGATACAAGAAAGAAAAAAAGGTATAGGTGGATCGGATGTCGGTGCGATTCTCGGATTGAATAAATACAAGTCTATGTTTGATGTATTCTATGAGAAAATTGGCGTTAACAAAAAGCCGGATTCTGAAAAATCCAAAATTAGTATGGAGATAGGGAATCGTTTAGAAGACTTTGTTGCAGATATATTTCAAGAGCGTTATCCTGCAATTCGTGTACAACAGGATAATGCGATGTATCAGCACACGAAATATCCATTTATGCTTGCAAATATTGACCGCAGACTGTTGTTGCCAGATGGTACACAGGCGATTTTAGAGTGTAAGACGTTGGTTAATGCAACAGAATGGGTAAGTACAGACTTCTGCAAAGGGATAAACGGTATCTGCCCATTATCTTATGAGTACCAAGTAAGGCACTATATGGCAACTTTGGATATAGATTTAGCTTTTGTTGTGGGATTGGATTTGACTACAAAGGACTTATACGTTATTTATATCCCAAGAGACAGAAAAATTGAGCAACAGATGATTGCTGTAGAGATTGATTTTTGGAGCATGGTAGAAAAATGTGCTGTTCCTACAATAAGCCAACACTTTCAGCGACTGTGTACAGCGATTAAGGCAGATACTTTTAAGAGATTTTATGGAGCAAATAAAGAGTTGGTTTATGAAATTAAAAGTCAGAATGAAAAACGTTTATTCAATGAAATGAATGAATGCATTATTAGGCAGCAGTTCCATAATGCAGAAGCACAAAAAGCAAAGGAAGAAAAAGAAGAAATAGCAATGAAGATATTTGTGATGTGTGAAAAACAGTTTAATATGAAGCCTAGTAGAATCGAATACAACGACAATATAGGTGATATGTCAGTCACACAATATGTTACACTGACAGATACAACAGCTGTAAAATTTGACCTGTCCAAATTTATAACGGAATATAATTCATCAGCAGATACTAAGCTGTCGGAAGATATTGATGAAAAAACAGCGATTATAATATGTGGTAAGAATATGCCAGAGCGTATTGGTGAATTTTTTTCCACTCAAGATAAAGGTGCGAGGTTTTATTTTTCGAGTAGAAAAACTAAACAAAATGCTTATAAGAAAAAAAGGGAAATGGCATGATATTTAGCTTATAACTTTGGAAATTTTATTATTAAAATTTTTAGATGAGATATGAGATGAAAGGGGAAAGAACTATGAAAAAAACAAATTTGAATATGGAGATGTTCTCTGGTGTGAACCAATTTACTGGTATTGATCGGCAAAATCTTATCGTAGAAGGCGAGCTAGATATTTATGTACCTTATGTAATCAAACTATTATGGTTCAGAACGGTTCATCCAAAAGGTACAATAAAAACAAATATGTCTGTAAACATGGACGATATTGCTAGAAATAGGATTTGTATATTTGTTTCTGAAGTATTCGACAGTGAGGGAAACTTGCTTGCAATGGGGCATGGTTCAGCTAATGTTGATGAGGATAATTTTATTGAAGTAGCCGAGCGCCGTGCAACTGGTAAAGCTTTGTCTGCAGCTGGTTTTATCTGGCATAATGGTGATTTCAGTAACGATACAGATGTTGCAAAAGCACAGTTAAGCATTTACAATAAGTACATCGAGAGTGGAAATTTCGATATTCATGACGAAACAGTCAAAATGCTGTACGATGATGCGATGGTATCTATTTTGCCAGAAGGCTATTCTGCTGTTGGAAAGCCGATTGCTGCATTGGATAGTCTGCAGCTAGCAAATATCGCAAAAAGTTATGGGATAAGTAATGAAGGAGATCCCATTGTAAATGCAAAAATCAAGTTTGTTTACCAGTATCAGCTTCTTGCAAATGAGTTGCAGAAACAGCCTACATTTGAGCAGGAAGTGGTAGAAACAGACCAAAAGGTTACTAAAAAAAGTGAGAAACAGCCCAGAAAAAAAATTAGTAGAAAATCCAAAAAAACTGCTCTTGTAGATAATTCTGAAAAAAGTGCTGTGACTAATACTGAAAATAGACATGCAGAAGAAAGTGTTATAGTAAATCTTACTGAATCCTCAGAAGACGAAGTGGCTGGCAACAAAATGATGTTAACAGAAAATATGAAAGAAGAAGAACAGACGATTGATGTATCAGTGCAATCGGAATCAGAGGAAGTATATCCTGATCAAGTTCTAGAAAGCGGTGAATATTTTACAGATGATAATGAAGATTCTCCATTTAAACCTTTCATAGAAGAAGAAATGGAAAATTCTGATCATCTGACTTCCGAGGAATCTTACAGTCAAGAAATTGAGCAAGAATTGCATAAGGAAGAAGTGTTAAAAGAATGGGGATATACCAGTGAGGATAAATTATGTGCAGACTGGAAAGCACATCTTATGCTAGTACGTGAAAAATGTGCAGCAGTTAATTGGAAAGATGAGCAAGCTGCAAGAACATTCGTAGAGGAAATTCCAATTTATAATAACTTTCTTTGGCTAGACAAGTGTGAGAAGGATACAGTTATCCTTTTAGGTGATTTCTTAAACATGTATAAAGACAAAGTAATTGAAGTAATGAATAAAGGGCATTTTCCTTTACCAACACTTCGCTATCCAGTGAATTGGTATATTGTGAATATATGGAAAATATTTTAAACAGCTAAGTAAGGGAGTGAGCCTGAATGGAATACAGAAGCATAAAAGAAATCATAGATACTTTTTATCCTGATATGGAATATAGAAATGCATCTGGTGGCAATCTGCGATTAAGCAGATGCCCATTCTGTGGTGGAAAAAAAGCATATATCAATCCAAAACCATCTGTAAATGGATTTTTTTGTCACAGTGGAAAATGTTGTAAGCAATTTGGATTTATGTCACTGTATAGAGAATTGTCTGGTCAAATGGACGCCAAGTATTCAGATGTGGTTGCCTTTATAGACGGACACCATTCGTATGGTAAATCCTATAAACAGATGTTGCCAAGGGTGCAAGAGGTTGCTCCTGCACCTTTGGATCAACGTCATAAGGTATATCATAAGCTACTTACACTACTTACATTGAATACAGACGATATGGAAAATCTAATGAAGCGGGGTTTAACTAAGGAACAAATTATGAAACTTGGATATAAAAGTTGTCCGTCTAGAGAGCAAATTCCAGAAATCATCAAGGCTTTGGAGAAAGATGGTTTAAATCTAAAAGGTATTCCTGGATTTTATAAGAGGTATGGAAAATATACTATGATGTTGGCAAACGGATTTTTTATTCCTTATCGTAGTCTAAGTGGTAAGATTCAAGGTTTACAGATTAGGCTAAAAGGTGATGAAAATGTGATAATTGATCAGGATATTTCTTTTACAGATACAATAGATTATACCATTAAAGTAAGAAATAAAAATCCATACCCTGTTACACTGCGAATCTTAGATTCTATCCCTGAAGGAGCGGTTGTAGATACTGAAAAAACAACATCTGGATATAGTGTTGATAATTTAGGAACAATCCATTGGGAACATCACTTTGGGGCTGATGAAGAACGAACCTTCACATATGCATTGCGTACTTCAATTTTACCAAATGTTGCAGTCAAAGCTGTTTTGCGACCACGCTATATCTGGTTTACTAGTGGGAATAAAGATGGTGGAACACCTGTAACAAATTATACACATTTTGTCGGAAAACTTCAGGAAGTAATGTATCTAACAGAAGGTGCGTTAAAGGCAGATGTTACTTATTGTCTGTCCAATAAAAGTAAATGTTTTGTTGCAATTACTGGAATAACCAGTGTTAAGGATATACCACAAATATTTAGACATTTCAAGACATGTGGCGTAAGAGAAATCCGTATTGTGTTTGATATGGATCGAACTTATAACCAGAAAGTAATGGAAGCAATCGAAACAGTTAAAGAAATGGCAATTAGTGCCAGATTGAAATATTCTGTTCCTGAATGGGATATTTCGATGGGTAAAGGCATTGATGACTTTACTTTAACCTATTTGAAAGAACACAAAAAAAGAAGTTAAAAAAAGCTGTAACATGGAAAAAGTTATCCTGTTACAGCTTTTTTTGATAAAAAATGAAAAATTATTTTTAAATTGTTGCATATTAAAATAATGTGTGTTAATATGGCATTATAAATAATATAAAAAAGGTATTTAAATCCAATCCATTGGAATTAATTAAATAGCCATCAGAAAGAGAAAAGCCTTTAGTGTTAATGCAGTGCTATGAGCCAAATTATACGGTGTTTTGGTTCAATCCAAGCCTGTCCAGCTTGGTAGCCAAGTGTGCCATGACAATAAAATATCAAAATATTATAATGCTATGAAAAATGCCAAATATATTACACATAATTTATATATGATATTTTGTTTGAGCATACCATTAACTTAATTGAATCACAGATTCAACTTCAAAAATCAGACTATGTAGTTTAAACACTATGTGTGTGAGGGCTTTACAGTGGTTTATGCTTCGAGATTTGAGCAATAAATACCTAACTGTCTTAATTATACGAGGAGGTGGATATACTTTCCTGGGATTATTATCCAGGTTCATTCCAGCACGAACTCAAACAGAAGCATAACATAGATCTGTTGTATTTTCTTGTGATGGATGCTTTAATATCTTCTGAGTAAGGTAAACCTTGTGTAAAACCATTGATAGTTTGTAAGTTTGCGGCTAGTCAATTAAAAGCTCCCAATTTTACGTTGACTTCAAAATGAATTCACGCCCAGTGAAAAACGCTATACGCAAAAGTACAAGGTATATATATTTTAACAAATGGAAATACCAGAACCAACTAGCAGTATTTTTTGGACAAATATTTTCTCTTAAGTTCCCTTATGCATCTACTTTCAGGCACACGAGGATGTTGCTATTAGGAGCTATGCTTTGCTAAAGACAGTAATAGATTCAATTGTGGTTTGACATTATTCCTCCAAATTAATAGAGAGAAATATACGCTATCAATGGTTTTACATGAGGATTTACCCTCAACAAACAATCTGACAATTCTACAATATGTCAGGTTGTTTTTTTATTGCGAAAAGGAAAATATTAAAGAAAGGAGGAAGTCATTGAATTTCCAATGACAACGGTGTATGAGGAGAAACTTCGTAAGAATGGTTGCTTTATGTGCTACTATTATAGTTCTTATCCCAAGCTGTAGCAAAGATATATCTACACCAAGTGAATTAAGTGAAGATCTTATCAGTCATACAGAAACATCGAAAAATGCAGATCAATCGAAAGATGTTTCGAAGAAAACAGAAGAAAGTTCTAAGGTAGAAAATAATGAAACTGATAATTCAGATGGTAAAAAACAGGATTTGAACACTATTACAGAAAAACAAGAGCAAGAAATAAATGCTACTTCTGAAGAAAATAAGAGTGTGGCACTTGAAACTGATCAGAAAACAAAAAAAGGTAATCTGAATTCCGCCCAGAATCAAAATTCAATTTTGGAGCAACCTAGCAATAATCAGCCAGTTTATCCTATCAGTGAAGAAACCAAAACATACATAGATATTTTTGGCATTCAAACGATAGAAAAAACATATATAATCCCATATTATGCAGATATTCGTGAAATTGCACCTTCCACGATCACTACAAACTATGTGCAGTATGCGGTTGATAGCATTGTAAATCCTCAGAATTATGAGGAAAAGAAACTAACAAAAGAAATTATTGCGAAAACAGAAGATGATGCAGATAACTTTCCCACAGAGTTGGAGTATGACAATACTGACGGAAAGGGTATATTGACACTTGATACGAGTAGTATAAAAGTAGAACTGAATAAGAATGAGAAAATACCTTCAGGAACCAGTTTTGTCAAAACCTACGATATGGCTATTAAAGATCAAGACAAAATACCTCAGACTATAAAATCCAACGGCATTACATACCGTCAGGGAAAAGTAACATGGACTAATATGGGTGATCCGGGCACAGGTATCAATGGTACGGAAGGCAATAACGGTTATAGTACATATAATACAGTTGCTTCATCATGGAGAGCTACAGTATCTTATATTGGGACAAAATATATAGAAGACAAGGATTATAAAGGAACAGCTACATATATCGGCAATATATTAATGAAAAATTCGCCTACCAACATTTATGTTGTAACTTATAAGCCTAATACAACAGTTGCAAATGCTAGTGGTATTTATTATAACAACTATGTAAATTCCACTTATATCAAGGAGAATAGCAAACTGGCGGCTATAAATCCAACAAATACGATGGATATGTATTCGTCTGGTACTTCTAAAAAAATGTCTACTGCCATGATTTTGCTACCTTGGGCACTGCTTTATTTGGTAGCCATTGGTGTAGCTTGTGTTGCTTTCAAAGTATGGAAGCGAGTGAACGAAGAGCCTGAAGGATCTGTGGCTACAACAGTAACAGAAGGTGAGATTTCATTAAATATGGATAATGAAGATGAAAAAATAGACAGTTCAATGTAAGGGAGGGATATGATGATTACTTTAGTGCTATATATCCTTGTACTTATTATCCCACTTGTGATTTTGTTTGTATTTTCTCTGTTTATTATCAACAGTGCACTGAATAAAAAGAACATCAAAATTGACCTTTTCGCCTTTAATTTTGATTTTGGTAAACTGCGTAAAATAATAAAAACACATGAACATACATCTAAGGCGCCACCAAAGAAAGTTGAAGTGGCGATAGAACCCATAGCAACGAAATCAGAATCCATAACATCAGGCATTGATTTGACATCTGAACTATATCCGCCGCAATCTAATAAAAATAAAGCGACCTATTCAGCGGACATTGAAGATTTTGAAGATATCTCCGAATTTGGTGATTTATCCTTATTTGCAGAACATCCCCAGTCAGAACAAAAGGAGCGTTCACTGACAAGCAGTATCAAAGAGAAATTCTCAAAATTTCATACGAACGTTAAAGCAAGGGCGATTGAAAAAGAAGAAAGACGGTTACAGGATGATTTTGAGATGTTTGATCCTGATGAAATTCCTGATGAAATCCCAAAGGATTTTGGTGGTAAAATAAAATATTTTTGGCGTAATCATATTGGTTTTCGAATTGGTATCAGTATGTTGGTAATATTCTTAGTATGTATGGTAGTATTTTATAGTTTTCAAATGCGTAACCACCAGGAAGATTTACAGGAAGATTTACAAAACGTGGTATCAGAAAATGAAGAAAATACTGATGCGGATAAGCAAGAGTTTCCAGAAGAATCTAGTATGGCACTGAATATTTTTCGCCAAGGGTTAGATGAGGAACTATCACCTATTGACATAGAAGCAGATAGCATGGATGAAGATCCAAATTTGGCTGAGATAATAGAAATAGCACAAAATAACATAGGGGAAACAACAGCTACCTATCCTGGTTCAAACACCACAATACAGCCATCTGGTTCTATTGGTACAATCAGTATCCCATCTATCAATCTGAATAACGCACCGGTTATGGGCAGTGTAGATTTGGATGATCTTGCAAAGGGTACAGGGCACTTTGAAAATACTCCTGTGTTTGATGGGAATGTGGGAATCGCTGGACACAATAACACACATTTCAAATATCTTGTAAATGTGGATATTGGAGATACTATCAAATACACAGTAAACGGTGTTACCAGAACATATCAGGTATCCGATATTCGTGCTATCTCTGATACGGATTGGGGTGTGTTTACTGATTATGGTGATAACCGTCTTACTTTGATCACATGCGAGCATTTGGTTCCACAAAATAGAATTGCCGTAACTGCGATTCAGGTTGGAGCAGACAGTAGTACAAATAGCACCAGTACCAAAACTACAACATATACATATAAAGAAAGTACCAGTAGTTACTGGCAGGACAGCGGTGATTATCATGATGCTGGATCAGGGTATACAGATTATATTGGTGTATTTTCTGGCAACAATTAGAACTTTAGTAATAAAATTTCTAAAGTTTTTTTTATTGGAAAAAAGTTAAATAAAGTAAGTAATTTCCAAAGGTATTATCAAAGGTGGTGTAACCAAAGGTGCTTAATGATAAAGGTACTTTTTCAAGAAGAAAGTCTATCTTGTGTATGTTCATGATTCTTTCAGTGGGAGTATTGTTAATCACAGAGAATAATCTGGCTATTATTCCGGCTACAATATTTACTTCTGCCTATTTTATCTATTGGGTAAGAGATATTGTCAGCGATTTTCGATACTGGATAAAAACTACAAAGGATTCATTCTCAATATTTGGTGAATACGCCGATCAGTTTATTAATATTTTTACAAATAACAAAAAAGATAAAGGGTGATTGGTAGTGAAAAAAATTTTTAAAAGCTACATACTATTTGGTGTATTGATAATTTCCATAACCTTTTCTCCTGTAAGTACATTTGCCAATGATGGGTATTCAGTTTCCTATTACGATAGTGTAGATGATTATTTTGCAGATAAAGGCAGCGAAACAGGCGGATATATAACAGATGGCTTGTCCTCCGGTGCTGTATCTGGTGACGGTTATGTCAATGAAACGGAAGAATATCAACCGGACTATATTAATGGTGAATCATTAAGTTCAGATGTAATTTATGTTACAGAACAACCAAATGCAGAGTTATGGTCACGTGATTCGTTATCGAATACATATTTTGTAAACCAGTATCGTGGCGGCAATAATACTCAACCAGTTACTATCGTGATAAATGGGAAGAAATGCACACCAAGAGATACGCCTGCACTTGTTATTGATGGCAGAGTATTTGTTCCATTGCGGTTTGTAGCTGAGGAGCTTGGTTATACGGTAAGCTGGGATGAAAAAAATATGACTGCAGAAATCAATGATGGTGCTATTAAAATCGAAGTTGGTTCCTTTACCATGTGGAAATATGACTCAATGACGGTGCCGACAGATACACCGCCGTTTTTTTACCAAGGTACATTAATGGTTGGATTGCGTCAGATTGGTAGTGCATTAAATTTTGATGTGAAATGGGATGCTGCTCATAAAATAGCATACTTACAAAGAGCAATACCAAATGAATCACTTTTGAAACATAATGTATTTGACCGAACAAAGTATTAAGCAATTAGTAAAAAAGAAAATTTTAAATATTAATTTACTGAAATTTACATTTGCTTTATGGTAAAATACAGATAAGAAAGTAAAGTGGTGATAGGGAAAGTTTTAGTAAGGAGGAAGTACAATGAAGAAAAAAAGATTTACAACAATGTTATTAACAGCAGCAATGGTATTTGGTACAGTCACTGGCGCTTCTGCGGCAGATCAAATTACAGTCACAATAGATGGGGAAAAAGTCAATTTTAAGGATCAGCAACCAGTAAATATCAATGACCGAGTTATGGTACCTGTTAGAGATGTAGCTGAAAAAATGGGCTGGGAAGTCAGTTTTGAAACATTTCCGGGTAATACCATTGTAAATGGAATATTCCAACCAGAGGATCATGTAACTATGCAGAAGTTTGTAGATCCTGGAGATGATTTGGATGCAAAATTTAGCTATGTTACAAATATTACTATTGACACAAATAAGATTGTTTTTGGAAATGATGCTGTTTTTGAACCAGAACAATCGCTAAAAGTTAAACCAATCATAAAAAATGGTAGAACTTTACTAGGTATCAGAGATATCGCAGAAGGCTTATATGCAGATATCCAGTGGAATGAAGAAACAAAAACCGTAGCAATTACAACAAAGCCTGTAGAACAATTTCCGAATTATGATGAGCTGATGAATTATATTGAAGAATATAAAGAAATTGTAAAGGAGCAGGCTGATAAAGAAAAAATACAAAGAGAAGCTGATGAAAAAACACAAAAAGAGCAGGAAATGATAGATAAAAAAAGTAATAGCCAATATGCTGAAGAAATCCTTCGTTTGGTAAATGAAGAAAGAGAAAAAGCTGGAATTGATCCAGTAAAACTCGATGATACTTTAACGGAAGCGGCAAATATCAGAGCAAAAGAAATCTGTGAAGTGTTTGACCATACCAGACCAAACGGAGAAAATTTCAGAAGTCTCTTAGATGAAATGGATGTAGATTCTTCTTACGCAGGTGAAAATATTGCAGGAGTAATGATTAAGCCCGAGTCTGTTATGACATTATGGATGAATTCTGAAGGTCATAAAGCAAATATATTAAATCCAGATTTTAAATATCTTGGGGTAGGTTATTTATATGATGAAAGTAGCGAATATCAATACTACTGGGTTCAAATATTCTCAAAATAATAAGAGTTGTATATAAACGGGATACGGATTTTTATTCGTATCTCTTTTCTATTTTAAAAGCAAAGTATAAGGAGGAGGAATTTATGAGTAAATTTAAACATATTTTTGCTTTTTTACTCTTTCTAATCATTGTCCTTCCAATGATATATATACCTTCGGTTTATGCTATAGAAGAAGGCAGTGTAACGAAGAAAATAACGGTAGTAAAAGGTAAAGATATCAATGATATTCAATATAAAGGAATGAATGTACTACATTCTTCTGCATGGTGGTATGATGACAATGGAAAAAAGCATCCAGCTTTCTGTGTAGATCCTAACAAAGCTGGACCTGGAGAAATACCAGCCGGACAATACGATGTTAATGTTACAGGAGCGGAAACTAATGAGAAGATTGCAGCAATTCTGAATAATTCTATTCCATACAAGACTTATCAGGAATTAGGTGTAGCAAATGAAGAAGAAGCTTATGCTGCAACAAAAGCTGCAATCTGGTGTGTTATTGGTGTTTCATCATATACAGATAAAAATTTATGGCAATCTCCTGGAAACCCAAATGTAAAAACATTATTTGATAAACTGGTTAATTTAGCATTAAGTAATCCAGATCCAGTACAGCAGGCTGTATACGGAAGTGCTAAGATAGATAAAGAGCCTGTTTTAGACGGTGATATTTATTATCAACGTTTCAAAGTCACTGAAACATCTAATTCTGGTAAATACATTGATTCATATAAGGTAGAGCTGACAGGAGATTATCCAAATGGTACCAAAATCACAGATGAGAGTGGAGTAGAAAAAACAAATTTTAAAGGTGATGAGAACTTTGTAATTCGGGTTCCTGCTTCAGAAGTACCTGAGAATGACACTGTAGAGGCCAATGTACAAATAACAGCCACTTTGTTTTCTAATGTCATATTAATCGGCAAGCCATTGGATGGATTGGAAGGACAAGTTCAGGATATGGAAATCGCAATGCCATATCAAGATGTAATTACTAGTGCAAAAATGTCAGTTCCTAATAAACCTGATACACCAGATACACCCAATCCACCTCCTGGTTCTGGAAATTTAATCGTTATCAAGCTGGATGCCAGGGACAATGCAACTCCATTGGAAGGAGTTACTTTTGACTGCTATAATTCCAATGGTCAGTTGATTGATACTGGTACAACTGATGCAAGCGGTAAGTGGACACCTCAGATTCCAGGAGCTGGCACATACACGATTATTGAACGTGATACAAATAATAAATATCAACTTACTGCACCAACATCACAAGTAATCACAGTACAAAATGATAAGACTGCAACGGTTACATTCCGTGATTATCCATCACAGACTGTAATCGTTGAAAAAGAAGATTCCGAAACAGGCGAGCCGATTCCTGGTGTTCAGTATGAAATCATGCAGATTGACGGCAAAGGCGCTTGGAGAGCAACAGGCAAGACCGATGCGGAAGGGAAAATCACGTGGGAAGATGTACCGGATGGTACCTATCTGGTAAGAGAAGTATCTACCGTAGAAGGATATATCCTGGATCAGACACCGCAGTATGTGACGGTAAGGAACGGACAAGCTCCCAGCCTGAAATTCCTCAACAGTAAATTCCCCGGTCTGACCATCACAAAAATCGACCAGCAGACTGGTGAAGTCGTTACTGATCCAGCAACCTTTAAGGTAGAGCAAGTAGACGGTGACTATACAACCACAGTAACAACCGAAAATGGTGTTGCCACATTAGAAAATATACCAGTAGGTACGTATAAAATCACAGAAGTAACTGCACCGGAAGGATACACATTGGGTGACTGCCCACAGACTGTATATCTTGGGAAGGACAAAAATATACAAGTGGTGATGAAAAATCTGAAAAAGCCCGTATTGACAATCGAAAAAATAGACGGGCAGACAGGTGATCCAGTACCAGGCACGAAATTTGAACTCAAAAAAGCTGATGGCACTATAATTGGAACAGTAACAACGGGTGACGACGGCAAAGTGACTGTAGGAATGGAAGGTGGCGAAATGGGCTACCTTGATCCAGACGTTTATACCGTTACAGAAGTCTTTGTGCCGGAGCCTTATGTACTGACAGGTGAGCACCAGGACATCAGACTGAATGCCGGAGATAACAAATCATTGTTATTTGCAAATCTGGAAATGCCCAGCATCACTGTTGAAAAATATGACGAAGAAACAGGAGAAAAATTACCCGGTGCGCAGTTTGCTATTTATGAGCAAGCTGATACTGCACGTCCTGTAGTAGAAGGTATGACAGATGAGGATGGTAAATTTACATCCGGCTATATTAAACCAGGCACTTATGTGGTCAAAGAACTAAATCCGCCTCCTGGATATATGTTTTCTAATAAAACAAGTCCTGATAGAGTGATCGTTGCCAAGCCTGGCGATGGTGAAATTATCGTAAAGGTCGATAACATCAAATTGCCGGAACTGATAATCAAAAAAATCGACTCCGTCACAAAAGAACCGATTCCAGGCGTTGTTTATGAAGTCAAAGAAGTAGATGATACCAGTGTACAACCTACAACAGCGACTACCGATGAAAACGGTACAATCGTTATTCCTGGACTGAAAGCAGGTACTTATGAAATCACTGAGATTTCCACACCAAAGCCATATATCCTCAATGACACACCACAAAGAGTCAAACTTGAAGCAGGCGATCAAAAAACACTAATGTTTGAAAACATCAAATACCCTACATTGATTATCGAGAAAACAGATTATACAACCAATAAGGGTATTCCAAACACCACATTCAAAATTGAGCATGAAGAAGAAAATGGCTCCATCAAGATGATCGGCACATTCAAAACGGATGCCGATGGCAGAATCAAACTGCCGTATGTAGAACCTGGCTGGTATATCGTGACAGAAACGATTCCGGCACAAGGCTATCAGAAACCAACGAACCCTGTGACACGTATTTATCTGAATCCAGGTGATAACTCTTACTTGAACAATGATAATGTAGCCGATGGTGATACAGCAACTAATGGTATTGAGATTACAAGTGGAAATGGCTATGAAGTTGTAGACGGAATCGTCAACTATCCTTTGAACAGTCTTGTCATCAAGAAAGCAGACGCCAACACAGGAGAAATGCTGGACGGTGCAACATTTGAAGTATTGCGAATCACAGGGGAAACCAGTGGTCAGAATGGCAAGCTGATCTGTACAGCAACCACAGATCATTCCGGCGTTATTGTTATTACTGGTCTGGAAGCAGGTGCTTATGCAGTCAGAGAAGCAAAAGCACCAAACAATTATATCATTGCTGAAACAGATATGCAGACAGTCAATATGAAAGCAGATGGCACAAGTATCGTTGAAGTGGTATTCCGTAACTATCCTTATGGCGCAATTTCTATTAACAAAGTAGATGGAAATACAAAGAAACCATTAGAAGGTGCAGAATTTACAATAACCACATCTTCTGGTGCAGCAGTAGGTGACGGAAAATATACTACTGATTCTGATGGTAATATTTTAATTCCAAATCTGAAACCTGGTTCTTATGTCATTACGGAAGTAAAAGCCCCCGATGGTTATATGCTGTCAACTACACCTAAAACAGTGCAGATTGGCACAACAGGGGAAACACTTACAGTAAACTTTACGAATTATAAAAAAGGTGGTATTTTAATCCGTAAATTCGATGCAGATAACAAAGAGTTGCTACATGGTGCGACTTTTGAGGTGAAACATTCAGACGGTATATCTGTAGGTACATCTAATGGATTATATACCACAGATGAAAGTGGTACTATTTTGATTCCTGATCTGGAAAAAGGCACTTATGTGATTACCGAAACCAAAGCACCTGAGGGTTATATTCTAAGTGAAAATTCATCTCAGACAATTAAAATCGATGCAGATAAGACATATACTGTAGATTTTTACAACCAAAAAAAGAGTAGTCTGTTGAT
>CAMLYR010000003.1 GCA_946491915.1 uncultured Clostridium sp.
CGGCTCATCACACCTATCACTTTTATAGAGTTTGAGGCATAATCTCTTTTGAAAACAAAAAACTACTCATAGTTTATAAACTATAAGTAGTTAGTTATTTCCTTTATTCAGTTAAGCCTCAAAATCGTTTTTAAGGCATTTTTATTTAAAAGTAAACTAACTTATTATACATAAATTAATTTCTTCAAAACAATTTCTTCTGCTTGATTTTTTATTGAGTTCATTGTACCAACCCAATATAAAGGGTTAGTATTTTTCATATCTTCTGTTAAATCACTTTTTGATTTTAAATCTTCTATTATAAAATCAATTTCTTTTTGAGCTTGTTCTTGAATTTCTTTTAAATGTTTGTTTAATTCTTTATTCATAAATAATATAGTGTATTCTGCTTTTTTATGTTTCTTCAAATAATTTAATCTTAATAATCCATATTTATTTAATGTGATTTTTTCTTCTGGCTCTAAATATAAATTAGGCATATAATAATCTCCGACTAATGTATAACTTATTCCTGTCTTTTCATCTACAATTTCTTTTTTTAATTCTTTACTATCCATAACAAACCTCCTAATTATTTTATTAGTAATCCTAATTTTACAATAGGATTCTTCTCTGCTAAGAACACCTTTTTAATTTCAATACTTTTTGGAATTATAGGTGATTTATTCTTACCGTTCTGGAATGTTACTTCGGTGTGTACTGTACTTTTGCTAATCCCAAATTTTTTTGCTGCACCTCTTACTGTATCTTTTGAGTCTATGATATATTGTGCAAGTTCTATTGCACGTTCTTCTATTGATACACCTTTCATTTATTCTAACTCCTTTTATTTAGAATACTTTTGTTTAATTGTATTCTTATATTTTTTGAGTTAGAACTTACAGTTTAAATTGAGTACATAATAACACTTGATATATTTTCTCATATTACACTATTACTCAAGCTTTTCTTCAAAGTAGCTGTTAAATTCATATTCAATTGGATTATAAAAAAACATCTATAAAATAACAAGATATAGCTAAAATCTAATACCTTTAGCTATATCTTATTACTTACATTTCCTATACCTTTAATTTGTTAAACAATATACTATTCCATTTTCATCAATATGCATACATTGTGATTCCAAAAATTCTTCAATTTTTTTGCACATCTCATCTGGTAAATCACCATAAAAAATTAATCTAGAATTTTCATCAAATCCTGCGCATATCCACCAATTGCTTTCTTCGTCTTTCCGACATTCTACATAGATTCTCTCATTTTCGTCATTAATTCTGTATTGCATTCTTGTCCTCCTTAATACTTACAATATCGAGTTACTTGAAATTTATTACTTTCTACTTCACAGAAAATAATAATAGATAGTGTTCAACTCACAGGAAATTCCTCCTTTCCAATAATTATTGGGTTGTTTACTTCTTGGCTATATGTTGACTCTAAAAAGAGAAATATTCGTACAAAAATTTACACCTATTGTAGCATATAAACATAATAAAATAAAGTATTTCAAGCACATTTGTACCTAAAATACTTTATTTTATTTAATTACTAATCGAAATCTAACCACAGGATTTTTATGTCCTATAAAACTATTTTTTTATAATATCTTTGATCACTTCTCCAGCTATAATCATCCCTGCAACAGATGGAACAAAAGATATACTAGCAGGTGTTCTAGATTCTATATCATGTTTTATTGGTTCTTCCTTAGAATATAAAACTTTTAAATCTTGTATTCCTCTTTTCTTTAATTCTTTTCTCATGACTTTTGCTAGTGGACATACTGATGTTTTATAGATATCTACTATTTCAAATTTAGTTGGATCTAATTTATTTCCTGTTCCCATACAAGAAATAATAGGCACCTGTTTTTCTTTGGCTCTTTGGATTAATTTTAGTTTTGTTGTAATCGTGTCTACTGCATCTACAACATAATCTATAGTATCTTCTATAAGTGTTTCTTCTCCATTTTCTATATCTTGTGACAGATACGTTTGTACATTTGCCTTAGGATTGATAGATAGAATTCTTTCCTTCATGCAATCTACTTTTAATTTTCCTATATTCGAAATTGTTGCATGGATTTGTCTATTCAAATTACTAGGAGAAATGACATCATTATCCACAAGAATGATATTTTCTATACCTGCTCTTACCAATCCTTCTACAACAAATGAACCTACACCACCTATTCCATATACAATTACTTTGCTTTCCGCTAATTTTTGTATATTCTCTTTTCCAATTAATAATTCTGTTCTTGATTTCCATTGTTCTTCCATTTGTTTCTTCTTTCTTATTCTTTATTTTTTATTTCTAAAAGTTTATTATATAATTTCTCACTATATTTTTTTTGTAAAAATAATCTTGCTACTCTTTTAACGATTTGCATATTTGCCATACTTCCATCTTTAAATTCTAGTCTAATTTTATAACTAATCAAACCTTTTCTCAATTTTTTAACTTCTACATCTTCAAACTTTACAAAAAATCCATTTTTTATAGATTTATTTGTTAATTTCGATAGTTCGAAAAAATATAACTTTTCGTCATCAAAATATAAGATATATTGTATATAGTTTGAAAAAGAAAATAGACCATATAGCATATATTCCTTTGCTGTAGGAATCATTTGTGCTAATAAATAGTTTTCTTCTTTTAAATGATTCTTCTTCAAAAATTCTCTAATTGTTTCTCCATTAAATTTTCCTAAATTAAATTCTTTAATAGATATTTTTTCTCCCTCTGAAAATGTTCCATCATCTGTTTCATCTATTACCATGTTTTCTTTCAATTTTTCAACAGTTTTTTTTGCATTAAAAAATCCAATCATTGCTCCAATACCATATATGACTACCATTATAATATTAAATTGAAAATTCAAAAAATATATTAATATATGTATTATAATATTCATCAAAATAAAATATTTATTTAAAGTTTCCTTGAACAATACCTTTTTACATCTTTTGGAGATTTTTGCTGCAATTATATTTCCTAATAGCGGAGACAAAAAAAGCATTATAAAGGTAGGAATATATGCTCCATTTGTCACATATAAAACCATAATTGTGCCAATCATTAATAATTCTGTAAATATAATTAACACTGCTCCATATCTTAATAAAAAAGAACTTTGTGTTGTTTCGATGGTACTCAACTCCTTTTCTCATTTTCTTTTATTTTATAATATTATCATACATTTGTAAATACTTTTCAGTTTCAGATTTCTAGCTAGAGGGTGGTATATATTATTTTTGATAACTTGATTATTCCTCTTACCTAGTATATAATTAACTTACTTAAAAACTACAAATAAAAGGAGTTTTTCATGTTAAGAATTCACAATATAAAAATTAGAAAAAATATATCTGATGAGGAATTAATTAATTTTGTTCTTCATAAATATCATATTCATCCTTCTGATATGCTAGAGTGGAATATCTCTAAAAAATCAATTGATGCTAGGAAGAAAGATGATATATTTTTTAATTACACGATTGATATTCAAGTAAAAGATGAAACTAAATATCCCCATATTTCAAGAATAGAACTTCCAGATATAGAACAAGATATAAAAAATCATATTCAAATAGATTTTCTTAATCGTTTAAAAGCTTGTCCTTCTCCTGTTATTGTTGGAGCAGGTCCTGCTGGTTTATTTTCTGCTCTAACACTTGTCCAACATGGTATAGCCCCTATTATTATTGAGCAGGGAAAAACGGTTGATGATAGAAAACAAGATGTGGATTGTTTTTTACATGATAAACAATTAAATCCTTTTTCAAATGTACAATTTGGTGAAGGTGGTGCTGGTACATTTTCAGACGGAAAATTAACAACTGGAATTCATAACCCTTTATGTCAAAAAGTTTTAAAAGAATTTGTCAATTTTGGTGCACCAAAAGAAATTTTATATTTATCTAAGCCACATATTGGAACAGATAAATTGATTGATATTATTCGAAATATGAGAAACTACATAATATCAAAAGGTGGTAAATTTTATTTCAATACAAAATTTATCAATTTTACTGTTAAAAACAATATGATATGCTCTGTACTACTAAAAAATTTAAAAGATAATACAAATTTTGAACTTACAACCAATCATTTAGTTTTGGCAATTGGTCATAGTTCTAGAGATACTTTTGAATTACTATACAAAAATGGAATGATGATGGAAAAGAAAAACTTTTCAGTAGGTGTGAGAATAGAACATCTTCAAGAGATGATTAATCAAGCACAATATGGAAAAAATCCGAAATTACAATTACCTCCTGCAGAATATAAATTAGCATACCATTCTCCAAATGGTCGTTCTTGTTATACATTTTGTATGTGTCCTGGAGGAACGGTTATTGCCTCTTCTAGTGAAGAAAACACAATTGTTACAAATGGTATGAGTACCTATTTAAGAAATGGTAAAAATGCCAATTCTGCTGTATTAGTCAATGTAACACCAGAAGATTTTACAGATGCTTCTCCTTTAGCTGGCATCTATTTTCAAAAAGAATTAGAAGAAAAAGCATTTATCTTGGGTGGTTCTAATTATTATGCACCTATCCAAAAAGTAGAAGATTTTTTAAATAATCAAAAATCTTCTACCATTGGAATAATTACTCCTTCTTACTTGCCTGGAACAACCTTATCAAATTTAAATGAAATTCTTCCAGAATTTGTTTCTTCTACCTTAAAAGAAGGCATTTTATATTTTGATAAAAAATTAAAAGGATTTGCTCATCCTGATAGTATTTTAACTGGTGTAGAAACGAGAAGTTCTTCACCTGTTAAGATTCCTAGAAATACCAAATTTGTATCTAATATAGAGGGAATTTACCCTTGTGGGGAAGGTGCAGGATATGCTGGTGGTATCATGTCTGCTGCTGTTGATGGAATTAAAACAAGTTTAGCCATTTTAGGTGCTGTTTTTTAATAAATTATAACCTTGATACTATTTTAAAGATATACATTTTTTTATTTATTGTATATCTTTATTTCTTATCTCTTTTACAATTTGCGTCAAATTTTCTACTAAATATTCTACATCTTCTTTCGTATTTTCACCTCCAAAAGTCACTCGTAAAGTTCCTTCTGCATACTCACTTGGTAGTCCAATGGCAGTTAATACATGTGATGGCATACTACTCCCTGAAGAACAAGCACTTCCTGCTGATGCACAAATACCGTTTTCATCCAATTTCATTAGTAATTCACTACCATTTACACCTTTAAAGGATATATTACTATTTCCTGGCAATCTATGCTCCATAGACCCATTTATTTTTATATCTGGAATCTGATTTTGTATTTCTGAAAAATAGAAATCTCTTAATTCTTTCAATTTATTGACATGTGTTTCCATATTGTTTTTTGCAATTTTACAAGCTTCTCCTAATCCAATCATTCCGGGTACATTTTCAGTTCCTGCTCTTTTATCTCTTTCTTGATGTCCGCCATCGATTAAATTTTTAAATTCAATATTTTTACGGACATATAATGCGCCTATTCCTTTAGGTGCTCCTATTTTATGCCCTGACAAAGATAACATGTCAATATTCATTTCTTTAACATCAATTCTTACATTGGCACAAGCTTGAACAGCATCTGTATGGAAAATAATTCCTTTTTCTTTTGCAATTTCTCCTATTTTTTGAATTGGTTGGATAGAACCAATTTCATTATTGGCAAACATCACACTAATCAATACTGTATCTTCTGTTATGGCATTTACGAGTTCTTCTAAATTGATCATTCCATCTTTGTCGACATTCAAATAGGTTACTTTAAATCCATTTTCTTCTAGTGTTTTACAACTATTTAATATTGCATGATGTTCTATTTTTGTTGTTATTAGATGTTTTCCTTTGTTTTTATTTACATACATAATTCCTTTTAATGCTGTATTATCACTTTCTGTTCCCCCACTTGTAAAATAGATTTCATTTTTATCACAATTGATTAAATTGGCAACATCTTTCCTTGCTTCTTCTATTCCTACTTTTGCTATTCTTCCTAGTTTATATAAAGATGATGGATTTCCATAAGATTCTACAAAATAGGGAAACATTTTATCCATGACTTCTTTTTTTACCTTCGTTGTTGCTGCATTATCAAAATATCTTATCTTCATTTTACTTCTTCCTTTCTTTAGAGGATCTTCTCGCTTCACTGGAACTTTTCTCTACTTTTTTGATTTAGCTATATTTATTCAATTTCTCAAAAAAACGTGAAAATTTGTCAGTACAAAAAAATGATAGGTCAATTTTTCTGAACGACATTTTTTATAACTCCTCATCTTATTTTATGCTACTTTTCTTGGATTATTTCTTTTATTTTATTTATCTGTTTCATTGTGGCTTCATATCCATGTTGATAGCAGCTATCTAATTTTTTTACATCTAACAATCCCACCTTATCTGTTTCTATCGTTAAGATGTAATCACTTTGCTTTAAATTTTCTTCTGCTATTTTGTTTCCCATTAAATCAATTGTTCTCATGGCTATATCCATATAATTGCTATCTTTTGTTATATCATCTGGTTTAAAATTAACAGCTATCACTTTTTCAATACCTTGTTTCTTTACCTCTATCACTGGTACATTATCTAATGCTCCACCATCTAAAAATTTATGTTCTTTAAAATCACATGGACAAAATACAGCAGGAAAACTACTGGTTGCTCTTAATGCTTTTCCAACTGGAATATCTTCTATATATTTTTTATATGAATCTTTTTCATCTGGAATATGATTCGTAAAAATATATTCCTTTCCCTCTTTTATATCCACAGTTGGTATTGATATCGGCATTTTGGTAATTTGAGAAATATTTGTTATTCCTTTATCTTTTGCTAATTTATTAAACAATTCTTCTATATTTTCTCCTTTTCGAAATCCCGTATTTTCTCTTCTTAATACATTATGTATTCGTGAAAATATAGGATTTTGACCTATTCCAACGATATCTTTTGCATATGTTCTAAATAAATGATACATATCTTCGGGAGAATATCCTAACACATATAACCCTGCAATTAAGGCTCCTGAGCTTGTTCCACCTATAGCTTCTATTTTTATCTTATTTTCTTCTAAAGCCTTTAATACACCTGCATGCGCAATTCCTCTAATCCCACCACCTGATAACGCAATTCCTAATTTCACATTTTCACCTTTTCTCTTTCAATTTTATATAGTATTGACATTTTTTACTATTTTTAATCATATATTCTCATATAGATCTAGCAATTTTTTTAAGATTCTAAAATTTGTTAATCTTTTATTCATTACTAACATGACTAATGCTTTGCATATGTATTTCGAATAAATGACGAATGTGATTGAAGTACTTGTAGCCTTTCTTGATTAAAAACAAATGAGGAAGCGCGAACAGCGAGAGGCTCGTTTGTTTTTGAATTAGAAAGGCTAAAGTACGTATTGAGCCGAGGAATTTATTCGAAATACATATGCAAAGCATTAGTCGTATTAGTAATGAATGTCCAAAAAAAAATAGACTCAAAATTGAATCTATTTTTTGTCTTAAACAATACAGCTTTATTTTGTATAATAAAATTCTCCATATCCATATTGTACTTTGTAATAATCTTTTATAAATTCTGGTTCTGCTTGTCCATTTAATGTATATGTTGGATCCACTATCACTTTACCATTTGCATCTACAACGCCCCATTTTCCATCTAATTTAATTCCTGCATATCCATAAGAATTTAAGTCAGTTACTTTATCATATATATAGTCTACAACAACATCTCCAGATTTATCTACAAATCCCCATTTTCCATCTTGAGCTTTTGCATATATTTGATTATTTGGGAATATTTCTGTATTTTGCTTTTCATTTCCCTCTAAGTCAAAATACTTTGTTTCTGTATCATTATATACTTTTACATAATTTTCTTGTGTTCGAACAATAGCATTTGTCATCTCACATAATTGTTTAAAATTTTTATCATATAATTGTGTTGAATTATTTTCTGATAATCTTGTAATGATATAATCTGTTCCTTCTACTTTTTCTATAGAATCATATTGTATCTCTATAATTGGTTCTTCTTTATCATTGATAACACCGACTTTTCCACCTGTTACTGAAACAATAAAGTAATTATCATATAAATAATTAATATATGCATAATTTTGTGTGGTTATTTGTTCTCCATTTTTATTAAGAATACTATATACAGAACCTTGTGAATTATCTATTTTGATTTGATAGTTTTCATTTCCTGTTTCTAATATATATACATTACTTTCTACTTCAACAGGGTTTCCATTTTCTTGATATACTTCTACATTTCCATCTACATCAGTTGCATATATATACTTTCCTGTACTATCAACCTGTGCAAATTCTACTGGTATAACTACTTCTCCATCTAATGTTGCCACTCCATATCGTTTTGTTTTTTCTAATGTTAATGTGTTACTTTCACTATTATAAGATATAGACTGATATTCATTCCCTATAATTTGTTCTTGATTTTTTATCATTCCATATTGTCCATTTTGTGCAACAATTAAATAAATATTGTCATTATCTTTTATATCGGTAATTCTAGAGACTTCTGTATATTCGGTTTTTAGTAAAACATTTCCATTAATATCCACATACCCATATCGATATCCATTTTCTGTTGTATTAGAAACAATATAACCTGCATGTTTATATCCCTCTTCTTCTGTTGTATAATTATCTACGTTAATTTGGTCATATTCTGGGTCTACTAAGTAATTTCCTTTATTATTAATAACACCATATTTTTCTTCTAATTGTACTAATAATTCTCCCTCTTTATATGGTAACCCTTCTATTGATTCATATATAGTTTTTGCAATGACTTCTCCTTCTAAGTTAATTAATCCCACTTTTTCATCTTGCTCATAAGTTAATAAATTTTTTTCATACATCAAATCACTAGCAATATTTTTTAATCTTATTGGTTGTAATTGCATATATTCTGAAAATATTTGCTCATTATTTTGGTTTAACACTTTTGTATGATTACTTTCATCATAGCACACAAAAACTGCTTTTTGTGGATTTGGTATAATAATATTTGCATATTCTGGATTAATTACAATATCTCCATTTTTGTTAATTACACCATATTTTCCATCTTGTCTTAAAATGAAATATTCATAATTTTCCACTGAAATTTTTTCAATTTCGTATTCTCTTCCATTTTTTTCAATTTGTTTATAAATAAACCAACCTGCAATTGCAATTATAATTAATAATACAATCACTATCATGACAATATATTTTTTCTTCATATTCATTCCCTACCTTATTCTTCATTTTTTTCTTCTGTTTCTATTACATTATTTTTACACGCTTTTACTTTTAATATTCTTTTATCTTCGTATTCTTCTATTTTATAAGTTACTTTTTCCGTTTCTATTACCGGTTTTTCTTCATCTTCAGGAATTCTTCCTAATTCTTCTTGTAAAAATCCAGATATGGTATCATAATCTCCTTCTGGAATTCCTGCATCTAACAATTTATTGACATCATAAATTGGTAAGCTTCCTGATAGCATATACGTATTGTCATCTATTTTTTCATATTCTTTTTCTTCTTCATCATATTCGTCATATATGTCCCCTACTAATTCTTCTAGTATATCTTCCATTGTAACCAATCCTGCTGTTCCACCATATTCATCAACTACAATTGCTATTTGCATTTTGTTTTTTTGTAATTCTTTAAACACTTCGTTAATTAAACGATTTTGTGATACAAAATAGGCTTCTTTTATCAGATTTTTCACTTTAAAGTTTTTCTTTTTAATATTTTTTAATATATCTTTTACATATAATATTCCTTTGATTTCATCAATGGTTTCATCATACACCGGAATTCTACTATGTCTATATTCTTCTTGTGATAATTCATCTAATAGTTCCTCATTACTAATACTAATATCCACTGCAAAAATATCTTTTCTATGTCTCATAATTTCAGATACAGTAATGTCATTAAATTCAAAAACATTATTGATTAATTCTTTTTCCTCTTCTTCAATCGTTCCTTTTTCTTCCCCTTGATTTACCATCATTTTAATTTCTTCTTCTGTAACTATTTCTTCCTCATTTTCTCCTACACCAAACAATCTTGATATGCCATTGGTTACCACTGTTAATAACTTTACAAATGGTGCTGTGATAATCGAAATGGTTCTAATCACACCAATAGTTGCAAATGATATTTTTTCATAATGTTTCATGGCTAATCTTTTTGGTACCAATTCACCAAAAACTAATGTAAAGAAAGATAGTATGATGGTGATGATAATGATAGAAATGCTTTTCCATACACCTATGCTGATTGCTGGTATCCAACTATTTAATACTGGTGCTAACATATCTGCAAATGTTTCTGATGCAAAGGCACTTGATAGAAATCCCGCAAGTGTAATTCCGATTT
The DNA here is from genome assembly GCA_946491915.1 of uncultured Clostridium sp. Next base: position 10,451 of record CAMLYR010000003.1, read on the forward strand.
GTATCGTTGCCAAAAATTTACTTGGCTCTTTTAACATTTTTTCTATTTGTTTTGCCTTTTTATTTCCTTCTTTTGCTTGTTTTTCTATTTTGGCATCATTTAAAGATATAAATGCTATTTCACTTGCCGCAAAATAGGCATTTAATAAAATCAATATCACTAATACAATTAATTGTGAAAACATGAAATATACGCTCCCTTTTGTTTCTCTTTTTTATTATATACTTTTCTTGTATATTCTATCAAAGTTTATTTTTTTATTCAATAGTTTTCAAATTTTAATCTTGAATTGCAAAAGAAAAAAGGAAACTTATAAAGTTTCCTTTCCTGTGTTACATTCCTGTTACTGGTAAAATTCGTTTATTTGTTACTTCTTTGTTATCTGTTGTTTTCTCGATCTCTGGTATTTCTTCTTCATGATTATTGACCGTTACAGTCATTTCTTCATTTAAGCTGATATCGATTTCAATTAAATCTTCATAGATTTCATAACCACTAATTGTTCTTGTTTCTTTTATATAGTATTTTCCTGGAATCAGATTTTCTACCTCTATCTTCCCATTCTCATCTGTTTCTAAATTTGTGTAAATTACATTTTTATTTTCATCTAAAACCTGAAATTCTACACCTTGCAGTTTTTCTTCGGTTTCTTTATCTTGTTTTATAATAATTAGTTTTGTTTTATTTTTACTATAATTATCTTGTGTTTCTCCTGTTCCATCTTCATAAGTTGATGCTGTTAATGCATAATCTTGTAAATTAGAATTTGGTGCTTTTCCATATAATATTGGTTTTGTCTCTACTTTTGTTTCTATGTTAATTTTAATGGTTCTATCTTCTGTCATATTTCTGATTGGAATTAATATTTTAAATACTTCATTAGGATGAAACTCTTCTTTCGTTTGGTTTGTTTCATCTGTTATTTTCATTCCTTCAATTTCTTGACCATTTTCATCTGTCACATGTACCGTATATTTGTCTATATTTGTTTTGGCACTTACTTTATATGTTTTAGAAACATATTGAGACTCTAGACCATCTTGTTTCCAATTTTCCTGTAATTTTTGAATATCTACTTTATTAGAAATTTGCACTTCACTAGAGTTATTGGCATTATTGATAATTTGATACATGGCATTTAACGTTCTTTGACCTGCTTCTCCAATTGGCCCATAATCGCTTAATTGATTTCCATGAATATAGCTATAAATAGCATGTTTGGTCGCTGTAAAAGCTTCTTTTTCATTGGCAACACCTAATTCTTGGATTGTTTTATATGGATAGCCATTTGTTACAATTTTCCAAAGCATGACATCTTGTACAGCCTTTTCTACAGAAACTGTATAGTTTCCTTCTTCAGCTCCTGGTTTTGTTTTGTCTAAACAATAAGCAGGATATACCTTTCCATCATTTTGATATTCGATATATGTCGTTATTACCGTCGTTCCTCGATATGTTAATAAACTTCCACAATCTCCTACTGCATATACATTTGCTGAATCTATATCACTTGCTATAACAGAATTGGTAAAGTTTAAAAAATTTAATATGATGATAGCAAATACGATACATAAAATTTTTATACCTTTTTTTATTTTATACAAATTATTTTCACATCCTTTTCTTAATTATATAGAAAAAATCTCCTTCTTTTTTAACTATTCTGTAGACTTTTCCATTCCTTGTATACATCTTCTGTATTCTGGTTCATTTTCCACACAGGTAATTAATGTGATTGTATTTTCTTCTGTTGGTTCTAAATTACTCCAATCCGTATTTTGAATTATCTCATGTTTTGTTACAATATATGTTTTTTCTATATCATTATAGGTATATTTAATTTCATCTCCTTCCTGCAATTCTTTTAATCGACTAAAATAATTATTTTTATACCCTCTGTTATGTGCAGCTAAGCATATATTTCCTAAATCTTTAGGGGATTCCTCAAAATGTCCCACATAATCGTCTAATATTTCCTTACTTGTTCCTTCTTGTATGGGCGCTTTTAATGCTATTTTATCTATTTGTATATACCAATTATTTAATTTATTTGTTTCATTTAAAATGCTAGCATCATCATTCGTTAAATTTTTTGAATCAACGGTTTGATTTTGAATAAAATTTTCTTGTGCTGTAAAATCGACTTTAAATTCTATTTTCTCTGTTTCAAATATATTGCTACTAAATAAAACATTTATGAATAAATATAATATGATGGAAATAATGAAAGACAATACATTTATAAATTTACTAGTATATATAATAATAAATACGCTCTCCTTTTAAAAAATATATCTTGACTTTGTTTGGAAATTTAATTAGATTAAATCTCTTGATGAAATTTTTTGATTTTAAATATTTGATATAAAAATATATATAACATGTTACATGTATATAATAATACATTTTTTTCCATTTGTAAAGAACTTTTCATCGCAAAATTCGACATTTAGGAAAAAAAAGGGAATTTGGGGACGGACTCATTTTTCCCTTTTTTCTAATTTAAATAATAAGAAAAAAGGCTATCCTGCAATAGGAATCCTTTCTCTTCTTTTCACTTAAGGAAATCACAAAACCATTCAATCTTAGATTTTATGATGTTCATATTGTCTTTGGGATCATCAAAAAATTTCTTTAATTTTATAAATGTCCGTTTCTCAAGAATCTCTATTTGTTTTTTTCGGATTCTCTACCTGAGGTAAATTCCTATATATTCTTCCACATCTGCAATATAAAGTATTTATCTCATTTTTTAACATTTCATATTTCTGATCCTTTTTCATCATGCTGTCTCTCTCCTTTTTGTGAATCTCTACATAGTGTTTTCAAGAATATTGTATCATTTCATTGTTCTTATGTCAAAATTATATTTTCAAATCCAATTCGAAATAGAATTCCACTCCATTATCTTTATTGATAACGCCATAATCATTTTTATAATTACTCATAATAGCCTTTACAAATGATAAACCAATGCCTGTTCCACCATCTGCTCTATTTCTAGATTCCTCCACTTTATAGAAACGATTCCAAATTCTTGCTAAATCTTCTTCTTTTATATTGATACCTGTATTAAATACTTTAATTTTTACTTTGTTTTTTTCTACATTGACCACATTTTCTATAACAATGCTTTTCTCTCCGTCTACTTCTTCAACATGTTTAATCGCATTTGTTAAGTAGTTTGTAATCACTTGCTCTATATAGAAATCATCTGCAATCACATTAATTTCTTCTGGAGATTTTAACTCTACTTCTACTTGTTTTTCTTCTAACATAACTTTTGATTTTCTGATAACTTCTTTTTCTAATTCTACTATATTAAATTCTTTGTCAGAAAATTCTCTTTTTCCGTATTCTAGTTTCATTAATTCTAATAATTGTTTTACTAATCTATCCATTTTATTTGTTTCATCTAAAATAACTTCTGCATAAAATTTTCTACTTTCATCATCTGTATTAACATTTTCTAGTAATCCTTCACTATATCCTTGTATCAAGGCAATTGGTGTTTTTAATTCATGTGATACATCTGATATAAAACTTTTTCTCATTTCATCTATTTTAGATTTTTCTTCTATATCTCTTTCTAGCTCTATATTGGTTCTTCTTAATTGTTTAATCGTACTTTCCAATTTATCAGACATTAAATTAATACTTTTTCCTAGATTATTGATTTCGTCATCTGCATCTGTTATTCGATATTTGTGACTAAAGTCCAAATTAGACATATTTTTCGCAATGGTATTTAACTCTAATATCGGGTCTGTAAATTTCCTACTAACAAAATTAACAATGACTGCTGAAATTAAAATTGTAAAACCTGCAATTAAGTATAGAAAATTATTAGATATTTTTACACTTTCCTGTATTGAAGAGACCGGTATTCGAATATATAACAAATAATCATTATCTAATTTAGCAGATAATAAAATATATGAAATTCCTGTTTTGTTTTCCTTTAATCTTCTAATAATGAATTTCTCATTTTCCTCTATCAACTCTCCTGCATTTATCGCATTTGTCATAGCATTCATTTCACCAAAAGTGGATAAAAAATCCTTGTTTGATGTAAATACGTTGATATCATCATCATCTTTTATTAAAATATCAAAATTATTGTTTATTGCTAATTTTTCTAATTCAGAATTAATATCTATATTTGTTGGTGCATTATAATAATCATTAATCACTTCATATACTTCTTTTAAATCTTTTGTTTTGCTATACAAATAAAATTGTCCAAATACAAAATTATTTACTAAAATTAAAAATAGTATGATAAGCAATATAATTAATGATAACATCAAAAATAATTTAACTCTTACTGATTTTAATGCATTTCTTATTTTTTCCATTTCTGCTCATTCCTTTTCTAAAGCATAAACTTGGTTGAAAAACAATTCAGTTTTCAACGTTATTTCCATGCTTAGGTAATCTACTTCACCTCAAATTTATATCCGACACCTCTCATTGTTTGAATATATTTTCCTTTTTTTCCTAATTTATGTCTTATTTTCTTAATATGACTATCAATTGTTCTAGAATCCCCATAATAATCATAATTCCATACATTATTTAATATTTTATCTCTTGACAACGCTATATTTTCATTATCTACTAGATAGGTCAATAATTCATATTCTCTTAAACTTAATTCGATTGGTTTTCCATCTACTTTGACCGTTCTTCCTTCTTTATCAATCTCAATACCACCATAATCTTTGACTTCTTTTTCTTCTGGATTTGTTCTTTTTAATATAGCTTCTACACGTGCAACCAAAATTTTAGGGCTAAATGGTTTAGAAATATATTCATCAACACCTAGTTCAAATCCAAATAATTCATCTTGTTCTTCTCCTCTTGCTGTTAACATGATAATTGGTACTTTGGAATCTTGTCTGATTTGTCTTAATACTGACCAACCATCTAATTTAGGCATCATAACATCTAATAAAATTAGACTAATTTTATTTTTGTTTTCCTCATATACTTCTAATCCTTTTTCACCATCTTCTGCTTCTAATATACTATATCCTTTCGCTGCCAAGAAATCTTTGATTAATTTTCTCATCCTTTGTTCATCATCTACAACTAAAATACAGTTATTTAGCATTTTTATCACTCCTAATTTTTTATCATTTTTATTATATATTATACATAGGTTTTATGTCTATACTGTGAACAGATTTTTTATTTCTAAAAAAAATAACTACACTGATATTTAGTGTAGTTAATCTGTTTTTAATTTTTTACATATACTGTTTTTGTATCATAAGCTAATTCAATATTTTCTTCTCTTAATATTTTCATTATTTTCATATTGATGTCTTCTATTTCTTTTAAATAACTTGCATAACTAACAGAATTTGTATATGTATAAATTAAAAGATTAATTCCGTTATCTGTTATTTGATCAAATCTTACAATAATTGAATCATCAAAAACACTTTCTCTTTCTTGTAACATTTTTTCAATTCTTGCTTTTACTAATTCTAATTTTTCTAAAGGTGTATCTAATTCCAGACATAAGTTCGTTTTATATCTTCTTTTTTCCATTTTGCTCCAATTTGTTACAGAAGCATCTGCAATAATGGCATTTGGAATATTGACTAATGCATTTTCAAATGTTCTAATTCTAGTTGTTCTAAAGGTAATGTCTTCAATGGTTCCTTCATAATTATCCATTTCAATCCAATCACCAACCACAAATGGTTTGTCAATGAAAATCATTGCCCCACCAAATAAGTTTTTCGCAGTATCCTGTGCTGCAAGTGTTACAATGACACCACCTAAACCTAAACCTGCAATGAGTCCTGTTAAATTAATTTCTAGTATGGTTAATACTAAGAATATAGCAATGATATAGATTATCACTCTTACAATTTTTAGTACAAATTCAAATACGGTATCATCCATTTTCTGGTTTAAGCTTTTTCTTAATTTTTTCCCTAAAATTGTTTTATCTGTAAAACTATTTGCCAATCCTACGGCAATTTCTATTACACTAATAATTTTAAAAGCTTTTGTTACAATATCCATTACTTGTTCATTAATTTGTAATGGTACTCTTAGAAATACAATGGCTATATAAATTCCTAAAATGATAAAAAATATTTTTAATGGTTTAAAAAATGCACTTTCTTTTATTTCTTTTGCTTTTTTACTTTTTATTTTAAATATTTTTATAATCATATAGGAAAATGTTCCACTAAATATTCTAAAAAGCACAATAATTCCAATAGCTATTATAATATCTACAACTTCTATAGATGTTAGTCTATTCCAAAAATCAACTAACTGCTCCATAATTTCCTCCAATATTAAAACTAATTATTTTTCAACTTGATTGGAAAAGAATTAAATTTTGGCAAGGAAAATTTTATTTAAAAGGCAAGGGCGCATACTATTGTATGTAACCGCGTTTTAAATGAAATTTGACACAGACAAAATTGTAATTATTTTTCAATCTATCCCATGTAATCTCTCAACTTCTTACTCCTACTAGGATGTCTTAATTTTCTTAAAGCCTTTGCTTCAATTTGTCTAATTCTTTCTCTAGTTACTTGGAATTCTCTTCCAACCTCTTCTAGTGTTCTTGATTTACCATCTTCTAATCCAAATCTTAATTTTAATACTTTTGCCTCTCTTGGTGTTAATGTATTCATTACCTCTTCTAATTGTTCTCTAAGCATTGTGTAAGCTGCTGAATCCTGAGGTGCTGGAGAATCATCATCTTGTATAAAATCACCTAAATGGCTATCATCTTCTTCACCTATTGGTGTTTCCAATGATACTGGGTCTTGTGCAATTTTTTGAATTTCTATTACTTTTTCTACTGGTATTTCCATTTCAGCTGCAATTTCTTCTGGGGTTGGTTCTCTACCTAATTGTTGTAATAGATGTCTAGAAGTTCTAATTAATTTATTGATTGTTTCTACCATGTGTACAGGAATTCTGATTGTTCTTGCTTGGTCTGCAATTGCTCTTGTAATGGCTTGTCTAATCCACCAAGTCGCATACGTACTAAATTTAAATCCTTTTGTATAATCAAATTTTTCAACTGCTTTGATTAATCCCATATTTCCTTCTTGTATTAAATCTAAGAATAACATTCCTCTTCCTACATATTTTTTGGCAATACTAACAACTAGTCTTAAATTTGACTCTGCTAATTTTTGTTTTGCTTCTTCATCTCCTTGTAATACTTTTTTAGCCAAATCTAATTCTTCATCATAAGTTAATAGTGGAATTCTTCCAATTTCTCTTAGATACATTCTTACAGGATCATCTACATTAATTCCTTCATAGCTAGTATCTGTAATTTCATCTAATTTTAAATCTTCAACTTCTTTTAGATCTTCAATGTCAGGTTCTTCATCCATGTCATCTTGTAATAAATCAACACCTAATTCTTCAAAAGCATCAAATACCTTATCAATTTGGTCTGGATTTACATCATCTAACTCAGATGCCAAATCACCTATGGTAATTTGCCCTTTTTCTTTTGCTTTTTTTATTATATTATTTACTTTTTCTTCTTTTAGTTTTTTTGTTTCTTCTGATTCTTCTACGTTTTCTTCTTTTTTAGTTTGTTTTACTTCTTCTGCTTTCTTGTGCGCTTTTTTTCTTACTTTTTCAATTTTTTCGATTTTTTCTTCTTGTTTTAATTCTTCTTGCTTACTTTCTTCTTTTTTTGCCATTTTTATCACATTCCTTTCTTAATGTGAAAATCTAGTTGAAAAATAATTAAATTTTATTATTTTTCAACCTAATTCACCCCTATCTAATCTTTGCTAAACGAATAATAATATCATTTAGCTCTTTTTCCAATTCTTTCTTTTGCGTTTCTTCAGTTGTATTTTCTTCTAGTAATTCCAAAATTTCGAGTTTTCTTTCATTTAATTTATCTTTTTCATAACTTTGTATGATATCATCAATTGCTTTTTCTATATCATCAATTCCATAATCTTCTGCCATTATCATTGTAATATGATTTTGTTCTTCTTCTGACAAGTTATCAATTATACTATTGATATTACTATTTCCATTTTCAAATTCTTCATACAATTTTTCAGCAATCTTCTTATCTATCTCATATTTAAAATCTTGAATAGCAATATTTTGTTTGATAATTTCATAGATATTTCTATCTCCTGAAAGCAAAATCGCTAAAACCGTATTTTCTCTTCGTTTTGTAGCTTCTGATACATTGTCTGTCTCCCTTTTTTCTATGTGTCTTACAACTGGTTTTGCTTTACTTAATACTTTTTCATCTTTACCTTCTCTATATGTCAATTTGTTTACTTCTGCATAGATGGCTTCTTTTGAAACATCATATTCTTTTGCTATTTTTTCTATATAGACTTCTCTTTCCATGCTGTTATCAATTTTTGAAATTAATTTTGCTATTTCATTTAAAAACTTTATTTTGTCATTGGTACTTTCTAGATTTAAAGATTGTCTTAATATTTTGACTTTAAATTCGATAACAGAAATTGCTTTGTCGACTAAATTTTGAAATCTTGCATTTCCATATTTAATAACATATTCATCAGGGTCTTTTGCACCTTCCATTTGCAAAACTCGAATATCACACCCCATATTTTGTAATATTTCCATTGCTCTTACTTTGGCAGTTTGTCCAGCTTCATCTGAATCATAACTTAGAATAATTTGCTCTGTATTATTTCGAAGCAAATATCCCTGTTGTTGGGTTAGTGCTGTTCCTAAAGAGGCAACTACATTATGAATATCTCTTTGATGAAGAGAAACCACATCCATATATCCTTCTACAATCAGTAGTCTTTTCTTGATATCATATTTTTTGGCAACATTTAATCCATATAGATGTCTTCCCTTACTATATACAATATTTTCAGGAGAGTTTATGTATTTCGGTTTTGAATCATCTAATACTCTTCCTCCAAAAGCAATCACTCTACCTCTTGCATCACATATAGGGAACATTAATCTGTTTCGATATCTATCAATATATTGTCCTCTTTCATTTTTATTCACTAAGCCAGACTCTAAAATTTCCCTATCTTCAAATCCTTGTTTTTTTAATTCTTTATATAATTCATCAAATCTTCCTGAAAATCCAATTTGAAAAGATTTTAATGTTTCATTTGATAATTTTCTTTTCTTTATGTATTCTTGAGCGATTTTAGACTCTGGTCTATATAAGTTTTCATGATAATATTTTGCTGTAAATTCATTTACTTTATATACCTTTGCTTTTAAAGCCTCTTTTGCTGAATCTACATTATTTTCTAATGTTGGTAATTGTATATTGGCTCTTTCTGCCAAAAGTTGTACAGCCTCTACAAAATTAATGCCTTCTATTTTTGTCAAAAATGTAAATACATTGCCACCAACGCCACAACCAAAGCAATGAAATATTTGTTTTTCTGGAGATACTGAAAAAGAAGGTGATTTTTCATTGTGAAAAGGACATAGACCAAAATAATTTCTGCCACTTCTCTTTAGTCTTACATATTGTGATATCACATCTACAATATCATTAGACTGCCTTACATCATCAATGATTTCATCACTATATCTTGCCATTATATTCTCCTTTCCTAAAATATTTCACACAACTATACATAATTATATTATTCGACGTATTTTACATAAATCCTTCTCTTTATTTAAAAAAAATGTCCTTTTGGGGACGTTTCTGTTTGGGACATTTTGATGGGTAGTGGGAACGGACTTGAGAGATTTTGGGGACGGACTCAATTTTCCCTTTTTGATAGAATTAAAAAGAAAAATATAGAATATAAAAAATGAAACGATTTTGCGTATCTAAATTTGAATTTATAAATTCTAAAGAAAAACATGAGGACTGCTCATTTTGCTTAAGATTTACAGCAACAATGAGAGAGGCGCATGTTTTTCTTGTAGAATTTCTATGAAAATTTAGCTTATACAAAATTGTTGAATGACTTTATATTCTATATTTTTCTAGCTTTTTCTAATACCAAAAAAGGGAAAATTGAGTCCGTCCCCAAAATCCCTCAAGTCATCTCCTTTTTAATTATTCATTAACATGAGCTTATTATCCATTTTATTCACAATTTTTGCATAATTAACTAATTCTTTTGAAGTTTTCTTATTTACTTCTTTGTCTGTTTTATATTTCATCTTATGCTCTAAGCTAGCCCAAAAATCCATTGCCATTGTTCGTATCTGTATTTCTACTTTTACATATATCGTTTGTTTTGATAAAGTAACTGGTACTTTTACAATCATATGATAACTTGCATATCCACTTTCTTTTGGATGATTGACATAGTCTTTTTCTTTTTCAATTTGAATTCCTAGTATTTCTTCAATTAAATTTCTTATTTTAAATATGTCATCTTTTAGCTGACATACAATTCTGATACCTGCAATATCATTAATATTTTCTATCATTTCTTTGTATGTAAGTTCACAGCCTTTTTTCTTCATCTTATTTACAATGCTATCTGGTTGTTTTATTCTTGTGTTAATATGATCAATTAAATCATAGTCATAAAATACCTTAAATTCTTTTTGCAATATGTTCATTTTGGTTTCTAATTCAGTAATTGCCATTTCATAAATGGTCATTAATTTTTCAAATGTATTTGTCTTTTCCTCTATTTTTTCATCGTAACTCAAAAAGTTCTTCATCTCCACGACTCCTAGTTCTTTCACTTTATTTTTTTTCATATTTCATCACAACTCCTCATAGGATATTTATGTTCGTTCCTATTTAGTATATGCATATACTATCCTATAATTGTTTCTAAAACATATTTATATTGTGTTTTTTTGATGAACTTATACAAAAAAATGCCCCTCCTTATTAAACTTTTCTGTTTAATAAGAAGGGTTCACTTCATTGTACAAAGTACAAAATTCAAATTTCTAATTTATCATCTTGCATCATTGTCATCATCTGGTGTCTTTGAATTCTTGTTCTTTTTTTCAAATTTTGCTCCAACTATTTTAGGTATATCCTCTCTACTAGCAATCTTATGTTGTCTCATTTCGATACTATGCATTATTGTATCTACCAATTTTTTTGCTTTTTCTACTCCCAAACTAAGCAATGCTGGATATAATCCCACTTTATTACAATAATAACTAATTTTTAGTAATTCTTCACTTTCCATAATTTCTTTACCTTGCTGTATAAAATTTTTCTTTGTATTTTCTGGTAATTGACTCATCGTAGCAACATAGTCTTCTACTTGTTTAGCTCCTTCTGCATTTCCTCTTATTTGTTCTTTTATATCCATCTCTGTTAATAAATCTATATTTCCATTTAACTCCCCTACTGTTTGTTTTATTTGCTCTAAAAAATATTGTTCCTCTCCTTCGCTTATGTTTTTCATTTCTTTTGATTGTGGAATGACTATTTTTTTCGATCCATCTTGTATATATTTTGTTGCAACATGATTGGCTATAATACCAAGTAATTCTCTTCGGCAATCTTCTTCTTTATATTCTTTTTTATTCTGTTCTCTAACTTTTGTTGGAATTTTTTTATATTCACATTTAACCAATTGTGGAATATTCATAGCAAACATTTCCTCTGGTGTTCGAATTGCATAAAAAGATTGGAATTTGATTGTAGCAATTCTCGAATAATTTTTCATCATTTGTTTTGCAATGATATTGTTCACTAATTGATTAATTTTTAGTTGTTCTGATTGGTTCGTTTTTGGAAGATTATTCATGATTTTAGATATCATCTGCACTATATCTCTATCACTAATTAAACTTTCCAAAGATTCGTATATTTTATGCAAATTATCAATAGCAATACTTACTTTTTCTTCTCTTTTTCTTTCTTCATCAGATATACCTGCTTCTACTATCGCATTTTTTTCTTTGATTCCCAAATCAGCTCTTCTGGCCAATTGAGCTACTGTATCATCTGGTAAATTTTCTGCTATTGCTTTTGTTGCCTCAACCACATTTGCATCCGGTACTATATCACTTTTAGATCCCTCTGTTATCAATTCTGCTGATAATTCTGTTCTTGAGTCAGGTGGTAATATCTCCAATCCCCTTTCATAGGATTGTTTTAAAACTTCTTCAAATATTTCAGGGCATTCTTCTATCTGACTTACCATTTCTTTGGCAATTTTATTAATTTCTGTTGGACTTAATTTTTTTCCTTTTGCTTTTTCAACCGTCCTTAATACTTTATTAACTCGTTTTTGTGAAAATCTCATTGCATTCCTTCCTTTACTGTTACTTTTTCATCATGTTATTCTATTTTACTTCTTTTCCATAATAACTATCTAATAAGATTTGTTTTATTTCTGATACAAGTGGTACTCTTGGATTAGCAGTTGTACATTGATCTTCAAAAGCTCTATCTGCTAACATGTCCACTTTTGATAAAAATTCTTGTTCATCAATTCCAGCATCTTTAAATGATTTTGGAATATTCATATGTTCATTCATTTCTTTAATTTTTTCTATTAAGCTACTAATTCCCTCTTCAACTGTTTTTGCTTTTAATCCTGCTTTTTTTGCTATTTCAGAATATTTTCTATCAGCTATAAAATATTCATATTTAGGGAATGAAACAAATTTTGTTGGTTTTGTAGCATTATATCTTACCACATATGGTAATAATATGGCATTAATTCTTCCATGTGGTAAATGGAATTCTGCACCAATTTTATGTGCCATTGAATGGTTGACTCCTAAAAATGCATTTGTGAATGCCATACCTGCAATTGTACTTGCATTATGCATTTTTTCACGAGCCAATTTATTGTTTCCATCATCATATGCTTGTTCTAAGTATTGGAATACCAATTCTACTGCTTTTTCAGCTAATCCATCTGTATAATCTGATGCCATATTTGAAACATAGGCTTCTAATGCATGTGTTAACACATCCATACCTGTATCTGCTGTAATTGATTTTGGTAAACTCATAACTAGATCTGGGTCTACAATTGCTACATCTGGTGTTAATTCATAATCTGCTAATGGATATTTTTTGTTTTTCTCTTTATCTGTGATAACAGCAAATGATGTTACCTCTGAACCTGTACCTGATGTTGTTGGAATCGCTACCATTTGACATTTTTCACCTAATTTAGGGAATTTATAGGTACGTTTTCTAATATCCATGAATTTTAGTTTTAATCCTTCTGGATCTGCTTCTGGGTGTTCATAGAATAACCACATTCCTTTTGCTGCATCAATTGGACTTCCTCCACCTAATGCAATAATGACATCTGGTTTGAAGTTTTTCATTGTTTCAACACCTTTCATAATGGTATCAAATGATGGATCTGATTCTACTTCACTAAAGATTTCTGAATGTACATAATGTTGTCGATTTCTTAGGTGATATAAGATTTTATCTACATATCCTAATTTTACCATTCCTGGATCTGTTACAATAAATGCTCTTTCAATATTTGGCATTTTCTCTAAATAAGCAATTGAACCTGCTTCAAAATATATTTTTTCTGGAACTTTAAACCATTGCATATTAACCCTCCTATTTGCAACTCTTTTTATATTAATCAAGTTTACTGATGATACATTGGCTGTTGTTGAGTTTCCACCAAATGAACCACAACCTAATGTTAATGATGGCATATTGGTATTATATATATCACCAATTGCACCATGTGTTGATGGAGAGTTTACAATGATTCTTCCTGCTTTCATGGTTTCTGAAAATCTTAAAATGGTATCTTTATTTTCTGAATGAATAACAGCTGAATGTCCTAGTCCACCAAATTCTAGTAATTTCTCTGCTAATGGTATTCCTTCATCTTCATCTTTTACAACATAGTATGTTAATACTGGACTTAATTTTTCTTTTGAGAATGGATATTCTTTTCCAACTCCAGTTTCAGGCACAACAATGACTTTTGTATCTTCTGGAATTTCAAATCCAGCATCTTTGGCTATTGTATAAGGATATTGTCCTGGTACATGTGATTTTAATTTGTAATCTCCATTTTCTAATTTTTCAAACATACTATTTGCTAATTTTTCTTTTTCTTCTTCATTTACAAAATAGCAACCTGCTTTTTTCATTAGTTCTTCAAATCTTTTTTGAATTTCTTTATCAATAATAACGGCTTGTTCTGATGCACAAATCATACCATTGTCAAATGCTTTTGACATAACTAAGTCATTAACAGATGTTTCTAATTTTGCTGTTTTATCAATATAGCATGGAACATTTCCAGGTCCTACACCTAATGCTGGTTTTCCGCAAGAATATGCTGATTTAACCATACCTGTCCCACCTGTTGCTAAAATTAAATTGACATCTGGATGGTTCATTAATAATCTTGTTGCTGTGATACTTGGTTTTTCAATCCATAAAATACAGTTTTCTGGTGCACCTGCTTTTACAGCTGCATCTCTTAAAATTCTAGCTGCTTCTACACTACATTTTTGTGCAGATGGGTGAAATCCAAATATGATAACATTTCTCGTTTTTGCTGATATGATAGATTTAAACATGGTTGTTGATGTTGGATTGGTAACAGGTGTAACCCCTGCTATAATTCCAATTGGTTCTGCAATTTCTACATAATCATCTTCTATATTTTCATCTATAATTCCTACTGTTTTTTCATATTTGATACTATGATATATATATTCTGTTGCAAACATATTCTTTGTAATTTTATCTTCATAGATTCCTCTTTTTGTTTCTTCAACTGCCATTTTTGCTAATCTCATATGATTTTCAAGGCCTGCCATTGCCATTGCTTTTGTGATGTTGTTTACTGTTTCTTGGTCTAGTTTTAAATATTCTTGAGATGCTACTTTTGCTTTTTCTACTAACTCATTAATCATTTGTTCAATTTCTTTTTCTTCATTTACGTTATCACTCATAAATAACCTCCTCTTCGAGCAATACATATCTGCTCTATGTTTTCTAAAACCTTCTATTACTCCATTATAAAAGATTTCAACAAATCCATTATATATGATTGGTTTGAAATGTCAATAATATCCAAAAGATATTTTTCAGTTTTTTTGACAAAAAACTTACAATTCACAGCTTTAAATAGATACTAATTAGAATGTTGAAATACTATTAGCTGTGAATTGTAACCACAAAAAATACAAGTACTTTCATACTTGTATTTTAATCCTTATATAAATAATCTTGTGGGTCAACATGTTCTCCATTTACTCTAATTTCTAAATGCAAATGAGGTCCTGTAGAATTTCCTGTTGAACCAACCCCTGCTATAACATCTCCAGCTTTTACAGTATCTCCTTTTTTTACATACATTTTACTTGTATGTGCATACCAAGTTTCTACACCATTTCCATGGTCCACTTTTACTAGATATCCATAAGATCCACTATATCCTGCACTAATGACATTTCCATCTGCCACTACTTTTATATCTGTACCAGTTACTGCTGAGATATCCAATCCTGTATGTGTTGATTTTCTTATACTGCTACTTGCCCCATATCTGGAAGTGATTGTTCCTTCAATTGGTGTTACTGCTAATTTAATACCATTAATACTTGGTAATGCATTCCATCTTTCTTCCTCTTCTTTTTGTTGTTCTATTTCTTCTATAGCAGTTTGTACTGTTTCTTGAACATTTGCTTTTGCTACTTCTAAATCTGATGTATCTGCTTCTTCTTCATTTTGTGTATATTTTTCTACAATACTTAAATTAATTTCTTCACTATCATTTTCTTCTTTTATTTCATTGACTAATTCTTCTGCTTCTTCACTTGTATTTACTTTTTCAACAACCGTTTCTTGCACTGCTATCTCATAGTATTTATAAGTAATGGTTGTTTCTTCTTTTAATTCTTGTACAACCTCTTTCTCCTCTGTATTTTCTGTTCTGCTTACTAATTTTAACTCATATTCTGGTTCTTCGTTTAAGCTAATATCTTCAATTGTTTTATCAGAATTTTCTGTAATCTCTTCTTTTAATGTTTCTTCTAATGCTTGTTTATTTTCTACATATCCAAGTTCTTCACCAGAAATACTTACTTTATACATTGGTTTATATTTTATGAATATAATCGCGATAATAATCCCCAAAGCTATCATTGTAATGTTAAAAAATTTCAGAAACTCTTTTGTGTAAAATTTTAGTTTCTTTTTTAAAATAAAATCCACTCTCCTTTATGTTTTTTTACGCGACTAGTCTATATTATACTATATATTCTGCCTTTTTTCAAACTTTGTATACATAATTTAAAATAAAAAACCAAAATTATTCAGAATTTTCAATTTTCTTTCTCTTCTATTAGTATTTTTTCTCTTAAATTCTCTTTTTTACTAATTTTTTCTTGACTTTTCATAAATTTCTTATCAATATGTACAAGTTCAGACCAAAATGTTACAGTTCACAGTTTAATCAATACCCCTAGAGGCTTATGTTCTTCTAGATTGAATAAAATTTCGAATGTGATTGGAAAATAATTAGAAACTCTTGAATAATTTTATGGAAAATGTTCGCGCTTGCCGTGAAAGGGTGCCATAAAATTATTTTAGAGTTTCTTATTATTTGTATTGAGCCGAGAAATTTAGAAGAACATAAGCCTCTAGGGGCATTGATTAAACTGTGAACTGTAATACCAAATAACTTCTATTTTTAGCTTTTCACAAGAAAACCTTGACTTTTTCGATTTATTATTATATAGTATCATCGTAGACTATATGGTAAACATATACTTTACATTTGTTAGTACTAAAATAGGAAGGTGATATATATGGCATTAGATTATAATATTATTGGTCAAAGAATCAAACAAGCAAGACTTGCAAAAAATTATACGCAGGAAGAATTATCAGAAAAAATAGATGTTTCTGTTGCATTCTTAAGTAGAGTTGAAAGAGGAAACTCTCATATTAATTTAAAAAGATTAACACAAATTTGTAATTTATTAGATGTTTCAGAAGGATATATTTTAAGTGGTACTTCTAGTGATTCAGAAAATTATCTATCTAAAGAGTTCTCTGACTTACTAAAAAGTTGCCCTGCACATAAGCAAAGATTAATTTATAAAATTGCGAAAATCATTGCAGAAGCTGAATAAATTCGTATAAAAAACCAATATCGAAAAAATATTGGTTTTTTGTTGCTTTTGCAACAGCTTTTTTTAAATTTTATTCATATGATTAGTCTGCAAATGTAATTAATAATAGAAATTATCTATTATCTTTCATACAAAAGATAGACTGTTTAAATTTGATACAAATTATGCCATAATATTTTCCTTATATCGACACGATTTTACAAGTTTATCAAATTATTTTCATTTTGGATTGATTATATTTCGCAGATATGGTATCATATTATGTGGTCAAAATGATAATACTAATAAAAGCATGTACTAAAGAAATCAAAGATTTCTATGCAAAGTCGATTTTTCCTATATAAATAATAGACGATAAGGAAAATCAAATGAATGTATTGATAAGAGATTATTAATTATATTTCATTTTATTCTTAATTAAGGAGGGTTTTTAATATTATGAAATTTGAACAATGGGAAGGATTTGAAAAAGGTGATTGGCAAAGTGAAATCAATGTAAGAGATTTCATTCAAAGAAACTATACACCTTATGAAGGAGATTCAACATTTTTGGCTGGGCCTACAGAAAAAACAAAGAAATTGTGGGACGAAGTATTAGAACTTTATAAAAAAGAAAAAGCTTCTAAAGGTGGTGTCCTTGATATAGACACGAAAACTATTTCAAGTGTCAATGCCTATGAACCTGGATATATTGATAAAGATTTAGAAGAAATTGTAGGACTTCAAACAGATGCTCCATTAAAAAGAGCCATTATGCCTTATGGAGGAATTCGTATTGTGGAAAAAGCTTGTGCAGCTTATGATAGAAAAGTAGATGATGAAGTAGAAGAAATTTTCCACAAATATAGAAAAACACATAATGATGGTGTATTTAGTGTATATACACCAGATATTAGAGCTGCTAGAAGTGCTCACTTACTTACTGGATTACCAGATGGATATGGTAGAGGAAGAATTATTGGTGATTACAGAAGAGTTGCTTTATATGGTGTGGACATGTTAATTGAAGAAAAAAAGCAAAACTTAGAAATATTAGATGATGACTGTATGACAGAAGAAATTATTCGTGAAAGAGAAGAAATTAGTGAGCAAATCAAAGCTTTAAATGATTTGAAAGCTATGGCTTTAAAATATGGTTTTGATATTTCTAAACCTGCTAGCAATAGTAAAGAAGCTGTTCAATGGTTATACTTTGGATATTTAGGTGCTGTAAAATCTCAAGATGGTGCAGCTATGAGTATTGGTAGAACTTCTACTTTCTTAGATATTTATTTTGAAAGAGATTTAGAAAATGGAACCATCACAGAAGAAGAAATTCAAGAAATCATGGACCATTTTGTTATGAAATTAAGATTAGTTCGTTTCTTAAGGACACCTGAATACAACGAATTGTTCAGTGGTGACCCTGTATGGGTAACAGAAAGTATTGGTGGTATGGGAATCGATGGAAGAACTTTAGTTACCAAAAACTCTTTTAGAATTCTTCATACACTAGAAAATTTAGGACCAGCTCCAGAACCAAACTTAACTGTTTTATGGTCTGTCAATTTACCAGAAGGATTCAAGAGATATACCACAGATTTATCTATCAGAACATCTTCTATTCAATATGAAAGTGATGATTTAATGAGAATCACATTAGGAGATGATTATGGAATTGCTTGTTGTGTTTCTCCAATGAGAATTGGTAAACAAATGCAATTCTTTGGTGCAAGGGCAAACTTAGCAAAAACTTTATTATATGCTATCAATGGTGGTAGAGATGAAATGTCTGGAAAACAAGTTACTCCAAAATTTGCTCCAATTACTTCTGAATATTTAGATTATGATGAAGTTATGGAAAAATTCAATCAAATGATGGATTATGTAGCAAAAATCTACATCAAAGCATTAAATGCTATCCACTATATGCATGATAAATATTGTTATGAAGCAATTGAAATGGCTCTTCATGATAAAGATATTATCAGAACAATGGCTTGTGGTATTGCTGGTTTATCTGTTGTTGCTGATTCACTTTCTGCAATCAAATATGCAAAAGTAAAAGTCATTAGAGATGAAACTGGACTTGCTACTGATTATGAAATAGAAGGAGATTTTCCTAAATTTGGTAATGATGATGATAGAGTAGATAGTATTGCCGTTGATATTGTAAAAACATTTATGAATAAATTAAGAAGATATCCAACTTATAGAAATTCTAAACATACTTTATCTATTCTTACCATCACATCAAATGTCGTTTATGGAAAAGCAACAGGAAATACACCTGATGGAAGAAGAATGGGTGCTCCATTTGGACCTGGTGCAAATCCATTACACGGAAGAGATACAAATGGTGCCTTAGCTGTTATGAACTCTATTGCAAAATTACCTTTTGATTATGCAGAAGATGGTATTTCATATACATTCTCCATCACGCCTAAAACATTAGGAAAAGATGAAGACACAAGAGTAACAAACTTGGTAACTATGTTAGATGGATATTTCAAACAAACAGGACATCATATCAATGTAAACGTTTTCGATAGAAGCTTATTAATTGACGCTATGGAACATCCAGAAAATTATCCTCAATTAACAATAAGAGTATCTGGATATGCCGTAAACTTTACAAAATTAACAAGAGA
This sequence comes from uncultured Clostridium sp., assembly GCA_946491915.1. The sequence goes on from CAMLYR010000003.1 coordinate 30,139, forward strand.
ACAACAATTAGATGTTATTAATAGAACAATTCATGAAAAAATTTAAACTTTTAATGAATTAAATAAGGGATTGAAGGACTCTCCTTTAATCCCTATTCTCTTCTTACTAAATTATATTTTCACTATATTAAATATTTTGAACAATACCATGAAAAACACGTACTAGGAAAAGCAAAGATTTTTAGAGATTATTATTTTTATTTAAAACAACAATTTCTTAGATAAAACTTTATATTTTACTAATATAATTAATTAAAGGAGCTATTATGGAAAATAATATAACTACACAAAATAATGAAAAAGATTTAAGATATTATGCAAAAGTACATTCAATAGAAACCTTTGGTGCTGTTGATGGTCCAGGAATCCGTTTTGTATTATTTCTTCAAGGTTGTCATTTACAATGTAAATATTGTCATAATCGTGATACTTGGGATATGAAAGAAGGAAAATATCAATCAGTTGATGACATCTATAAAATGATTTTAAAATACAAAAATTATATCACTCCAAATGGTGGGGTAACTGTTTCAGGTGGAGAACCTTTATTACAAGTAAAATTTTTAATTGAATTATTTACAAAATTAAAAAAGAAAAAAATCCATACTTGTATTGATACTTCTGGAATGGTAGCCTTAACAGATGATATAAAACAATTATTAACCTTAACAGATTTGGTTCTATTAGATATTAAACATATTGATAGCGAAAAGTGTAAAGCATTGGTTGGTTTTGATAATAAACTAGAATTAGAATTTGCAAGATATTTAAGCAATAACAATATACCTATATGGATTAGACAAGTATTAGTACCAGGGTATACAGATGATGAAAAAGATTTACGAAAACTAAAAGAATTTATTTCTACCTTAAATACAGTTGAAAAAGTAGAAATTTTGCCATATCACAGTATTGGTAAATATAAATGGACAAAATTAGGTTTAAAATATGATTTAGAAGATATTAGAGATGCTACTAGTGATGATGTCAAACGTGCAAAAACAATTTTAGGAATCAGTTAAAAAGGGAAATTGGGGACGGACTCATTTTTCCCTTTTTAATATTATAAAAATTTTAAAAATATAGAATATAAAGTCATTACACGATTTTGTATAAGCTAAATTTTCACAGAAATTCTAAAAGGGAAAAATGAGTCCGTCCCCAATTTCCCTTTTCTTTACATTCCTAATAATTTTAATTCTACATTTTCCATTTTATATTTTCCATTTACTAATTTAAAATCAACTAGTGTATCTTCTAGTGTTTCTTTATTTTGTCTTAAATCAGTTGTAAAATATAATTTAATTTGTGGAATTTCCAATTTATTTTTAACAATTTCTTTAAATGTTTCTGCCATATGTTTTTCATCTTCACAGATTAATATCAATTGTGGCATTGCTGCAAATCCTGAATCACCTAGAACATAGTTTTCATAGAATTCTTTATATAATCTCATTCTTTCTACTAGTTTTTTCTCCCAATCAGGTTCTCTTCTAATAACTTCAAAAACAAATTGAATTGATTTTCTATTTTTTGTAAGCTTAACAGCTCCACCACTTGCTTTAAAAAGCTTTCCTGATACTTTTGCAGTAATTGCTGGTTTTACAATATAGCTGTCAAATGCTTTTACTTTTCTTAGATAAGCAATTAATGTTTGATTTCCAGCCAATCTTTTTTTGATCATTGGTACTGGTTTTGTATTGTCAGATGGTTGCCATTTACATTCAATTTCTTTTGAATTTAATAAATATTTTCCCATCTTCTCTAAGCAGTAAATTCTATAAATCCCTTTACCTTCATCAGAAGTAAAGTAATATCTTGTTAAAATTTTAGATTTTACTAATTGGTCTAACTTGTTGTTTAATTTGTCTTGTGACTTAGGGTCAATTCCTTTGATTTCCAACATTTGATACAATTGTCTTGATGTGATAAATTCAAATTCATTTACCAAGTCTAAAATTGCAAAATGGATTTCATTAATATGTCCAATATTAATCTTATGTACGATTTGATTCATTGACACATACCCATCTTTTCCATCGAAAGTTTTAATTTCACCTTCTCTGATAGCAAATGGAGATACTTGTGCCTTGATTTCATTATCTTCTACCATTTTTGTTTTCCCCCTTATAAATTTAGAATTATCTATAATTTTTAATTATAAACTACATTATTGTTCAATCAACAATTTGACTTTCTTTTTTTCTTTATCTATTTTTTTGATATATACATTGACTTTTTGTCCATATTCAAATCCTTCAGTATATTCTGCCATTCCTACTAAGTTTGGAGTTAATTCTATAAAAATGCCATTTTTATTTTTTTCTGTTTCCCTGATAATTCCTTCAACTTTCATACCTGTAGAGAATTTTTCGGCATTTTCTTCCCATGTTCCCAAAGTTTCTTTATATGACAAATTGACTTTTCCTGTATACCTATCTATAGATTTTATCACAATTTTTACTTTTTGTCCAATTTTTAGCCTTTCATATGGTGTTTTTATCCTTGCAATAGACAAATCTTCTATATGTGCTAGTCCAACAACGCCGCCTCCAATTTCAATAAATGCTCCATATGGTCTAATATTTTTTACAATTCCTGTGACTTGTTGTCCAACTTGCATATCATTTTTTATATATTGCAAAGCTTCCTGTTGTACGCTTTTCCTAGATAATAGGACTTTATTATCATTTTCAATATTTTCGATTTTAAACTGAACATATTTATGTACTTTTCCTGTACATAATCTTTCGTCTGGTACGCCTTCTTCTATGTCTTCTACTTCAGATCTTGGGATAATCCCCTCTATTTTATCTCCTAATTGAATATGTAAATTATATTGTTCATCACAACTTTGTACAATTCCTTGAACTGTCTTATTTTCATCTTTGTATTCTTGTATCTTTTGTAAATTTAAATTTTCAACCTCTTCATTCCATCCTTCTGGCACAAATTGAAATGTATTCATTTGTATTCTCCTTTATCTTAAGTGTTTTAGCTTATTATATAGCGTATTTTTAAATTTTTCAATCCCTTTTCTATATTTTATTGAACAACTTATAGTTGTATCATTACTATTCAGCCCAAATCTTGGAAAGGTTAGATATACATTATTTTGAAATACCACGTAAGCGACCAAACGAGCAAGAGCGAGTGCGATTGGAGCAACCTTCTTTCGTTGAAAGATTTATCTTTCAACATTTGTGGTTGCGACACACAAGGTATGAAAAATAATGTATATCTAACCTTTCCAAGATTTGGACTGAACAGTAATGTTGTATCATACTCTCAATAACTGTTTAAAAAATTTAATCAAAATAACTGCTAATCTCTTCTAAGCCCTCAAAATCTTTTTGTCTACAAATATCATATACAACAATTGCAACAGAATTCGACAAATTTAATGATCTCAAAGTTGGTCTCATAGGAATTCGAATCGTTTTATCTATATATTTTTGTAAAACATCTTCTGGCAATCCTTTTGTCTCTTTTCCAAATAGTACAAAGATTTCTTCCATATTTTTAAAATCTGGTTCAGAATACACATGTTTTCCTTTTGTTGTTACAAAAAACATATTATGTTCTTCTGGTTGATATGTATTTAAAAATTCTTTAAAAGATATATGTTCTTCTATATCTAATTTATCCCAATAATCTAATCCTGCTCTTTTGACAGCTTTTTCTGAGATACTAAATCCCAAAGGATGTACCAAATGCAATTTAGCACCAATTGCAGCGCAAGTTCTCGCAATATTTCCTGTGTTTTGAGGTATTTCTGGTTCCACTAATACAACATGTAATTTCATTTTTAAATCTCCTTTTATGTTGCCAAAGGGGACGTGTTAAAATGGCAACATTGATTTTGAATATATTCTATTATTATTTTTTAGAACTTCTCAATGTTCTTGAATAAGAAAAATGTTGCCATTTTAACACGTCCCCTTTGGCAACATTTTGGCACGTCCCTATCGTTCCATTTTTTGTCTTACATATTCATATAATATGATACCTGTTGCAACAGAAGCATTTAAACTTTCTGTTTTTCCTAGCATTGGTATTTTTACTTTTTTATCTGCTAATTTTTGTATTTTTTCTTCCACTCCATTTGCTTCATTTCCAATGACAATAACTTTTTTCTTGTAATCAATATCATAGATACTATTTTTCGTTTGTAATGATGTTACAACAATTTCAAATTTATGTTTTTTGATTTCTTTAAGCGTCTTTTCCAAGTCTTCACATTCTATAATTTTGACTCTAAATATAGCTCCCATTGTTGAACGTACTACTTTAGGATTATAGCTATCTGCTGTTCCTTTTGATACTAAAATTTGATTGATTCCTATACTATCTACTGTTCTTAAAATGGTTCCTAAATTTCCTGGATCTTGAATATCATCTAAGGCTACTATAATGTCTTGGTTATAATCAATTTCTTCACTACCTGCAATTGTTGACTTCATTGCATTTTTTTCTACAATTGCTAATATTCCTTGTGGGTTTGTTACATCTGTCAAACTTTCAAATAATTTACTTGTGACATATACACATTCTTGTTTCGCAATTTCATACATTAGCTCTTTTGGAATATTAGATGTTTTCTCACAGTCATCACAAATAACAACTTGTTTAATATTTGCTTTTTCATTGATGGCTTCTTCTATAATTTTAATACCTTCAATGATATATTCATTGTTCAAATCTCTATATTTTTTATCTTTTAATTTTTTAATGTGTTTGATAAATTCATTATCTTTACTTGATATTACTTGCATAAAAGCCTCCGATTTTATCTATATAATTATTTTTTTAAATTCTATTTACTTTATACCATTTTATGATATAATATAAATAGAAGTAAGGAGACCACTTTAAAATAGTGGCTACCATCTCATCTTATTGGTGTTATTACCACACCCTGATGGCGGAATCAAGGGTGTGGCTTTTTTTATTTATCGCTCATTAATAATACAATTACAATTATTAAGGCAATACTTACTATGATAAAACATATATTAGAAAAAATTAAAATATGTAATAATTTTATTAATATATTTACCATATAGCATCACCTCCTCATCTTTTGGAATTAGAGATGATAGCCACTATTCCCTGTTTACTCTCTTACTTCATATAAAATTATATGATACTATTACATATAAAGTCAACAGTTTATTTTGATTTTTAAGTAAATTTTATTATTCCTTTTTATATCTATATAATTAATTATGAAACAAATTCTCTATATATAATTTCCATTTTTATAAATTTTATTATATTTCTATTTCATTTCAATCAATTCGTATTCTGAACTTCCTAATCCAATTTTTTCTCCATGTTCAATTTGACTTTCCCAATTCGTATCTGGATGATTAATATGGAAATGGTCATGTCCTTCTACTTTTTTCTTGATATTTTCTCCTAAAGCACTATTTTGGAATACTTCTTGTTTATTCACTAAATCTGCACAAGCTTTATCTAATGCAACCATGTCAAATGAAGCTAACATACCAATATTTGGAACAATTGGTGCATCATTTTCTGCATGACAATCACAGTTTGGTGAAACATCACAAATTAAACTAATGTGGAATTGTGGTCTATCTTTTACAACTGCTAATGCATATTCTGCCATCTTTTTGTTTAAAATATCTGCTGCTTCATCATTTGGTGATTCAATTGCATCAAAATTACAAATTCCTATACATCTACCACAGCCAACACATTTATTATGGTCTATCACTGCTTTTCCTTCTTCATTATAGGAAATCGCACCATGTGCACAAATTTTGATACATTGTTTACATTTTTTACAATTTTCTGAAATCACTACTGGTTTTCCGCTACTATGCATTTCCATTTTTCCTGCTCTTGAACCACAACCCATTCCAATATTTTTAATGGCTCCACCAAATCCTGTTCCTTCGTGTCCTTTAAAATGGTTTAGAGATATAACAATATCAGCATCCATGATAGCTCTTCCGATTTTTGCTGTTTTTACATATTCTTGATTAATGTCTACATATGCCTCATCTGTTCCTTTTAGTCCATCTGCAATAATTACATGGCAACCTGTTGAAAATGGACTAAATCCATTTACATATGCTGCATCTAAATGGTCAATAGCATTTTTTCTTCCTCCAACATACAAAGTGTTACAATCTGTTAAAAATGGTTTTCCTCCTAATTCTTTTACAACATCTGCAACCACTTTTGCATAGTTTGGTCTTAAATATGCTAAATTTCCTGGTTCTCCAAAATGAATTTTAATCGCTACATATTTATTTTCAAAATCAATATTTTCAATTCCTGCTTTTTTCATTAATTTTTCTAATTTTTGTAATAAGTTATATCCTGGTCTTGCTCTAAAGTCTGTAAAATATACTTTTGATTTTTCCATAACACTTTCTCTCCTATTTTTCCATCTAATTTTTTACATTATATACTATGATTCTGTTAGTGTCTATAGTTTTCATGCCATATAGTTATTCGTAAACTAGATGCACCATACTTCACCTATTTTACTACAAAATCTATAGAATTCTGTCCCTTTTGGACATTTTTTGTCCATTTTGACACGTCCCTAATCTCTTCAAAAATTCTGTTACATCATTTAAAATTTTCATCTCATTATCTGTACCAATCTCTAAAGTAATCATTGGTTTAATACCTGCTGAAAATTTTAATCTATTTCCATATTCCTTCACAAGTTGTGCCACATCATAAGAAAATTGAGTTTCTTCAAAAGTAAATACAACTGCTGTTTTCTTGCTTGCAATTTTGGATATGTTTAATGCTTTTGCTAAATACTTAATTCTTGCAATATCAATTAAGTTTTCTAATTCTGCTGGCATATTACCAAATCTATCAATAATTTCATCAATGATATTTTGGATATCTTCTTCATTTTTACATAAGGCAATCTCTTGATAAATCTCAATTTTTTGATTGGCATCTGAGATATAGTCATCTGGAATATAACTGGTGACATTTAAGTCTATTTGAATATCCACTTCTGGTTTTACTTCAATACCTTTCATTTCTTTGATGACTTCATCTAACAAGTTACAATAGGTATCATATCCTACCTGTTCTAAATGTCCTGATTGAATCTCTCCAAGTAAACTTCCTGCACCTCTGATTTCTAAATCACGCATGGCAATTTTAAATCCTGAACCAAATTCTGTAAATTCTTTTATAGCTTTTAATCTCTTATCTGCGACCTCTGATAACAATTTATCTCGTTTGTAAGTAATATATGCATAGGCTTGCCTATCACTTCTTCCCACTCTTCCTCGTATTTGATATAACTGTGCTAATCCCATTCTATCTGCATTTTCAACAATAATCGTATTGGCATTTGGTATATCAATTCCAGATTCCAAAATAGTTGTACAAACTAATACATTAGATTTCTTTTTAACAAAATCATCCATGATTTCTTCGATTTGATTTCCTGTCATTCGTCCATGTGCATAGGTAACCTCTGCCTCTGGCACAAGTCTTGAAATTTCATCTGCTTTTCTTTGGATATTTTCCACATTGTTAAAGATGTAAAATACTTGGCCATCTCTTTCTAATTCTTTTGTAATGGCTTCTTTTATCACTTCTCTATCATATTCTAATACATAAGTTTGTACAGGTCTTCTGTTATGTGGTGGTTCATAGATAACAGACATATCCCTTACCCCCACAATAGACATGTGTAAGGTTCTTGGAATTGGCGTTGCTGTCATTGTTAAGACATCTACATTGGTTTTATATTGCTTTATCTTCTCTTTATCTTTTACACCAAATCGATGCTCTTCATCAATAATTAATAATCCTAAATCTTTAAATTCCACATCTTTGCTAAGAATTCTATGGGTTCCAATGACAATATCCACTTCTCCCAGTTTTAATCCTTTTATAACTTCTTTTTGATATTTTGCAGATTTAAATCTGTTCAATATTTCTACTTTGATTGGATAATCTTTCATTCTTTCTTTAAATTCTTGATATTGTTGTTCTGCTAAGACTGTTGTAGGTGCTAAATAGGCTACCTGTTTTTGGTCCATAACCGCTTTAAATGCTGCTCTTATGGCTACTTCTGTTTTACCATATCCAACATCCCCACATAATAATCTATCCATTGGTCTATTGGTTTCCATATCTTTTTTAACTTCTTCAATACAACGTAGTTGGTCATCTGTTTCTTGATATGGAAATTTTGCTTCAAATTCACTTTGCCAAGGTGTATCTTTCGAAAAAGCAAATCCTTGTGATTTTTCTCTTTTGGCATATAACTCAATTAACTCTGTAGCTACTTCTCTTAAGTTTTTCTTGACTTTTGTTTTGGTATTTTCCCATTCTTTGCTACCTAATCGATTGATTTTTGGATGAATTTTATCTCCACCAACATATTTTCGAATCATATCCATTTGGTTTGTTGGTACATACAAAATATCATCATTTTGATATTTAATTTTGATATAGTCTTTAATGGTTCCATCTGCTTTAATGGTATTCACGCCAACATAGATACCAATTCCATAGGTTTTATGAACCACATAATCTCCTATTTTTAAATCAGCAAATACAACCTTTTCTCCTTCTGTATAAGCAGAATGGACAGCTTTTCTTTTTTTCTTTTCTCCACTAATTAATTCATCTGCTGAAATAACCAATTGATTAATTTCATAATTCTCAAATCCTGCAGATATTTTTCCAATTCCTATAGTGACCACTTTTTCTGCCGTTTTTACAACAATAGTTTTATCTAATTTTTCTTCTATCTTACAGATAATTTCTTCTTTTTCTAATATCTGTTTTAGTTTCTTTGCCTTTTCCTTATTCTCAACTAATACATATACACTCTTTTTTTGCTTTAAGGCTTCTTTTAATTCTTCAAATAAATTTTCGATTTCGCTTTTATAGAAATTGACTTCTCTATATTCAAAAACATATTTTTCTGCTTGTTTATTAATTATGCTATCTTGTTTTTCTAAATAGATTACATTTCTTTTTCCATTTTCTAAGATATCTTCGATTTCTTCATATTCGACATTATCTTCTAGTGCTTGTGGAATCATTTTTTCTTTTTCTACTAAAGCATTGATTAGATTTTTTCTATCTTGTTTAATATTTTCTGTTCTTTGCTCTATTTTTCTTTCTTCGTCTAATGCAATAATATATTTATCTGATAAGTAATCTAATAACGTAGAAGAATTTGTATAAAAACAATTAAAATATTTATCAATTTTACTGATATAGTTTCCACCTATAATTTGCTCTATATCTTCTTCTACAATTTCTTTTTGTGCTTCAGTTACACTTAAATTTCTGATATTTTTGCATACTTGTTCTATAGATTGTTCTAATATGTATTCATGTGCTGGATAAATTTCAACTTTTTCTAAAGTATTAATTGATCTTTGGCTAACAATGGCAAAATTTCTAATAGAGTCTACTTCATCTCCCCAAAATTCAATTCTAACACCGATTTTGTCAGAAACAGAAATATCTAAAATGCCACCTCTGATACTAAATTGACCTCTACCTTCTATTAAATCACATCTCACATATCCTAGATTTACTAGCGTTTTCTTTATATCTTCTAATGAATAGATATCTCCTACTTTGAAATGTAACAAATTTTTAAATAATACCTCTTTGGGTGGTAATTTTTGCATTAGAGCTTCAATCGTTGTTACAATGATTGGGCTTCTTTTTTCTTTGATTTTACTTAAGACTTCTATTCTTTCATAAGGTAAGTCTTTACTTTCTGCAATATAGTCATAAGTGACAATTTCTTTTTTGGGAAAAATATCTCCCTTATCTATAAACGCTTTTATATTTTCTGATATCTGTTTTGCTTGAATTTCATTATATGTAACAATTAACATTGGTCTTTTAGCATATTCATTTATACTAGCTAGTAACTCTACCATTCCCACGCCAGTTAAGCCCGATAACATTATCGGACTTTTTTCTTTTTCTATTTGATTTACCAATGTTACAAACTTTTGAGATTTTCCCAGCTCTCCTAATATGGTATTCATTTTATTTGCATTCCTTCCTTGTAACATAAATCTGATTTCTATATTATACTACTTTTTTTGGAAAATATAAATAGTTTTGAAAAAATTTCTTACTACAGTTCATCACTATTGATTACAGTTCATACCTTAGAACATATCCAGAGAGCATGGGCATGTCATAAATAATCTTCCTTCTCAACTTTCTATTTCAGAAAGCTGAGAGACAAAAAATCCAACTTTTATCGAGCTGGATTTTTTGTTTCTTATGTTCCTATTTTCATTCCTTCTTTTCATATAAAATGATAAATACCGTAAAATAAACATATACATTACATCTTGACAACCAATTTATTAAATTTACTATTGATATAATTCTCTAATTTTGTCATAAATTCTTCTGGTTTGATTTCTTTTTTTGCCACCATATCTAATCCTTTTTCCCAACTAGCCGTTAATTTTGGATTTAACATATCTGGCATTGATTGCATGACAATATCATAGATATATTCTCCTTTTTCACTAGGCGTAATAATCTGGGTTTTGTTATTAATTTCTATATAATTAATCTTTTCTAATTTTTTAATAATTTCTCCTCTTGTTGCACTTGTTCCAATTCCTGCACCTTTTATTTGTTCTCTTAATTCCTCTTCTTCGATTAGCTTTCCTGCATTTTCCATCGCTAGAATAATCGAACCTGAATTATATCTATTTGGTGGAGAAGTTTCTGCTTCTTTAATTTCAAAATTTTTAATGAATATTTCTTGTCCTTTTTTTAGTTTTTTTAGAATTTCTAAATCAGTTGTTTTATTTTCACCATTTTTGTTTTCTGCCTCTTTATTTTCCACATCTTGCTCACCATTTGTGGATTTCTTCTTTTTATTTTCTTTATCCACTGGTTTTAAGATTTCTAAAAATCCTTGGTTAATACATACCCTTCCACTTGTTGTAAAGGTTTCTTTTTTCTCTTTGTCCATTTCTACTTCAATTGTTAATTGTATTTTATTGTATACTGCTGGTGGATAAAAAATGGCTAAGAAACGTTTTACAATTACCAAATAAATATCTTTTTGGAGTTGTGGTAACCCATTAAAATTTTCATACCCTTGTCCTGTTGGAATAATCGCATAGTGGTCTGTAATTTTACTATCATTCACATATTTTGTTTTTGCTAAATTCGTAGAATATTTTTCTTCTACCATTTTTTTGATATATCCTTGTATCTCTTCATCTTTACAACCTTTTGCAATTCCATTTAAATTTTTATTAATTTCCTTGCTAACTGCAGTTGATAATACTCTCGCATCTGTTCTAGGATAAGTAACCAATTTTTTTTCATATAAATTTTGAATAATCTCTAATGTTTCATCTGGCTTAATTTTAAATCGTTTGGTACATTCATTTTGAATTTCTGCTAAGTTAAATAATAATGGTGCATTTTCTTTTTGTTTTGATTTTTTTAATTCTGTAATAACTGCTTTTTTATTACTCAAACTCACAATAAATTCTTTTGCATCATTTTCTTTTTTAAATCCTGTTTCATTATATAATTTAGGAGATTCCCATACAGTCGATTTTTCTGTTGCCTTCCAATCTGCTTTAAAAGAAGATTGTTCTTCTCCAAATTCTCCCATAATTTTATAATACTTTGTTTTGACAAAATTTCGAATTTCTCTTTCACGAGATACAACCATTCCTAATACACAAGTCATCACTCTTCCAACAGAAATAGAAGCTCTATCTTCATGAATATTTTGTGCTAATCTTCTTCCAAATATGATAGATAATAATCTAGAAAAATTAATCCCAATTAAGTAATCTTCTTTTGCTCTTAAATAGGCACTATCTGACAAACTATCATATTCTGACATATCTTTTGCTTCTCGAATTCCTCTTAAAATTTCTTCCTCTGTTTGTGAATCTATCCATACTCTTTTCATTTTTGCTTTTGGGTTTGGCTTTGCCATCATAAACACAAGTCTTTGTATATATTCTCCTTCTCTTCCAGAGTCTCCTGCATTATATATTTCTTCTACATCTTCTCTTTGTAATAATTGTTGTACAATGTTAAATTGATTTTGTACCTGTGGTATAATTTCATATTTCCATTCTTCTGGAATAAATGGCAGCGTATCTAGTCTCCAAAATTTTAATTTTTCATCATATTTTTCTGGATAACTCATAGTAACTAAATGTCCTACACACCATGTAATAATCCAATCATTAGATTCTAAGTAACCATTTTTTCTACTTGTTGTAATTTTTAATGCTTTTGCAAATTCCATTGCCACAGATGGCTTTTCTGTTATGATTAATTTTTTGCTCAATGTGATCATCCTTTTATTCTAAATTTATTAAGATTTTTTCTTTTTCGCTTTTTTATATCTTTTTTCTTTTTATTATGCACTTATGATTTATGTATTGTTGCTTTTGACTTTTTTATCTTTTATTTTTTTATCCTTATCCTTAATTATGATTTTTTACTTACAAAATTGTTTTCATATAATTCACAACTTTATTGTATATCTTTTGATATTGTTCCATTGTTTTTGAATTATGGAATACAAATCGTTTATATATTTTTTCCATATAATTTTGTTGTTTTACAAATTGAATACTTTCTGGAAAATTAAAATCAAAAATATATGCAAAATGTCCTACTAAACTATCAGCACTTGTTTTTTTCTTATGATAATCAATTCTTCCATTTTCCATAAATTCGTTATAAACTTCTTCAGTAATCACATCATCTGATAAATCTGCTTTTTCCCAAGCTGTTTCCTTTTTTTCATATGTTAATATATTTAATATATCAATCTTATCACTATCTCTTACAATCTTGATATGTAATAACTCTCTGGTTGTTAGATTATCTGGGATATCTAATTTATCTTTATTATGATAGTAAATGGCATTTTTAATAATATGATCATATTGGCTATCCTCTATAAATTTTCGAATCATTCCATCTTGCTTATTGAATAGCACATGCACACCATATTCTCCATGATTAACACTTTTTCTATCATTAAATGTATTAAATCTCTTTATTTGTTCAAATCTTCCTATATCATGAAGCAATCCTATTAACTCTGCTAATTTCACATCTTCTTCATCGAGTTCCAATTTCGTTGCTAATTTTTTGGCAACTTGTGAAACTCTTTCTATATGTTCTATTTTCATTTTTATTTTATCATTTTCTGCATCATATGGTTTTACATATTCTGCAAATGCTTTTTTTGCTCTTAGTATATCTATCATTGATATTCACCTCGTTATGCATTCTATCATTTTTCTTCTTGTATTTCAAGATTAGTTTCTGTTCAGAGCTCCTCAGCTAAGAGGAACAAGATTATCTATCATCTGTAACTATTCAGTGGCATAAAATTGCTAATGACAAGTTCTTGTATATTTATTTTTTATAAATGACGAATGTGATTGGAGTGCTTGTAGGCATTCTTAATAGAAAAGAAATGAGGAAGCGGGAATAGCGAGAGGCTCGTTTCTTTTATAATTAGAAA
>CAMLYR010000004.1 GCA_946491915.1 uncultured Clostridium sp.
AATATATTATAAAAATAAATAATTAAAATAAATATATTATTAAAAAATATTATATTCATCTATTATATATTATCTATGATAAGTTTCACCATTCGATATTTTAAATCCTCTAAAAATTTGTTCCAATAGAAATACACGAATTAATTGATGAGGAAATGTCATTTTAGAAAAACATATCTTTTGGTGAGCTTTTTTTAATAAATCAGAAGAAAGTCCCAAAGAACCACCAATCACAAAAGTAATATTACTTGTCTGCAAAGATAAGTTTTCAATATTTTTTGAGAATTCTTCAGAGGATAGCTCTTTACCAGTTAAATCTAAACAAATCATATAAGAATCTTTTTTTATATGATTTAATATAGAATTAGATTCTTTATTTTTGATTTCATTAGAAAGACTCTCATTCAGTTTATCAGGTATTTTTTCATCAGGTAATTCTATGATATTTAATTTACAATATTTACTTAATCTTTTAGAATATTCATTTATGGCATCTTTTAAATAATTTTCTTTTATTTTTCCAATACATACAATATTTATATTTAACATATTAAACTCCTTTGTGAAATTTCAGGTTTAAAAGTTTTTTATTGTATAGGAAGAATCGATTTTTTCTTGACCACATTTAAGATTTTTTCCTATACAACAAGGTTAAGCTTTCTAAAAAACATCTGGAAAGTTACAATAATGGATAAAACAAAAAAGGGATTTTTGAGTCCGTCCCCAAAATCCCTAAAAATGTCCCAAACAGAAACGTCCCCAATTGGACATTTAAATCGTAACCAATTTACTATGTGTGTCCCTACCTGCAACAGATAATGCTAAAGAATTTTCATTGTAATTACTAGCAATTAATTCTTCGACCACTGTTTTATAGGCAAGCTCTGGAAAATTACTTTCTTTACTTAAGTGACCAAGCATGGCATTTTTTAAACCTGACTTTAATAGAAAAGAAATAGTCTTTCCAGCGATTTGATTTGACAAATGTCCAGATGGTCCAGCAATTCTAGATTTTAAAGAAAATGGATATGATGAACATTTTAATACTTCTGGGTCATAGTTAGATTCTAACATGACAAATAAACTTTCTTCTAAATTTTTTAAAATATCATTTGTCATATGTCCAATATCTGTTGCAATACTAATTTTTTTATTTTCATTTAGTATGGTAAATCCGCAAGGGTTTGCAGCATCATGAGGAATAGAAAATGGATTAATATCCAAATCTCCTATGGAAAATTTTTCTGCAACCTTAAATTTTTTGATATTTTTATCTGCAATTTTATCTCTTTGTTTTGGCATAGCATCTAATGTTTCTTGATTAACAAATACAGGTAAATCAAATTTTTTAGAAAATGTTCCTAATCCTTGTACATGGTCAGAATGTTCATGAGTAACTAAAATACCATCTAAAGAACTAGGATCAACATCTATATCATTTAAGGCTTTTTCTATTTTTTTACTACTGACACCTGCATCAATTAATAATTTTGTATTGTCTGTTTCAACAAATAAGCTATTTCCACTACTTCCACTATATAAACTACAAAAATTTAGCATAATTTCTCAATCTCTTTCCTTTGTTTATTTCTTTTGAATATATATTTTCTTTCATTTTGTTTTCTTCATGTTTTTAGTACACAGAAAAATTAGTCTATTATTTAGTCATGTAAAATTATTGTGTTAAAATTATTGTGTTAAAATTATTCTGTTACTCTTTCAATTTTTGCACCTATTTTTCTAAATTTTTCTTCTATATTTTCATATCCTCTATCGATATGTTCTAGATTATAGATTTCTGTTACACCTTCAGCAGCAGTACCTGCAATAACTAAAGCGGCTCCAGCTCTTAAGTCTGAAGAATATACAGGTGCACCTGATAATTTTTTAACACCTTCAAAAAAGGCGGTTTTTCCATGGGCAGTAATTTTTGCTCCCATTTTATTTAATTCTTCTGTATATTGGAATCTAGAATCCCAGATACTTTCATTGATTGTACTTGTCCCATTAGCAAGTGATAAAACAACTCCCATCTGTGGCTGTAAATCTGTAGGAAAACCAGGATATGGTAATGTTTTAATGGTTGCTTTATTAGGTCTTTTATTGCACCAAACACGAATACTGTCACCATTGTCTTCTACATTACCACCAATTTCTAATATTTTAGCAGTAATAGACTCTAAGTGTTTCGTGATACAATTTTTGATTAATAAGTCACCTTTTGTTGCAACTGCAGCAAGCATAAAAGTACCTGCTTCAATTTGATCAGGAACAACAGAATAAGTAGCATTTCCATGTAGTTTTTCAACTCCATTAATTTTAATCACATCTGTACCTGCTCCTCTAATATCTGCGCCCATGGTATTTAAAAAGTTTGCAACATCTACAATATGTGGTTCTTTAGCAGCATTGTCAATAATGGTTGTTCCTTTGGCAAGTACTGCTGATAACATAACATTAATAGTAGCTCCAACTGATACAATATCCATATAAATAGGACATCCTTTTAATTTTTTAGCTTTTGCATAAATTTTACCTTTTTCTACAGTAACATTTGCGCCTAATAATTCAAATCCTTTAATATGTTGATCGATTGGTCTTGCACCTAATTTACAACCTCCAGGCATACCAACTTCAATTTCACCTTTTCGACTAAGCATAGCTCCAATAATATAATAAGAAGCTCTAAATTTACTGGTTAAATCTAAAGGTGCTTTCGTTGTGGTGATATTTGATGTATCAATTGTGATACTGTGAGCATCATTCCAAGTAATTTTTGCTCCTAATTTTTCTAATATTGTGCAAGATATTTTTATATCACTAATATTTGGTAGATTTTCTATTGTACATACACCATCAATTAAAAGAGTAGCTGGTAAAATTGCAACGGCAGCATTTTTGGCACCGCTAATGGTTACTTCTCCTTTTAGTGGTGTGGGTCCTTTTACAACTAATTTTTCCAATTTATATACCCCCAATAAAATTTATATAATGAATTTTAACATAAGAACTTGACCTCACATAGCAATCATAGATTGCGGTTTGGTGTCACAGAACTTTGTTGTCTTTGACAATAAAATAGAGTGTATATTATTTTACACTCTACTTTTCTTATAAACTATATCATAAACCAATTGAGATTGCAACTATTTTTTAGCAGTAATTAGACCTGTATTATTTAATATTTCTAATATCTTAAATTTTAATTTAAAAGTAATATTTTCTTCATTGTCAGATACAATAGAAAATTCTTCATCAGTTAATGAATTTTGTAAGTCTTCTTTTGATTCTTCAGGGACGATTCCAGAAGAAGCATCTACAAAACATAAAGGAGGAAACATGACACACCACCAATTTTGTCCTTTTGCTTCACCAATTTCTACTTTTAAAGCATCATAATATCCTGCTGGAAGAGAAAAATCCCCATAATGTTTTGTTGGAAACTCAAAATTTCCGATATGAACATTAACAGAATAGTCAAATCCTTCATCTTTTATAGTATCTAAAGCAATTTCTTTAAATTTGTCAATATTTTTATTAGCAAGTGCAATTGCTTCTTCTTTAGAAGTACAATTTGCACATAAAGTATTCATATATTCTAATAAGTTATCTCTAACAATATATTTTAAATTTTGATCAATAGCAGAATCACTATTTGCAATGACATGTAAACGAAAAACGGAATCAGCAATGTCGGTAGAAACATCATTGGCGTAAGATATGGCACAAATGGTAGTATAGGCAAAAAATAGAAATGTTAAAATGATTACCATTTTTACCTTGGAATGATTACATAATTTTAAAAATTTTTTCATAAGTTACCTCCAATAAACTTTTTTTGTAAAATATTCTTTAAGATAAGTATTAACAAAATAAGAAAAAATATACATTGTCGAAAAAAAACGATGATTTTCTTTGAAATATGATTGACATATTTGTAATGAAATGGTAAAATTTACCAGTAAGCAAAATAAAGAAATTAGCAATTCCGTATGTTTATATGAATTTGAAAGGAATGTTTGTGATGGAAAATATAACAAAAGAAAAAAATTGTGCATTTTATGCAAGTGATTATCATTTTGAAATGATTAGTTTACCATACATTAGTAAAAGTATGGATGAAAACAAAGAAATCGTTATATTAACTGAAAACAATTTAAAAGATACAGTAAATACATTAATATCAAAAATGAATTTAAAAGAAGAAAAACAAAAGAAAATATTGTCATTAGATTGGAATAATAATGATTTGAAAAAGTTTAAAGAAATTAGTAAAAAAAGTAAAGAAAATGTGGATATGGTTATTTTTATTAAAGGAAAACAAAATTATATTAAAAATATTAATAAAAATATTGAAAAATGGGTGACAGCGAATAATCATATAAAAATCATTGATTGTTATGAGTTTTTTGAAATAGAAGAAAAAATAGACGATATTGCTAAAGAATATGATAAAGTCCTAGGGACATCTAGGATATAGACATAATAAAAAAGAAAAATAAGAAGTAAAATGGCAGGTAAATTTTTTACCTGTCAATAATTGACTAATATAAAATTATGGTGTAATATAAGTGTGGTTTTAAAATTTTAGAAAGGATGAAAACTATGGATACAGAATTAGAAGAAGTGAAAGATATACTAAAAAAATATGGTCAAGAACATTTATTAAATCATTACGATGACCTAGATGATAAGAAAAAGGAAATATTATTAAAACAAATTAATCATATTGATTTTGAACTTGTAAACAAATTATATGATAGTACAAAAGAACAAAAAATAAATACTAATGATAAAATTACACCAATTAATTATCTAGATAAATACAAATTAAATGATCAATATAAATATTATGAATCTATAGGAAAAAAGGCAATTAAAGAAGGAAAGTTAGCTGCAGTTACAATGGCTGGAGGACAAGGAACAAGATTAGGACATAGTGGACCAAAAGGGACATATGATATTGGATTAGATTCACACAAATCTTTATTTGAATTATTATCTGATAATTTAAAAGAAGAAGGAAAGAAATATGATGTTATCATTCCTTGGTTTATTATGACAAGTAGAGAAAATAATAAAGATACAGTTGATTTTTTTGAAAAACATAGATATTTTGGTTATAAAAAAGATAAAAATATCTTTTTCTTTGAGCAAGGTGAACTTCCTATGATGGATACAGAAGGTAAGATACTAATTGGAGAAGATGGATTAATCAAACTTGCTGCAGATGGTCATGGAGGAATTTATGAATCACTAGTAAAAAATAAGATGACAAAAAAAATGAGAGAATTAGGTATTGAATGGGTATTTATTGGTGGAGTAGACAACTGTTTGGTAAAAATGGTAGACCCTGTTCTAATGGGAATTGCCATTGATAAAAAAGTAACAGTAGCTTGTAAATCAGTTGTAAAAGCGAACCCACATGAAAAAGTTGGGGTATTTTGTAAAAGAAATGGAAGACCAAATGTCATTGAATATTCAGAAATTACAGATGAAATGGCAGAAGCAACTGATGAAAATGGAGAATTACTATATGGTGAATCACATATATTATGTAATTTATTTAGTATTGATGCAATTGAAAGAATGGGGGCAGAACCATTACCATATCATGTTGCATTTAAAAAAGCAAAATATATTGATAAAGATGGAAATTTAGTTGTACCAGATTCACCAAATGCCTATAAATTCGAAGCATTTTTATTTGATGCTTTTGGTGAAGTCGATGATATGGCAGTTTTAAGAGTAAAAAGAGAAGAAGAATTTGCACCAGTAAAAAATAGTGATGAAAAAGGTGTGGATTGCCCATCAACAGCTAGAGAATTGTATAAGAAATTTTATCATTTAGATTAAAAATATTTATATTTCAAGTTTTAATAAATTATGTAGATGGTGCTGTAAAATATACAGCATCATTTTTTTTCGTTACAAGTTAATGGTACAAAAAAATTAAATATAGAAAACCATTAACTGACAACTTTTTTGCTTAAATTTTTATGAAAGACTTTTTTTCTCATTTTTTTTATGATACGATAGCAAAAGAGAAATAAAAAATATGTAAAAAAGGAGGTCATTATATGAATTACTTAGAAGAATACAAAAAATGGTGTGAAAGTCCAGAATTTGACGAAGAAACTAAAAAAGAATTACAAGCAATAAAAAATGACGAGAAAGAAATAGAGGATAGATTTTATAAAGAATTAGAATTTGGAACAGCAGGACTTAGAGGTGTAATTGGAGCAGGAACAAACAGAATGAATCAATATACAGTAGGAAAAGCAACACAAGGATTAGCAAATTATATATTAGAACAAGGAACGCAAGATAAAGGGGTAGCCATTAGTTATGATTCTAGAAAAATGTCAAAAGAATTTAGTATGCAAACAGCCTTGATTTTATGTGCAAATGGAGTTAAAACATATTTATTTGAAAGTTTAAGACCAGTTCCTGAATTATCTTTTGCAATACGAGAATTAAAATGTACAGCTGGAATTATGATAACAGCAAGTCATAATCCACCAAAATATAACGGATATAAAGTATATTGGGATGATGGGGCACAAATTGTATCACCAAGAGATAAAGATATTATTGCAAAAGTTAGAGCAGTTGAAAGTTTTTCAGAAATAAAACAAATGTCAGAAGAGGAAGCAAAAGATAAAGGATTACTAAACTTTGTAGGAACAGAAATGGATGACAAATATATTGAAAAATTGAAAAGTTTAATCTTAAATCCAGAAATTGTGAAAGAGCAAGGTAAGAAATTAAAAGTGGTCTATACACCATTACATGGAACAGGAAATATGGTGGCAGAAAGATTATTAAAAGAAATTGGAATTGAAAATCTATATGTTGTTCCAGAACAAAAAGAACCAGATGGAAATTTTCCAACAGTAGATTATCCAAATCCAGAAGACCCAAAAGCATTTAAATTAGCCTTAGAATTAGCGAAAAAAGTAGATGCAGATGTTGTATTAGCAACTGATCCAGATGCTGATAGATTAGGAATTTTTGCAAAAGATAGCAAAACAGGACAATATAAAGATTATACAGGAAATATGTCAGCATTATTAATTGCAGAATACAGAATCTCTCAAATGAAAGAAAAAGGTATCTTACCTAAAAACGGAATGATGATAACCACAATTGTATCTTCAAATTTAACAAAAGCAATCGGAGAATATTATGGATTAGACGTTATTGAAGTATTAACTGGATTTAAAAATATTGGTGCCATTATGAGAAAGGCAGAAGAAAATAGAGACAAAGAATATGTATTTGGTTTTGAAGAAAGTTATGGATGTTTAATTGGAGATTATGCAAGAGATAAAGATGGAATTGCAGCAGTTATGGCACTTTGTGAGGCAGCATGTTATTATCAATCAAAAGGAATGACATTATGGGATCAAATGATAGCCATCTATGAAAAATATGGATATTATAAAGAAACGCAAGTATCTATTGTAAGAGAAGGAGCAGAAGGTGCTGAAGAAATCAAACAAATCATGACAAATACACGTAATAAAGATATAGAAAAGATTGGAGATTACAAGGTTTTAACATTTAAAGATATAGAGAAAGACTATGTAAAAAATATGATAACAGGGGAAGAAAGTAAGAGTGGTCTTCCAAAGTCAAATGTATTATATTATGAATTAGAAGACAACAATTGGTGTTGTATCAGACCATCAGGAACAGAACCTAAGATAAAATTATATATGGGCGTAAAAGGAAAGACGGATGAAGAAGCAACGAAAAAATTAGAAGATTTAAAACAAGCTATGTTAGATGTTGTGAAACTCTAGGAAACTTTAGGGACGTGTCAAAATGGACATTTTGACACGTCCCTAAACTCTCCAATCATCTAAATTTCTTTGTATAGCACCAAATAAATTAGCCCTTATCATAGGAATATTTTTAGATAAAGTATAAATTAAATTTTTCATATCTTCTCTTTTTGACGTACCATCCATCGGACAAACTTTTGGCATAACATCTATATTGTTTTTCCTCACAAATCGTCTAATTTCTTTTTCTGGTGTATATACAAGAGGTCTAATTAATGTAATTTTTGATCTATCCATATAACTTTTAGGAGAAAATGTACCAATGTTTCCTGTATATAATAAATTTAAAAGAAAGGTTTCTAAAACATCATCTTGATTATGTCCTAAAGCAATTTTGTTACAACCTTCTCTAATGGCAACGGAATTAATGACACCTCTACGCAAATTGGCACATAAAGAACATGGATTTTTTTCTTTTCTTATATCAAAAACGATTTCTTTTGCATTGCTATTTTCAATGAATAAAGGAATATCTATTTCATCACATATTCTTTTTAAGAAAGATATATCAAAAAATTCGAAACCTGGATTTACACTTACAGCGATTATTTCAAATTTTTTAGGGTAAAATATTTGCAGGTTTTTAAATGCCTTCAACATGGTAATAGAATCTTTTCCACCAGAAAGACAAATGGCAATTTTATCTCCTTCTTCTATCATGTGATATTCTTCAATTGCTTTTCTCATATGACTTAATATTCGTTGCATAATACACCTCTTAATTACAATTTTATAAAAAACTAATAAAAAATTTTATAAAAATTTATACTAATATTATACCAGCTCTTGTCAAGGGTGAGAATTAAAATTTGATTACGGAAATAGGAAGAGCAAGTATTTTCTATTGAAAAGCTTATAAAATAAGGATTTAACAACCATAAAAAATTTCAAAAAAAGGTATTGACAAAGGAAAAAATTATAGTTATAGTGAAATCAAATATTAAAGGAGGTGAAGGACTATGGCAAGAATCGAAGAAGCTGATTATGAAGCTATAGCAAGAAATGCCAAAGAGATAAGAAATTATGCTCAAGAACTTAATAATGAATTAACAACAGGATATCAAAGAATTACAGATATGCATAATGTTTGGTATGGACAAAGATATAATTCATTAGTAGGAGAATTTAATAATATCATTCCACAACTTAATGAATTATTAGATTTAGTTGTAGGAGATATTCCATTTACATTGGAAACAATTGCTAACAACTATTCTCAATCAGATAAAGGAGCAAATGTAACAAGTGCACAAAAAACTGCACCAAACAGAATTATGGATATTGCAATTCATAATGATGTTGGAATGAGATTTATAACAGAAGAAGTAGAAAGTATACAAAGTCAAGTTGTATCAAATTTAGATAATGCAAAATCAAAAATGGAGACAATCGACTCAACATACAGACAAATTCCATGGAAGAGTGAGGCTGCTGAAGCTTATGAAAGTACACTTACTAGATTAAAAAATGAAATTATAGCATCATTTGAAAATATTAAATCTCAATTTACAAAACTTATGTCTCAAACACAACAAGATGTACAATCTGCAGAAAATTCAAATACAGTTCAATAGATTGGAATTTTGCTTTTGAGCATAAATATTTTTCAAATAACTGCTTCATAAAAAGCAGTTATTAGAAAAGTATTTATGGAAGGGATGATTAAATACTATAAATAAGAAGGAGGGTAATTTTATGAGTAATGCTGTTGCCGACAAATATAGAGGATGTAATTATTTTGATTCTGAGTCAGAGAAAAATAAAGCTATAGCAGAATTAACAGAAGAAGAAGGTGATTTACAAACAGAAATAGATGCATGGGAACATGCTTATAATAATTATCAAGATGATGTATTGCCAAAATTAACATTAGCAAATGATGATTTTGAGGGCTTTGTAACAAACAAGATGAAAAATGCTCAAATATATTTAAATGAAGGATATAATGGAGATAAATTAGATGATTTAAATGCAGAGATGGATGAGTATCTAGAAGAGCTAACTTCTTGTAATGAAGATATTCAGGCATTCATAGAAGATATAAACATTAGACAAAGAGATATAAGTCTAAAAAAGAGAAGATTGGAAGATGATTTAATAGATTTAAGAAGTGTATTAGATGCTGTAAGAAGTGCAGCTATTTTATATCATAATGGTTATTAAAATTTTGATAAAATAATTAAGTATAAAGGAGGAAAAAATGAGTGTAAAGTTTAATAGTCAAGATATACAATACAGCATAGACAAATGTAGAGAATGCATAGTTGGATTAGAGGGTATATTAGAACAACTAGAAGACTGTCACTTTTTACCGGATAGGCAATATGCAGACCGATATGCAGATCGAAGAGATGACATTGAAGAAAAAATAAGAACATTAATGGATGATATTGAAGATACACAAAAAAAAGTGGAAGAAATAAAAGAAGATTTTGAAATAGCAGAACAGAGAAACAAAAATGTTGCACAGTCAATTGAAAAACCTACTGCAGTCATTCCTCGAGGTGGAAGTACACGTGGAAATTCTGTC
This sequence comes from uncultured Clostridium sp., assembly GCA_946491915.1. The sequence continues at coordinate 10,381 of CAMLYR010000004.1, forward strand.
AATGTTGTAACTCCATCAGCAGACACAAGTAAACAAATAGATTCAACAGGAACACAAACAGATACACCTACAAATGTGGGTGAGCTAAAGCAAGATTCTGTACAATTGGAGAATGATACAGGAATTGAGTCTGATACACCTGCTGATGTTGAAATAAATGATGGAGAACAAAATGTTGAGTTAGAAGAAAAGGTTCCAGATACACAAGTAGAAGCGGTAATAGCACTTATTTATGGACAAGATACCACAATTCCTGACGATACAAAAGAAAGAATTGTTGAAGCTATTGCAGACATCAATAAAACAGAAATTCTTGATGGGTTAGATGAAGACATAGCAAACCAAATTCGTTCAGAAATCACAAAAGATTACCTTGATGGAAAATTAGAATTAGAAGGAATCGAAGCAGAAGATTTACAAGAATATATTAATAGTCAACCAAGTATAAAAATACAATTTGAAATAAATGAAGCACTTGCAAGTTTTGATAGCTTAATTGAAAGTGGTGTTTTAACAAAAGACCAAATTAAAGCTGTTATAGAAGAAAATATTGAGATACATGATGAACAAGAATTTGAAAAACTTTATATAGAAAATATTGGAACAGAAGCAGAAGCTACTAATATTGAATCTTTTTATGATCCAGAAACACAAAAAATTCATATTAGAAATACAGTTGAATCAGAAGTTATAACTGTATCTATCGTTACAGTATTAAATGATATTTTATTTTATAATGAAGAGACAGGTGAAGTTTCTTATAACAATGTAAATGGTTTGAATCAAGATATCAATGTAAATATAGGAGATGGACAAACCAATTCAACATCAACAGAGGTAGAAAATATTGATTCAGGCGTCACAATAGAAACTCCAGAAGATGGAAAAGATGCGGCAGGAACCATTACACAAACAGGAAATATAAGTGAAAGTGATACCACAATAAATATGCCTAATCAACCAGAGGGACAAACAGATAAAAAATAAGCATAACCGAATTTGTGACTAGGAAGGAATGAGATGAATAAATATGGAAGATACAGAAATTAACGTAGATACAAATTTTGAAAACATATGTGAAATATCATCAAAAGTTTTTCAAATAGCAAAAAGAAAAATGTCTGGCGAAATGGTAAAAATAGATGTAGAAAATGATAAGATAAAAGAAAGATTAGAAAATTTATTAAATGGTGTAAATTTTATAAATGAGATAGAGGCAAAAAGATTGATTTCTGAGACAATATTGGATTTAGAGTATATAACAAATCCAGAAGTCAAAGTTTTAAGTTTGCGACTAGGAAAAATTTATAGAAATCAAGAAAAATCTGAATAATAAACATAAGGTTAGAGAAAAATAAAGGATGCAGAAGAAGAGGTGTCATTATGCAAATAGTGCTAATAGGCAAAAATACACTATACAAACTTTCTTTACCCAAAAATGTTGAAGGTAACTATTGGTTAACAAATGAAAAGGAAAAAAATGAAAAAAAACTAATCAATGTTGAAGGAAAAGAAGGGAAATGGCAACTTGTACCAAATGATCAAACGAATGTCATTGATTTAAGATTTATTAGTATTGAGGACAAGAGCCACGAAATAAAAGTATATAAGAATAATAATGACGAACAAGAAAAAACAATTATTTTAGAAGAATATAAGATGTATGGTATATCTTTTAGAGATTCTAAAGAATTGTTTATTCTTTGTTGTTTGCCAACTTTTGAAAACGACTTAATACAATTAGATATCAAAAGGCGTGAACCTTTCGTAATAGGAAGTGATCCTAAAAATCCAATATCTTATAGAAATAAAATGGTATCTAAAATGCATGCCAAAATTTATTTATATGAAAATAATTGGATGATAGAAAATTATGATATGAATTTTGGAACGTTTGTCAATGGAAAACCAGTTATAAAGCCACAATTATTAATGAATGGTGATGTCGTATTTATAATGGGGTTAAAACTAATCATAATGGGAAATCGTCTTTATATTAATAATCCCCAAGAAAATTTATATTATAGTGGGGGATTTTTTGACATAGCAGAAAAGAGAACAGAAAAAGTTATAAGAAGTCAAGATGAAGAAAAAAATATAGAATTATATGACGATGATGAGTATTTTTCTAGAGCACCTAGAATTACCAATATTATAGAAAAAGAAAAAGTAAAAATTGATGCACCTCCACAGGCGCAAGATAAAGAAGAAATGCCACTTGTTTTAACTCTTGGAACATCTATGTCTATGGGTGCAATTATGTTAGTTTCTGTTTTTAATGCCATAGATGGTTCAATTAGTGGAACATCTTCAACAAAGCAAACAGTTACATCTTTAATAATTGCATTAGCAATGTTGATTAGTATTATATTATTTCCAATTTTAACTGCAAAATATAATAGAAAGAAAAAAGAGAGATATGAAGAAAAGCGTCAAAAGAGATATAAAGAATATTTAATGAAGAAAAAAGATTATATATCACAAATTATGTTAAAACAAAAAAACATATTATTTGACAATAATTTATCACCAGAAGAATGTACACAAATTATTTTAAATAAAAGTGGTCGTCTATGGGAGAGAAGAATAGATGATTATGATTTCCTTACAGTAAGATTGGGTGTAGGTGATGTGGATGCAGAAATAGACATACAATATCCAGAAGAAAAATTCATGATGGAAGATGATAATCTAATCGATATTTTAAATGATATAGCAGATAGCTCAAAAGTCATTAAATCTGCACCAATTACCGTTTCTCTTGCAGAAAAAAATGTTTCAGCTCTAATTGTAAAGAAAAATGAGGATATAGACAATTTTTTAAGAAATTTAATTATACAATTAATTACTTTTCATAGTTATGAAGATTTAAAATTAGTATTTTTATTAAATCAAGATGGTGCAAAAGAATTAGAATACGCGAAAATGTTGCCACATGTTTGGAGTAGAGATAAACAAATTCGTTTCTTTACACATGATGATGAAGAAATGAAAGACATTTCAAAATATTTAGAAGTAGAATTACAAAATAGATTACAATATAAAGATAAAGATTATAAATCATTTAAACCATATTATTTAATCATAACAAATGATTATAAAAAAATTGAAAATTTAAAATTTATTACAGAAATGCTAAAACAAAAACAAAATATGGGATTTAGTATGTTATGTATAACAAATGATTTATTACAATTACCAAATGAATGTAAAACTTTTGTTGATTTAGATATGGTAGGAAAAAAAGGGATGATATTTGAAAATGAAATATCATCGACAAATCAAAGACAAATTACATTTGATAATTCCGTAAAAATATTTTTTGAAAAAATATGTCAAAAAATATCTAATATTCCTATTCGATATACAGAAACAGGTGGATATTTATTACCAAATAATTATACATTTTTAGAGATGTATGATGTAGGTAGAATAGAACAATTAAATGTATTAGAAAGATGGAATAAAAATGATTCGACTTTATCATTAAAAGCACCAATAGGAGTTGATACAACAGGTTCTCATATTTATTTGGATATTCATGAAAAATTTCATGGACCACATGGACTAATTGCAGGTAGTACAGGTTCAGGAAAAAGTGAATTTATTATAACATATATATTATCACTTGCCATTAATTATCAACCAGAAGATGTAACCTTTATTTTAATAGATTATAAAGGTGGAGGACTAGCAGGTGCTTTTGTAAAAGGAAATATTAAATTACCACATTTAGTTGGAACAATAACCAATATAGATACTAGTGGACTTCAAAGATCTTTAGCTTCTATACAAAGTGAATTAAGAAGACGACAAGTCATGTTTAATGAAGCAAGAAATATTACAGATGGGGGAACCATTGATATCTATAAATATCAAAAACTATATCATGATGGAGTAGTTAATAAACCAATACCACATTTGTTAATTATCTGTGATGAGTTTGCGGAATTAAAGCAACAACAACCAGAATTCATGGACGAATTAATGAGTGTTTCAAGAATTGGACGTAGTTTGGGTGTGCATCTAATATTGGCTACTCAAAAACCAGCAGGTATTGTTAATGATCAAATTCGTAGTAATAGTAAATTTGCGGTATGTCTAAAGGTACAAGAAAAAGAAGACAGCGTGGATGTTATTAAAAGACCAGATGCTGCGACATTAAAAACAGCTGGACAATTCTATTTACAAGTTGGAAATGACGAATATTTTGTGTTAGGACAATCTGGTTGGGCTGGTGCTTCATATTATCCATCTGATGTTATAGAAAAGAAGGTAGATAATTCGATACAATTAATATCTGATATTGGAACGCCAATAAAACAAGTAGATGATGCTGTACAAAAGGTATTGATTGATAAAGGAGAACAGTTAACCAATATTGTAAAATATTTAGATGCATTGGGAAAACAACAAGGAATAAAAATGCAACCATTGTGGTTGGAAAATATTCCAGAAACAATTTTTGTTAAAGATATTAGAAAAAAATATCAAGCAAAGGTTAAAGAAAATATAATTGATCCAGTTGTTGGTGAATATGATGATCCATACAATCAACGTCAGGGGATTGTAAATTTAAATCTTTCAACTTCAGGAAATACAATTATTTATGGAAATGCAGAAAGTGGAAAAGAAACATTTTTAAGTACGATGGTATATGATTTAATCACTACTTATACAAGTGAAGAAATGCAATTATATTTATTGGATTTTGGAACAGAAACTTTAAAAATATATCGTAATAGTCCTCAAGTTGGAGATGTTGTATTTATAAATGAAAAAGAAAAAATCAATAGATTCTTTGGTCTGCTTCAAGAAATGATGAAAAAAAGAAAAGAAGAATTATTAGAATACAATGGAGATTATAATTTATATCTAAAAACAAGTGGCAAAAAAATGCCGATGATTATAATCGTTATTAATAATTGGGATGTATTTTCTGAAAACTATGGTATAGAATATGAAGATATTTTCCAAGCAATTCAAAGAGAAAGTACAAAGTGTGGAATTGTATTTGTTGTTACAACAAGTGCATATAATTCTATGAGATATCGACTAACACAAAACTTTAAAAAGAAAATTGCATTACAATTAAATGATGAAAATGATTATTATAATATATTTGATGAGGTAGGGAAAAAGAGACCATCTCATATATTTGGTAGAGGTTTACTAGAAATGGAAGATGGAGAAATCTATGAATTCCAAACAGCTAAAATATGTGAGCCAGAAAAATATACACAAAAAATAAAAGAAGCAATAGAAAAACTAAACGAAAAACAATATGAAAAAGCAAGTCCTATTCCAGTTTTACCAAATATAGTTACTTTTGAAAGTGTAAAGGAATATGTAAAGAATATATCTCAAGTTCCTATAGGTGTTATTGAAAAAAATCTAAAAATATCTTCATATGATTTTAAAAGAAATTTTGCAACATTGATAACTTCAAAAAATATGGAAGATGCAGTACAATTTACTGCAAATATTATGGAAGAATTAAAATCTTTGAAAGATATAAAGCTAGTAGTTTTAGATGCAGAAAGAGCATTGACATCAAAAAAAGTAAACTTAAAAGAAGAATATGCTACACTGGTTTCCAATATAGGTAAAGATACGAAACATCATACAATTTGTATATTTATTGGTATCGAAAAATTTTTAGCAGAATATGCTAATATCCAAATTAATTTTAACACAGTAATAGAACAATTAGAAGAAAACCAAAATTATAGTATTATTGTAGTAGAAAATGCTAATAAAATGAAAGCACATGAATTTGAGGATTGGTATAAAAATTATATTACAAAAGAAAATGGAATTTGGATTGGAAATGGAATTGATAATCAATATTTAATAACAATTAATTCTACTAGAAAAGAATTAGTTAATAATTGTGGACGTAGTTTTGGGTATATAATAAAAGATGGTATAGCTACATTTATAAAACTTTTAGAAATGAAAGAGGATGATGATGATGAATAAGATATTAGTAAGTATATATGTTCCTGCATTGGAAGAAAACTATGACTTTTGGATTCCGATTAACAAAAAAGTATATAGAATTATACTTTTACTAATCAAAATCATTAATGAAAGTAGCGGAGATTATTATAGACCTACAACCATGCCTCTATTATATGATAAACTTACGGCAAAAGCTTATGATATCAATTTGACGGTAAAAGATAATCAAATAGGTAATGGAGCAGAAATGATATTAATTTAATTAAAAAGAAACACTTTATATTCCATATATGGTAATATAAAGTGTTTTCATTAGGCGCTGGCAATGTTATAAGCCCTTTTAGGGCTTGTTCAAACCACGCGTTTTATACGTAGTTATGATTGTTCTTTATATATTTTTTGCAACAAAGCTTCTTCCAAAGTTTTAGAAAAGTTTATTTTCAAATCTTCTGCTTTTGTATTTATCCATTTAGGTATATTAACAGTTTTTTTCACTAATTCTTTTCCCCATTTTTCGGCAAATGAGTTTATATCTACAGATATATAAGTTTTAAATTTAGATATATAGTCCCAATTTTCAATATCTAATCTTTTTTCTAATTCTTCGAATGATACATCTTCTATTTTACTTTCAATTGGTATTTTGTTTCCTTCTTCCATTTCATCTAATACGATTCCAGCTATCAAATCTTCCGCCATTTCCATTGCTTCTTGTAACGTACTACCACAAGTAGAAGCATCGTTTAAATCTGGAACAAAGACTGAATATCCATTTTCTTTTTCTTCATAAAATAAAACTGGATAAATTACTTTCATAACTAAATACCTCCTATAATTTTACAAGCAAGGGTTTATTTCAACCCTGCTTGTTTTAAAATACTGTTAAGAGTTCCTTTCGGAATATCCCCTTTATGTCTTGGTACTGGTATACTTCCGTTTCTTTTCATTATGCTTATATATGTAATGTGAACCGTTAGTATGATGATGGTACCAACCATTGGAGATTAACAATTTCTCTAACTCTCGAAATGTCATGACATTTTCCTCCTAACAAATGTATTATACTACGTATAATACGTATATGTCAAGTGCTTTTTCAAAAAAAGTTAAAAAAATTATAAAATTCTCGAAAATACCTAAAAATTAAGGAATGTAAGTATATTGCTTAAAAATAAAAATTCTTTAAAATCCATCCTCATAAGTCGAATTTTGCTTGATATTTCAAAGAAAAATATTGATTTTTAAATAATAATATATTATAATATTTCTTGTATATGTGCTTATAGCTCAGCAGGATAGAGCAGTCGCCTCCTAAGCGACCGATGGGGGTTCGAGTCCCTCTAGGCACACCAATTGGCCGTATGTGCCAATGTTAGTAGAAACTTAAAAACAATAATTTGTTAAGTAGGAGGAATGAACAAGTGAAAAGGAAACGGAGAAAAAGAGAATTAACAGTAAAACAGGTGAGAACAATAGCATTCATCATTAGCATTGGTATTTTTCTTGGTGCTATAATTATGGATATTTCCAATGTAAAGTTCAATAATATAGAAATTACAGAATTTTTTATTATTGAAAGATTAGGGTTTTATATATTACTTCTGATGTTCTCAGTAGTGATTTATGACTTGATATTAATACGAGGGAAAGTTCTTAGAAAAGAAGACGACAAGATAAGAGCAAACATTATGGAAATGCTGTCCAAAACAGACTTTAAAGAAGTGCAGTTTCAGTTGATAGCAACTGATAGTGCAACCATGATGCTTCTGGACATATTGGAAAAAGAACAAGTTAAATTTTATGCTAAACTTGCTAAAGATAATGATGAAATCATTATTCAATGCATAGATAAGCATAATGACATGGTGCATCTAAGCAAAATAACAAATTTCTCATATTTCGAAAAATTTTTCAAAGTTTCATAAGAAAGATAAAATGCGAGATGATGTTATATAAAAACATGGTCTCGCGTTTTCATTATATAAATAAGTTACTAAAAGAGAGATGTCCAATCATCAATACTCTCTGGACAAAAGAAAGTTTTTATAATAAAATACAAATAAGCAAAGTAAGAAAAACTAAAATAATAGTAAATGTTTTATGACTATAAACATTACAAAAAATGGAGGAAACATGGAAGAAAAATTTATGCAAGAAGCGCTAAAAGAAGCAAAAAAGGCATATGATAAATTAGAAGTTCCCGTAGGATGTGTGATTGTAAAAGATGGAAAAATTATCGCAAGAGGACACAATGTAAAAGAAACGAAAAAGGATACCACAAAACATGCAGAAATGATTGCCATACAAAAAGCAAGTAAAAAATTGGATTCTTGGAGATTATTAGATTGTGAAATGTATGTAACATTAGAGCCATGTAGTATGTGTGCAGGGGCAATTATTAATGCAAGAATCAAAAAGCTATACATAGGTACATTAGATGAAAAAACAGGTGCAGCAGGTTCTGTTTTAAACTTATTTGAAGATTATCCATTTAATCACAAAGTAGAAGTGGAAACAGGAATATTGAAAACAGAATGTGAAGGGATTATAAAAAATTTTTTTAAGGAATTGAGAAAGTTAAAAAATAGAAATACAAAATATGAATGTTAAATTACAGTCCAGTTAGTACTTAAAGGAAACCAAGAGATTTGACGAAATATAAAAAATGCTGTATAATATATCAATATTTATCAGGAGGAAGATATGATTGATAAATTAAAAGATTTAACCAAAACAAAAAGCTTTCATATATGTATGATAATCGTTATCATAGTTGTTATTTTATTTATAGTAGGTATGTTAGTTTTAAGATATAGTGTAGAAGGAGAAACCAATATGCCATTCAATTTGAGTAAAATTACAATTATTAGTACACAAGAAGGTGTAGATGATGGGCAGACAAATACTAGATGGTCATTTGATGTACATCAATCGAATGATATTTATGTATATATTGACAAAAATGATGCATATGATAAAACAGAAATAATAAAATCTGTTCGTGTAGATAACTTTCAAACAGAAGCTAAGAATGCAGATAATATTAAATTATACAAACCAGATGCAACAGAAGAAAATCTTATATTTCAATTCAATGATGAAGATATCATACAAAGTTTAGAATATACAGGAGATGTAGAATCAGACTTAAAAAATTTAAAAATATCTAACCAAGGTGGTATTATTGCCTTTAGATGTTCAAACAACAATGTAGCAAAATATCAATCTGATGAAGAAGAAATCAACCATAGTGAATTATTAAAAAAGGCTGGTGTTACAGAGGAAGATTTAAAAGTAAATCTAACATTTCAATTAACCATTACATTAGAAAGTGGAAAAGAATATCAAGCAGAAATAAAAACAGAATTACCAATAGGAAATGTAATAGAAGAAGGAAATACTTCTACAGAAATCACAGACTTAAAAGATGTTGTTTTTAAAAGAACACATAACTAAATTATTCTAAAATAACACTTGATTAAATAGAAAAATCAGTATATAATACAAATGGTGTATTATTTAATCTTTGTATGGAGAGTATCCAATAAAGACCTATGAATCTTGTCAGGTCCGGGAGGAAGCAGCAATAAGTAGTTTATCTTTATGTGGTATACTTTCCATAGAGAGATTAAATAATAGGACCATTTTTTATATTATAGGAAAGTGCATTTCCTATGATACAAAAAACAACATTGTTAAGTGGGAAAAGTATAAAGGATGTGATAATGATGGGGTACACAGCTCTTTATAGAAAATTTAGACCATTGAATTTTTCAGAAATGGTGGGGCAAGATCATATAACAAGAACATTAAAAAATCAAATTATGGCAAATAGAGTAGGACATGCTTATTTATTTAATGGTGGAAGAGGAACTGGAAAGACATCAGCTGCTAAAATATTGGCAAGGGCAATCAATTGCTTAAATCCGAAAGATGGAGAACCATGTAATGAATGTGAAATTTGTAAAGGGGCCATCTCAGGTTCTTTAACAGATATTGTGGAAATGGATGCAGCATCTAATAATAGTGTGGAAGATATTAGAAGTATTAGAGAAGAAGTCAACTTTTTGCCAACAAAAGCAAAATATAGAGTATATATCATTGATGAGGTACATATGCTATCAACAGGGGCATTTAATGCTTTATTAAAAACATTAGAAGAGCCACCAGAACATGTAAAATTTATATTGGCGACAACAGAACCACAAAAATTACCAGCAACCATTTTATCTAGATGCCAAAGATTTGATTTTAAGAAAATATCTAATGAAGATATTATTAAAAGACTAGAAATTGTTTGCAAAGAAAGTGATATAGAAATAACAAAAGAAGCGATGCAGATTATTGCTACATTATCAGAGGGAGCATTGAGAGATGCATTATCTATTTTGGAAAGATGTATCCAAGATGGTGAAAATCAAATCGATGAAGATAAAATAAAAGATTTAGTAGGAATCCCTAAGATGGTATTTGTTCATGATATTGTAGAAGCGATTATACAATATGATGTAGATAAAGCACTTGTAACTGTTAATAAAGTTTTAGAAGATGGAAAAGACATTTCAAACCTATTATGGGAAATCATAAAATATGTAAAAGATATTTTGTTATATAAAGCAACTAACCATGTAGAATTATATAATGAAGAGGAAAAACAAAAATTAAAGGAAATTTCAGAAAAGGTTGAGAAGGAAAGGTTAATCAATCTTGTATATGCATTTTCTGAGTTAGAAAATGAAATGAAATTTTCTACACAAAAAAGTATTATTTTCCAAGCAGGAATTATAAAATTTTGTAGCAAATTAACAGTTAATCATAATAGTCATAATAATGATGCTGATTTAGAACAAAGAGTAGAAAAAATAGAAAACTACTTAAGGAGTCATACAGGAAATACCAATAGTTATAGACAACAATCAGCTGGTACAGAAGTAAAAATGGCATATAATATATCTACAGGAGCAACACAGACTGCACCAAAAAATGAAAAGAAGCCAAGTAGTAGTCCAAAGAAAATGGAAACATCAACATATTCTAGTAAAGTAGAAGAATATTGGCCACAAATTGTAAGAGATTTAAAGCAAAATGGAAAAATTGTGCTATATACCAATCTAATGAATACAAGAGCAAGAGAAATTAATGATATGACCGTAGGAATCGAGTTCCCTAATGGTTTGACATCATTTGGAAAAACGGTTTTAGAAAAACAAGAAAATATAAAAGAACTTACCCATTTGGTTTCTATGGCTTCAGGAAAGCCAATGAATATAAAATATATTACAAATGTCGGAAATGTAGGAGAGAAAAAAGAACCTAATATAAAAAGTATTGCAAATGACTCAGATATACCATTTCATGTTATTGAATAAAACATTTACTTTGTTTCATTTGCATGAGTTGTTATTCTTCCATCTTATATATATTTTTATTATTTTTTACACCTTGTGTGTCGCAACCTACTAAATAAAAAGATAATCGTAGGTTGCTCCAATCGCACTCACTAATGTTCGTTTGGTCGCTTACGCGGTGTTTCAAAATAATAAAAATATATGTAAGATGGAACGGTAATATAGAAATTAAATAAAATATAAAGCTATATTAAAAAAGAAAGGAATGTGAAATTATGTCAAAAAGAGGTGGATTCCCAGGAGGAATGGGAGGATTCGGTGGAATGAATATGAATAACTTAATGAAACAAGCAAAAAAAATGCAAGAGGATATGGAAAAATCACAAGCAGAGTTAGCAAGTAAGGAGTTTGAAGCAACAGCAGGTGGTGGAGCAATATCTGTAAAAGTATCGGGAGAAAAAGTGATTAAAGAAATTAAAATACAAAAAGATGTTGTAGATCCTGATGATGTAGAAATGTTAGAAGACTTAATCTTAACATGTGTAAATGAGGCTCTAAGACAAGTAGATAGTGCACAAGCTAATCAATTAGGAAAATTCAATATACCAGGATTTATGTAGGAGGAACAATGTCATTATATTCACCATCAATAGAAAAATTAATAGAAAGTTTTGAAAAATTGCCAAGTATAGGACATAAAACAGCAGCAAGGCTTGCTTTTTATATCTTGAATAGCTCAGAAGAAGAAACAAAAGAATTTGTCAATTCTATTCTAGAAGCAAAAAAGAATTTAAAATATTGTAGTATATGTTATAACATTTCTGATACAGACCCTTGTCCAATTTGTAGTAATCCGAAGAGAGATACATCTTCTATCTGTGTTGTAGAAGATGTAAGAGATGTCATTGCTATGGAAAAAACACATGAATTCAAAGGCGTATATCATGTTTTACATGGTTCAATTTCTCCAATGAATGGAGTGGGACCAGATGATATCAAAATAAAAGAATTATTAGCTAGGTTAATGGATGGAACCGTAAAAGAAGTCATACTTGCTACTAATCCAAGAGTGGAAGGGGAAGCAACAGCAATGTATTTGTCTAAATTAATTAAACCTTTAGGAATCAAAGTGACAAGAATTGCACATGGTATACCAGTCGGTGGAGATTTAGAATATACAGATGAAATCACATTGACAAAGGCTTTAGAGGGTAGAAGAGAATTATAAAAATTACTCAAAAGGATATGTTATTTTAGCAAGTTTAGATGGAGAAATATGAATACCCCGGCTTATTTAATGCCGGGGTAATTCAATTTTTTAATAAAATATCACAAATATCTTTGGTAGAATGTAATTTTGCCAATTTTTTTGTATTTTCTTTCATGGTCTCTAAAGTTTCTGGATGTGAAAATAAATTTTCTAAAGCCTCTGTTACATTATCTTCTTTTTTAATCCATATAGCAATACCATTTTTTACTAAAAATTTTGCATTTTTTTCTTCTTGACCAGGGATTGGATTAATAATCACCATAGGTAAATGAGAAGCTAAACTTTCTGTTGTTGTTAATCCACCAGGTTTTGTAACTACTAAATCAGAAATACTCATAAATTCTGGTACTTGACTGGTATATTCAAAAACCAAAATAGAATTTTTTCTTTCATATTTAGAAACAACTTTTTCAAAGGCCAATTTCATTTTTTTATTTTTTCCACTAATTGCTATGATTTGCATATTTTTGCAGTAGTTAACAAAATCTTCAAAAATTTCAACTGTTCTTGTTTTTCCTAGTCCGAATTCGCCACCACCAAAAAATAGAATGGTTTTTTTGTCTGGTTTCAAATTTAATTCTTTAAAAATGTTTTCTTTATCAAAGGTTTCTAAGAATTTACTAGATAGGGGAATGCCTGTAGCAAATACTTTTGAATCTGGAATTCCTTTTCTTTTTAAATATTTTTTCATATTTTCATGTGCTACAAAATAGTAATCCGTATAATCAGAACCAACTAACCATTGGTCATGTGGAGCAAAATCTGTCATGATAGTTGCAATTTTTGCAGAGATTTTACCTTTTCTTTTTAGATAACTACACATTTGACTTCCAAAAGGATGTGTAGAAATAATTAAATCAGGTTGTTTTTCTCTTAATAATCTCAATAATTTAATGGCCATAATTTTATTAGATCTGCTAGTAATGTGGGCAAGTGGTCCCCTCTGGGAATCAGAGTATATTCTTCCCCAAGCCCAAGGCATTTTTTTAGCCATCTCATTATAGGCTTTTGTTGTCATTTTTTCTAGGGCTTTATTGACATATTTCATACAGTCAATTAATTCTACATCTATGTTTTTATCTTTATAATCATTTTTTAAACATTCATGAATCGATTTTGCAGCATTCAAATGGCCACCACCATAAGATGCATAAAAAATTAAAATTTTCATGATAATCTCCTTTTAAAATAATAAAAATATATATTCATTTGAAGTCATATATAATATGTTTTTACATACAACCAGGTTGCGTTTATTCTATTTGTTGAAACGAAGTAACTTTTATCTAATGTTCAAATTATTTTGTAGTTCAATTTTAACATAAATACGATAAAATTTCAAAAAATGGAATAAATTTTTATAAAAAAGAGAAAATAATGATAGAAAATATATTTAACAATGAATCATAACTAAAAAATAGGTGGGAAAATATATTTGTATGATGAGGTGATTGTTTGAAAAATATTGTTAAAATTCTAACTATATTTATTATATTTGTAACAGCATTTATTATGTTTGTTACGTTTAGTAAAGACATTTCAAAACAAAATGTCAGTTATGCAGCAAGTTCTCATACATCAGATGTACAGTTAATGGCAAGAGCAATCAACGGAGAGGCTAGGGGAGAACCATATGAAGGACAAGTCGCTGTTGGGGCAGTTATTTTAAATCGAGTAAAAGACTCTCGATTTCCAAATTCTATTTCAGGCGTGATTTATCAATCAGGAGCCTTCACAGCAGTAGCAGATGGACAAATCAATGCACCGATTGATGAAGATTCAACAGTGTATAAAGCTGCACAAGATGCTTTAAATGGTTGGGATCCGACAGGAGGTTGTGTATATTATTTTAATCCAGATACAGCAACTAATAGTTGGATATGGTCTAGACCACATGTTATAACCATTGGGAAACATAGATTTTGTAAATAATGGAAGGAAGGAAAAGAATGAATAAATTAGTAGAATGGAAAGAAAGATTAAAAAAAGGACATATGTTTAGTATCATTGTAGTTCTTTTAATTGTGGTTGCTATATTAGGTTTTATTTTGTATAAAAAACAAAGAGAATTTAGGCAGGCTTCAGAAAATTCATATAATATGGCATTTTATGAATTAGTGGATTATGTACAAAATGTAGAAACATATTTAGCAAAATCATTAATTTCTACGACACCAGAACATGGAGCAGAAACACTAACCAATTTATGGAGAGAAGCAAATTTAGCACAAAGCTATTTAAGTATGCTACCGGTAGCTAGCCAAGAATTAGAAAATACAGAAAAGTTTTTAAATCAAGTAAGTGATTATAGTTATTCTTTATCAAGAAAAAACATATATAATGAAAGCTTAAGTGAGGAAGATTTGACAAATCTTGAGGAATTACATTCTTATAGCACAGAATTAGAGAATACATTAAACCAATTATCAGAAGATTTAAATAGTGGAAGATTTGAATGGGGAGAATTAACGAAAAAAGGAACGGTAGCATTTGCACAACAAGTGGATAATATATCAAAAGAAAGTTTTAGTAATTTGGAAGAAAACTTTCATGAATATTCTGGTTTAATTTATGATGGAGCTTATTCAGAACACATGACAAGCACAGAGAAAAAAGGATTAACAGGGGAAAATATAGATGAAAATACAGCAAAAGGACTTGTAGAAGAATTTATAGGAAAAGATAAAATAAAAGAGATATCAAATTTAGGACTATCTGAAAACGCAACGATTCCTGCCTATACTTTTTCTATTACTGGAAACAATGATGAAAATATTAATATTTCCATTTCACAAAAAGGTGGACATATCATCTATATGAATACCAACAGAGAAGTAAATGCAGAAATATTATCACAAGAAGAAGCAACACAAAAAGGAAAAGAATTCTTAGAAAATAGAGGATTTACTCATATGCAAGAAACTTACTATATTACCCAAGAAGGAATTACAACGATTAATTATGCCTATAAACAAGATAATGTCATTGTATATCCTGATTTAATAAAAGTAAAAGTAGCCCTAGATAATGGAGAGATACTAGGAATTGAAACAACAGGATACTTGAATAATCATACAGAAAGAGATATCAGTAATATACAAATTTCTGTTGAAAAGGCAAAAGAAAATTTAAATCCAAAATTAGAATTAACAAGTGAGGGAATGGCCATCATTCCAACAGAATGGCAATCAGAAATCTTATGTTATGAATTTAAAGGAAAGGTAAATGATAAAGAATTTTTAGTATATATCAATGCAGAAAATGGAAGGGAAGAAGATATATTAATCATAACAGATACGGGAAATGGTGTTTTGACAATGTAGGGATGAAAAGGGAAAAATGAGTCCGTCCCCAAAATCCCTTTTTAATGTCTTTTATATGTATCTTTTGATAATAGTTCTGTACTAACAACTTGACCATTTTGTTTTAAAATTCTGTAAGCTTCTGAATAAGTAGAATCAGCTGTGCTACCCGTTACATATGAAGATATTTCAACTTCATATTCATTATCTGTTCGTAAACCATATATATCAAATTTAGCAATGCCACCTGAAACAGAACATACTAATTTGATAGGGTAATCTCTATTGTTTTTAAATTTAAAATCAATTGAACCATATACAACTGTAGCATCTCTACTAGCTGTAACATAGGATGGAACAAATTGGTGATTACTTCTTTCTACAATTTCTAAGTTTGCGTATAAAACAGCATTATATAATGTAGAGGTGATTTGACAAATTCCGCCACCTAATCCATCAACTACTTCACCACTAACGTATATAGGAGCTTCTTTATACCCAGCAGCAATTGTTCTTTCACCTACAACTTGATTATATGAAAATGTTTCACCAGGCATTAAAACTGTACCATTAATTTTAGAAGCAGCTAGTTGTAAATTGGTTGTTCTATCTCTATCTCGTGTAGAATATTTTGTAGAATATGTTGAAAGCAAATCTGGAAATGCTTCTGTACCAATCATATTTGTTGTTACATTAGGGTATAGTGTTTTCAAAGGTATCACATATTCTGATTTTTCTTCTAATAACATATCTTTTGCTTCATCTAAAGAAATAGCAAAATCCAAACCATTTTCAGATGGATAAACAGCAAATGGATTTTGCGTATAGTAAGCATCAACCGGCTGTTTATATATTTCATTATAAATTTTTTCAATATTAATTTCAGAAGGTTGTTTAGAAACGGTAGCAATATCTAAAGTTCTGTTTTTTAAAGTTAGATTTGAAATACCATTTTTTATATATGTACACATTTGGTCTACATTTACAACATTACCTTCAGATCCACGAGTAACAACTAAGTTATTTCCTTCAATATAATATCCACTTTCAATAACAGTATCAGGTAGTTTAGATGAAATATCATTTAAAGCAGTTCTTAACTGTTCTTCGTCTAAAGTTACTGAGATTTCTATATTAGTAGGATTCATCCATGTTTTTAACGCAGTAAAACTATTTTCAAATATATTGCCAGATTTACCAATTGTATATGCTTGCTCTACAGCAGAATCAATGTCAAAATTAACATTCAGTGCAGATAAAGGAATACTTGTCTGATAATCATTATGTACTAAGTTGATATTTTCTGGCAAATTTTCATTAATAAAGTTTTGAATGGTTTCTTTTGCTTCCTCTACGGATAAGTTAGAAACATCAATACCCTTTATACTGACTCCAGAAATGATATTTTCGTTTTTGCTATTTAAAAAAGTAAATATAAAAAATGCAATACTTAATAAAATAATAAAAACTAAAAGACTAATTCCAAAAATAAATATTCCTTTAGAATGTAAATGTCTATCATTTTCAGGATGATAATTTTCCACTGGATGAAATTCTCTTTTTTCAATATTTTTTTCTTCTTGAGGAAGAGATTCTTTTTTCACAATATTCGTTTCTTCTTTAGCATCAGAGTCCTTTTTCTCTGTGTCTATTTTTTCTTTGGGTAGAGAATTTTTCTTTTTAGTAGATACTTTTTCTTTAGCATGAGATTCTTCCTCTTTATTATTTACTTTTCCTTTAGGTTGTGTTTCTACACCTAATAAAGTTACTTTATCTATTGATTTTTCTAATTCCATATTTTTTGTGCTCATAAAATTCTCCTTTTTCAGATGTCTTTTTTATTATATCATAATTCGTCAAAAAATTATATATCATTCACATAAAATTTAAAAAATGAAGTAACTATTCAGTACTATAAAATTTTTTCATAATGAGTTCTTGTATATTTATTTTTTTATAAATTCCTCGGCTCAATACGTGCTCTAGCCTTTCTAACTATAAAAGAAACGAGCCTCTCGCTATTCCCGCTTCCTCATTTCTTTTATATTAAGAAAGTCTACAAGCACTCCAATCACATTCGTTATTTATAAAAAAATAAATATACAAGAACTCATTTAATTTCAGATATCTTTATTACTGAATAGTTACAAAATGAAGTTTAAAATTATAAAAAAAGGAAAAACATAAAAATTTTGTTAAAATAATTTTTTATAAAAAAGAGAATACTAAACATATAAAGTTGTATATACAGTTTTATAATTTTAAATTTTTTAGGAGGAAACTATGTCTAAGAATCGTCATTTAATTTCTGAGAATTTAAGAGAAGAAATTGCAAGAGAATTAGGAGTATATGAGCAAGTAAAAAAGGACGGAGGAAGCTGGGGAAATGTTTCTTCTAAAGATTGTGGTAATATTGTTTCAAAAGCAATCGAAATAGCAAATAGAGCAGTAGAACAATAGTTAGGGATATGGGTAGAATTAGAAAAATTCTATCCATATTTTCTTAAATGCAAGTTTCAATAATTTGTATAGTTGCAAAAAAAGAAATTTCATCATATAATTCTAAAAAAGATATAGAGGTGAAAAAGATGAAAGATATAACGGTAAAAGATATATTAGAATGTACAGGTGGAAAATTGATTACAGGAAATGAAAATATAGTATGTGAAGAATTTTCCAAAGATACGAGAACAATAAAAGAGGGAGATATATACATAGGAATCAAAGGAGAAAATTTTGATGGGAATGTATTTTGGAAGAAAGCATTAGATAATGGTGCAATGGGAGTCATTGTTCAAGGTATAGAATTTGATAAACAGGATATAGAAACATATCAAGATAAAGTCATTATACAAGTAGAAGATACATTGCAAGCATTATACAAATTAGCAAGTTATAAAAGAGATATATATGATGTACCTGTCGTAGCCATTACGGGTAGTGTAGGAAAAACAAGTACGAAAGATTTAGTTGCTAATGTTGTTGCACAAAAACATAAAATATGTAAAACAATAGGAAATAATAACAATAATATTGGAATGCCATTTACCATATTAAATGCACCAAATGATGTTGAAGTATTTGTATTAGAAATGGGAATGAATCACTTTGGAGAAATTCATTTACTTTCTGAAATTGCCAAACCTAACATATGTATTATTACCAATATAGGTACTTCACATATAGGAAATCTAGGTTCTAGAGAAAATATATTAAAGGCAAAACTAGAAATACTAGATGGTGCAAAAAATCCATATGTGGTTATCAATAATGATAATGATTTATTACATAAATGGTATGAAGAAAATAAAGACAAGATAAACATAAAAACATACGGAATCAATGAAAAAAGTGATATACAAGCTAAAGACATTCAACTAGATGAAGATGGCAGTGAATATCATATTTATTTAAACAATAAAGAAGAGAAAATAAAAGTTCCTGTTGGAGGAGAACATTTTGTATTAAATAGTTTATGTGCTATTGCTGTTGGAGAATTATTAAATATAGAAAATGAAGATATAAAAAGAGGGATTGAGACATTTTCTCTTACGAAAAATAGAATGGAAGTTATAGAATTCAAGAATGGTATTAAGATAATCAATGATGCATACAATTCTAGTGTGGAATCTGTAAAGGCAAGTTTAGCATATATGAATCATATGAAGGCAAATAGAAGAATTGCAGTATTAGGAGATATCTTAGAAACGGGAGAATTTGCTTTAGCATTACATAAAGAAATTGGTAAAATTGTATGTGAAAACAAAGTAGATGTTTTAATTTGTAGTGGAGAAAATGCAAAATATATATCTGAATCTGCGAAAGAGAATGGATTTGATGAAAAAAATATATATTATTTTGAAAATAAAGAAGATATTGTGGAATTATTAAAAAAGATAATTCAAGCAGAAGATGTAATATTATTTAAAGCTTCAAATGGTATGAGATTCTTTGATATAGCGGAAAAGATAAAAGTAGAATATAATTAAAACATGAAATTATAAAAATATGTATTACAATAATAAAACAAAGGAGAGGATAGTATGAAAACAAAACTAGGACTTATTTTTGGAGGAATGTCAACAGAAAATGAAGTTTCTGTTATGTCAGCAAATTCTATCTTAAAAAATTTGGATGAACAGAAATATGAAATTTTTCCAATATATATTTCAAAAAGTGGAGAATGGTATCAATATAATAACTTAGAAAATATAGAAATTAATGAAGATATGCAGTATATGAAAAAATTAGAAAATATAGTCGAATATTTACAAAATTTAGATGTCATTTTCCCAGTATTACATGGATTATATGGAGAAGATGGAACCATTCAAGGATTGTTCGAAATATTAAAAAAACCATATGTTGGATGTGGTGTTTTAGCATCAAGTGTAGGAATGGATAAAGCCTATACAAAAGTTATTTTTGACAAAGCAAATATTTGTCAAACTCCATACATATATTTGAAAAAATATAAAGACCATTATACATATATAGATAAGGAATTTAATGAGAAAGAAGTATCTTTAGAAGAGGCAGCAGATATCGTTGAAAAAGAGACGGATTTTCCAGTATTTATAAAACCATCCAATTCTGGTTCAAGTGTAGGAGTTAATAAAGCTGAAAATAAAGATGAATTAAAAAAATATATAGAATATGCAGGAAAATTTGATAAGAAAATTTTAATAGAAAAAGGAATTCTTGGCCAAGAAGTAGAATGTGCAGTACTTGGAAATGATGATGTCATTGCATCTTGCGTAGGAGAAATAAAATCTGCAGATGAATTTTATAGTTATGATGCGAAATATCAAAATGAAAATTCAAGGACACTGATTCCTGCAAATTTAGACGAAAAAGTTTCAAATGAAATCAGAAAGCTAGCGATAAAAGCATTTAAGGCAATTGACGGAAAAGGATTGTCAAGAGTAGATTTTTTTGTAGAGGATAAAACAAATCAAATTTATATTAATGAAATTAATACATTACCAGGGTTTACGAAAATAAGTATGTATCCTAAATTATTTGAGGCTGTGGGAATACAGTATAATGAATTATTAGACAAATTAATAGAGTTAGCACAAGAACGAATAGTCTGAAGTTTTTAGATTGATGATGACAGAAAATTGAATCAATAAATTGTATAATAAAAAATCCATAAAAGTATGGATTTTTTTCATTTTTATGGTATAATAAAAACACCTGATTATTGGGGAGGATGTCAAATGATTTTTAAAGATTATTATAAAATTTTGGGGCTAGAAACTAGTAGAGTTTCTATTGATGAAATAAAAGTAGCATATCGAAACGCTGCTAAAAAATATCATCCAGATGTAAATATAGGAGATAGTTTAGCAGAAGAACGTATAAAAGATATAAATGAAGCATATAGAATCTTATCTGTACCAAGTTCTAAGAGAAAATATGATAGAATATGGAATTCACATAATTTAGTCAATAAGAAATTTAATATGAAAGGAAAAGATTCTATTGTAAAAATGTTTTTTGGAAACATTAAACAGAATCATGGAGAAAAAAGTGAAAAAAGAAGTAAAGAACCATTAAGAGGAGAAAATGTTGAAACAGAAATTAGTACAACCATATATGAGGCTTTTAATGGTTCAGATAAAAAAATATCCTTACGAACAGTTGACGGTAAAATGAAAACATTTACAGTATCTATTCCTCAAGGAATAAGAGATGGAGAAAAAATAAGACTAATAGGTCAAGGAAAACCAGGTATCAATGGTGGTAAAAATGGGGATTTGTTCATTAAAATCAATATAAAAAATGATAAAAAATTTAAATTGCAAGGTAGTGACATGTATACAGACTTATTAATAACCCCATGGGAAGCAGCTTTAGGAACAAGAGTGAATATTCAATCAATAGATGAAGAAACAAAGGTATATATTCCTCAAGGAATTGAAAGCGGAGAAAAAATAAGAATACCAGGTAAAGGATATAAAGATGGAAAAGGCTCAAGAGGTGACTTAATTGCAGAAGTAAGAATTATGGTGCCTAAGAAATTAACAACTGAAGAGAAGAAGATATTTGAAGAATTAAATCATATATCAACCTTTAATCCAAGGAAAGAGTAGGAAAAAAATGCAAATTTACATAAAATATATATTGACAATATATGTATTTTCGTGTAAAATAAATAGTGGATGTTATATAAAATAAAACAAATGACAAGCTATGGATTAAAAAACATAGAAATGGAGGGAAAAAAATGGAGACATGGGAAGGAAAGAGCTTTAGCATTACAGATCCAAAGGGAGTAAGTACAGTAATTTATCAAATCATCAAAACTCCAAAAGAATTGATCAAGGAATACCCTAAATATGTTTTAGAAAGATTAGAATCGACAAACGAGATTAGAGGAGACATGACAAGAAAAACATTTTATGTAGATTTCCCATCAGTTGATCAAGATGAATTAGTTATATTATCTTTTGGAAAAGATAGAGTTGTTGTTAATACTGCTGTTTTGGAAGGTAATAAAGTTTCTATCAGTAAAAAACCAATGCCTTTAAAATTTGATAGTATATATTCAGAAAACGAAACAGAAATAAAGGATTTTAAGTATACGCCAAATTTAAAGAGACCAATTTGTGTCATTGACCCAGAAACCACAGAAGAAGTAAAACCTGTACTTTATTTTGATGAAAAAACAAATGAAGTACGAGGAAAATGTAAGTTGAAACCAAACAAACCTTATTTTGCCTTTGAAATCAGAGACAAAAAAGAGAATTAAGGAGGAAAGTTTAAATGAATAGTCCAAGACCAATGCAAAATTCAGAATTGAACAATAATAAGGTATTATATTATTGTTATCTGCTAAAACAACATGTTATGGAATTAGGAAAAGAGAAGGAGAAATTAGAAGATATAGCACATGATCAAAAAGATATAGAAACTTCAGGTTTTCCTGTCATTGATGCAACAGCTAAAAATACGGAGAATACATTACAAGATGATGGAACAATGACAAGAAGAGTAGAAAAAGGACCAGTTATTAAATCAGCTAAATTTTCAAAAGATCATGTTCAACGTATAAAAAGGTTACAGGATATCAATAATAGAAATAAATTAAGTGCTAAAAGAAAAGAGGAAGACGATAAAGAGATATAGATAACAAAAGAGTAGGTGAATGAATGTGAATTACAAAATTGAAGGTGCAATTAGAAGAAATAGGAAAAATTTTATAATTTTTGCAATACTATGGATATTTATAGCCATAGTATTTGTTACGCCTATAGCTTATAGCAATTATACCGCAAAAGCTAATGGTAACTTTGATTTACGAATTTTTGTAGAGACATTTGGAACATCCATAACACATCCATTTAATACACTAGGAAGTGTATTAACAGAAGGTGCTACAGGAACATATTTTTCTACATTGATTGTTGTAACAATATTTTATGCATTGTTTTTCTTTATAGGATTTGTCAAATCAGCTCCTAAAAATGAATTTTCTGACATAGAGCATGGTTCAAGTGATTGGAGTCAAAGAGGAGAACAATATCAAATATTAAGCAGAAATAAAGGAATTATTTTAGCGGAAAACAATTATTTACCAGTAGATAAGAGAGGAAATGTCAATGTATTAGTAGTTGGACGGATCTGGATCTGGTAAATCTGCATCATATTCTATTCCAAATGCTTATCAAATGTTAGGTTCATATGTATTTACAGATCCTAAAGGGGAATTATATGATAGAACAGCAGGATATTTAAAAGCACATGGGTATAAAATAAAAGTACTAAATCTTGTTAGACCAGAATATAGTGATGGATATAATCCATTAATGCATGTTGCATCAGGATTAGATGTTGATGTCATTGCGAATACCATTATTAAAGGGCAAAAGGCAGAAGGGGCTAGCTCAGACCCATTCTGGGATGATTCTGCTGAGATGTTATTAAAAGCGTTAATTTATTATTTATTAGCAACAAGACCAGAGGAAGAACAAAACTTAGCCAGCTGCGCTGAATTAGTTAGGGCAGCTAACACAAATGGAGGAAACAACCTTTTGACAGAATTAATGAGTCAATTGCCATATGACCATCCAGCAAGAATGAACTATAAATCTATTGAAATTGCACCAGAAAAAACGTATAGTTCTATCTTAAGTTCATTGCAATCTAAATTAGGTAAGTTTGATTCAAAAGAAATTGCAGAATTAACATCAACAGATACAATAGATTTTGAACAAATAGGAAACGAAAAGACAGCGGTATATGTTATATCATCAGACACACATACAGCTTATGATTTCTTATTAACGATATTCTTTGCCCAAATGATACAACAATTATATGATTATGCAGATCAAAATGGTGGAGCATTAAAAGAACAAACCTTTTTCATATTAGATGAGTTTGCAAATATAGGTAAAATACCAGATTTTGATAAAAAGATTTCTACATCTAGAAGTAGAAAAATATCATTTAGTGTTATTTTACAAAATATAGATCAATTAGAAGCTGTGTATGAAAAATCATACGAAACCATTATGGGTAACTGTGATACACACGTATTTTTAGGAAGTAACTCATATAAAACAGTTGAATATTTCTCAAAAGCCTTAGGGGAAAAGACAATTGAGAGAGATAGTATATCTATCAACAGGGATAGACAAAACTGGAAAACAGGAAAGAGTGTATCAGACCAAGTAATGGCAAGAGCATTAATGACGCCAGATGAATTAAGAAGAATGGACAATGATTTATGTATTATTTACGAAAAAGGAATTAAACCAGTAAAAGCTAAGAAATTCTACTATTTTAAACATCCAATGGCAAAAGAAATGAAACGATTTGAAATTAGTCATAATGATATTGGAGAAATAGATAGAGGACCATGGAGAAAATATAATCCATATAATCCATATGTGCCAGAAGATGAGAAAAAAGAAAAGGTAGATAGCT
Organism: uncultured Clostridium sp.; assembly: GCA_946491915.1. Next base: position 35,202 of record CAMLYR010000004.1, read on the forward strand.
TAAAGGTAGAATCTTTAGATGATTTATTTGATGATATACCATCAAAAGAAGAGAAAAAAGAAGAATCAAAACCAGCAGTAGAGCAAACAAATACAAATATAAAAACAGAAAATACGGAAAAACAAGAAAATAAATTAGATTTAAATAGTTTTGATGAAGCACCAGTTCTACCACAAGAGCCACTTAAAGACGAAGAAGATGACGATATTTATGATTTACAAAAAGAGTTGGAAGCAAAATTTGATGAATTATTTGGTCCATTAAATGAAGATGATTAATATCTAATTAGGACATTTTAGGGAATTTGGGGACGGACTCATTTTTCCCTTTTTCGAATTTGATTAAAATGAAAAATATAGAATATAAAGTCATTACACAATTTTGTATAAGCTAAATTTTCATAGAAATTCTACAAGAAAAACATGAGCTTTTCTCATTGTTGCTGTAAATCTTAAGCAAAATGAGCATTCCTCATGTTTTTCTTTAGAATTTCTAAATTCAAATTTAGATACGCAAAATTGTTTCATTTTATTTATATTCTATATTTTTCTTCTTTTTAATTAATGAAAAGGGAAAAATGAGTCCGTCCCCAAAATCCCTCAAAACCTCCCTAATGAGATACAAGTGAAAATACCAAAAAAATTTTCGCTTAACTATTGAAAAAAAACGATAATTAAGATACAATCATAATTACAAAGAAAGCATAGAAAAAACAAAGAAAAGAGGAAAAAAGAAAATATGAAATTTGTACATATAGCAGATATGCATTTTGATAGTCCATTTGTAAATTTATCAGATAGAGAAAATTTAGGAGATATCAAAAGATTAGAACAAAGAAGAGTATTTAAAAAAGTAATTGAATATATAAAAGAACATGATATCAATTTTTTATTCATTGCTGGAGATGTTTATGAACATCAATATATTAGAAAATCAACAATAGAATATATAAATGAATTATTTAAAGAAATTCCAAATACTAAAATATTTATTAGTCCAGGAAATCATGATCCATACATCAAAAATTCATATTATAATCAATTTCAATGGAATGAAAATGTGCATATATTTTCTTCAAAAATTGAAAGAGTAGAATTAGAAGATGTGGATATATATGGATATGGTTTTGATGATTTTTATTGTACAAACTGTGGAATTGCAAATTTAGAAATACAGGATAAGACGAAAACCAATATATTAGTGATCCATAGTACAATTGATGGTGCAAATTTAGAGGAAAAACAATATAATTCTATTCCTAAAAAATTATTATTAGAAAAAGGGTTTGATTATGTAGCAACAGGACATATTCATAAATTAGATTATGATACAGAAGAAAACCAAAAAATTGTATATCCTGGTTCTCTAATTTCATTAGGATTTGATGAATTAGGCAAACATGGAATGATTGTGGGAGAAATAAATGAAACGAATAAAGAATTAAAAACGGAATTTATCCCATTAAGTGAAAATGATTTTGAAGAAATAGAATTTGATGTCACAGAATGTATTTCTAAAGATGAGTTAATTGAAAAAATAAATGATATAGATATAGCAGATAATCAATTAATAAAAGTAATATTGACTGGAAAAAGAAATTTTGAAATTGATAAATATGAATTATATAAATTATTAACAAATGAAAGAATTATAAAAATAAAAGATCATACAAGAATACAATATGATTTAGAAAAGGTGGCAAATAATCATACATTAAAAGGATTATTTGTGAAAGAAATATTAAAAGAAAAAGAAAATGCAGGAGAAGAAGACCTAGAGATTATAGAAAAAGCAGTTGAAATTGCCTTTGATGCATTAGAATAAGAAAATAAAAGAAAAACTATGGTGAAATAAAATCGATTTTTTTAATATGATTTAGAAAGATGATATAGAAAGAAAGGAATGATAGAATTCGTGATAATACATAAATTAAAGATAAATGCTTATGGAAAACTTAAAGATAGAGAAATAGAACTAGATGACCATATAAATGTGGTTCATGGGGAAAATGAAGCAGGGAAGTCGACTATATTAAATTTCATAACCAATATGCTATATGGTATTTCTAAAAATAAAAATGGAAAAGAATATTCAGATTTTGAGAAATATAAACCATGGAATAACGAAGATTTCTCAGGGAAAATAGAATATGCATTAGATAATGAAGAAACTTTTGAAGTATTTAGAGATTTTAAAAAGAAAAATCCACAAATATTTAATGAAAAAAAGGAAGATATTTCTAAGCAATTTAATATAGATAAATCAAAAGGAAATGAATTTTTTTATGAACAAACAAAAATGGATGAAACACTATTTTTATCTACCATCGTGGTAAATCAAGAACAAGTGAAACTAGGAAAAAGTGAGCAAAATATATTAATACAAAAAATTGCGAATTTAGTAGGAACAGGAGAAGATAATGTTTCCTATAAACGAGCAATTGATAGAATTAATAGAAGACAATTAGAAGAAATAGGAACTCAAAAATCTAGGGAAAAGCCCCTAAATAGACTATTAAGAGAAAATCAAAATTTAGAAGAAGAAAAAATAGAATTAGAAAAATATAAGAATACAAAATATGAAATTGAGGAAAATAAAAAAAATTTATTAGAAAATTTTTCAAGCTCAGAAATGGAATTAGAATATTTAAATAAAATAAAAAAAATATTTGAAGAAGAAAAAATAGAAAGTGAAAAAATAAAAATAAAAGAAAATATAAAAAATGAAAATGATAAAAAAATAAATTTAAATAAAAAAGAAATTTTAGATATAGAAAATGGAAATAAAAAAATATTTGAAAAAAATAATGAAAAAATAAATA
>CAMLYR010000005.1 GCA_946491915.1 uncultured Clostridium sp.
GCCAAAAAATATTTTGATGCTGAAATGAAATTTAATATTGTATTAGCAGATGTCAATAAAATTATTGGTGAAGCAGTAAGAGATGTTATAAAATAAAGTTGGTGAATCTATAATTTCAAAACAAAGCTAATATATGTAAGATTTTATGAATCTTATATGTATTAGCTTTATACTATATTTATATTAGTTTGATAAATTTATTCTGTTTTAGAAAATTGAATAACATCAATTTGAAATTAAAGCTAGTGAAGGGGATGAATAAAAATGCAATTTGGAATCATTATCGTTTTTTTAGTTTGTGCAATGGTTGTTTTAAGAATACTATTTGGAAGTAGTAAAAAACAAATAGAGGCAATTGCTAAAAATGAAAAGCTAGATGAATCAGCAAAAAAATATCCTAATAATGTAGAAATGTGTAAAGAATATTTAAAAATGTTACACAATGAAACAGTTGCAATTGAAGAAGATAAAAATGCAACTAATTCATTATACATCGCAATTTCTAACAAAATTATTATAGCAGATGTAAAAGAAAGCTTTACTAGAATACAAACAATCGCACATGAATGTTTGCATTCTATTCAGGATAGAAAAATATTATTATTTAATTTTATATATTCCAATATTTATATGTTATATTTTATTATGATAACTGTCTTAAAATTATTCAATAAACTTTCATATGAGATGATGTTTTTATCTATTTTAATAATTGGAGGATTTGTCTATTATTTTGTAAGAAGTTATTTGGAAAATGATGCAATGATTAAGGCAAGATTTTTAGCAAAAGAATATATGGAACATAAAAAAATATCTTCACAAGAAGAAGTGAATAACATAGTGCATCATTTTGATCAATTAAATGATAGAGGGATAAAATGCGTGAATTATGCTTTATTATGTAATGTCTTCATGGGAATACTTATTTTTTGTGTCATTTGTATGATAAGATAAATCGTTGTTACCGTTCAGACCAAAATGTCGGGAAGGTCTACCTATATATTATTTTTCATACCTTGTGTGTCGCAACCACTTATGCTAAAATACGAATTTTTGTCTAGTCTTAAATAACATTTAATCCTATCCAAAAAGTTCATATTTTAGCGAAAGAAGGTTGCTCCAATCGCACTCGCTCCTGCTCGTTTGGTCGCTTACGCGGTATTTCAAAATAATATATAGGTAGACCTTCCCGACATTTTGGTCTGAATGGTAACAAATCGTTTGAACAAATGGTATAAAACTATAAAAAAATATTGCAATATTTAGTGTTTACATATATAATATAAACGTTGATATATCATGTTGAAAGGATGTTTAGAAAATGAATAAAACAAAAAGGAAAATTTTTGAAACATCAATGAAATTGTTTGCTGAAAAGGGATATGATGCTACAAGTATTGAAGAAATTACTGCAACAGTGGGAGTAGCTAAAGGAACTTTGTATTATCATTTTTCAAGTAAAGAAGAAATCTTCAATTTTTTAATTGAAGAAGGGATGAAACTATTGCAAAATAGCATTGATATCAAAACAGCAAAATATGATAATTACATAGACAAGCTAAAAGCAATTGTCTTAATACAAATTAAAATTGTTATGAAATATGAAGATTTGATAACAATTTTACTAAGTCAATTTTGGGGGAATGAAGCAAGAAATCAAAAATGTAAAAAACATATTTATGACTATATCAAAAAAATTGAAGAAATTGTAAAAGAAGGAATCGAGAAAAAACAAATAAAAGCCGGAAATCCAAAAGTCATTGCCTCTGAAATATATGGATTAATATGTTCAACATTGGTATATAAATTGAGAAATGAAAAAGAAATTGATATTATGAAATTATATAAAGATTTTGAAAATACAGTTATTGAGGGATTAATTGAAAAATAATAGGTTAAGCAAATTGAAATTTAATTTATAAAACCAAAAAGGAAAGGGGTTAAAAACATGAGAGAGCCAATACATGATTTTGTAAAATTTACAGATTTAAGAGATATGCTAGAAAAATCTGGTGAACTTTATGGAGATAGACCAGCTTATGTATTTAAGACAGAGGAAGAAGGAAAATTTAGAGAAATTACACATAAAGAATTTAGAGATGATGTAAAAGCATTAGGAACAAAGTTTGTAAATATGGGACTAAAAGATAAAAGAATTGCGGTTATATCAGAAAATAGATATGAGTGGGGCATTGTTTATTTGGCAACTGTAAATGGAACAGGTGTTATTGTTCCATTAGATAAGTCTTTACCAGAAAATGAAATAGAAAGTTTAATGATTCGTTCAGAAGTAGAGGCCATTGTGTATTCTGAAAAATATAATGACATCATGAATAAAATAAGAAAACAAAACACTACTAAAGTAAAATATTTTATTTCAATGGATTTAGAAAAAGAAGAAAATGGTGTATATTCTGAACATGAATTGATAAAACAAGGAAGAGAATTGTTAGAAGCAGGAAATAGGGAATTTTTAGATGCAAAGATTGATGCTGAAAAGATGTCTATTATGTTATTCACTTCAGGAACAACAGCTATGTCAAAAGCAGTTATGTTATCACATAGAAATATATGTGCCAATTTAATGGATATTACATCTGTTTTAAGAATTTATGATACAGATAGATTTTTATCTTTTTTACCATTGCATCATACATTTGAATGTACAACTGGATTTTTATATCCATTATCAAGAGGTTCTTCAATTGCATTTTGCGAAGGAATTAGACATATAGCAGAGAACTTAAAAGAATATAAAGCAAGTGTAATGGTTTCGGTTCCAATTTTATTTGAAGCAATGTACAAAAAAGTAATGAAAACAATAGAGAAGAAAGGCAAATTAAAAACAGTACAAAAAGGAATTAAAATTAGCCAATTCTTATTAAAATTTGGAATAGACATTAGAAAAAAATTATTTAAAGAAATTCATGATACATTAGGCGGAAATATAAGAATCTTTGTAGCAGGAGGAGCTGCTCTAGATCCAGAAACAGAAAAAGGATTTAATGAGCTTGGATTTACATTATACCAAGGATATGGATTAACAGAAAGCTCACCAGTTATTTCTGTAGAAGATGATAAATATCAAAGATTAGGTTCTATTGGAAAAGCATTTCCAAGTTTAGATGTAAAAATTGAAGATCCAAATGAAGAAGGAATAGGAGAATTACTTGTTAAAGGTCCATCTGTTATGCTTGGATATTATAATAATGAAGAAGCAACAAAAGAAACAATTACAGAAGGTGGTTGGTTACATACAGGAGACTTAGCAAGAATAGACAAAGATGATTTTATCTTTATTTCAGGAAGAAAGAAATTTGTGATTGTCTTAAAAAATGGAAAAAACATATATCCAGAAGAAATTGAAGCATTGATTAACAAAATAGAAGGTGTAAAAGAATCTTTTGTTTATGGAAAACCAGAAGATGATGGTGACTATAAAATAAGTGCAAAAATTGTATATGATGAAGAATTAGTAGAAGAAGTTTTTGGAACAAAAGATCCAGAACAATTAAAAGAAAAAATTTGGCAAGAAGTTAAAAAAATCAATAAAACCATGCCAGCATATAAATATGTAAGAGAAATTAGTGTAACAAATAAAGAATTAATCAAGACAACCACACAAAAGGTAAAAAGATTTGAAGAAATCAAAACAGTATTATAAAAATTAACCTTGTTGTATACGAAAAAATCCATATGGGGTCAAGATAAAAGAAGATTTATGAAATGCTACGGAGAGATAAAAAAATAAGAAAATTACAAAGAGACAACAAATGTTACAAAAATGTAACAATTCTGTAACAAAAACTTAAAAAAAAAATCTTCCGTTGGTATTGTAGTTTTTTGTAGGTTAATGTATAATTATAATTGAATAAAATCATATGCTTAAGATAAAAGGAGGTAATTTACATGTCTAGATCTGGCATAGTAAATGTGAGAATGGTTATTACTGAGGAAAAAATATTATCAAATATAGATAAAGTACATAAACTTATTAATCCAAAAAGTAAAAAACAAATTGTACAATTAGAAGATGATTCTTATTTTAAAGATTTAATAGAATCAATAAAAACATATTTAATTGAATATCCAAAAAAGAAAAACTTTCCAGCAAGTGTTTATAAGGCTGCTTATGGATTAGTTGAGTATGCAACAAATCAATTTGAAGAAAATACAAAAAAAATAGAAGAGCTAATCAGACAAAGAGAAGAAAATATAGCTTTATCAGGAAGATTAAAAGAACTAATTGAAGTTGTAGATAACAAAGAAAAAAACTGGAAAGACCAGGTAAAAGAAGCAGAAGAAGAGTTTCCAGAAGATATTATTGATACATTAAATATTGTTGGAAAATGTAAAGGAAAGAAATCTCAAAATTATCGAGATGCTATGAAACTATTAAATGCTAGAGTAACAAATCTTGAATCTAATTTGCATATAGAAATTGATATGGAAAGAATAGAGGATAGATCAAAGGCATTAAGTTATATAGGAATTGAAGTAGCAGATGCATTAAAAGGTATCCCAACACCAGCAGAAGAAGTAGAGCCAGTAGTAGAACAAGTACAAGAAGAGCAAAAAGTAGAAAAGATAGCAAAACAAAAAGTAAAACAAAAAGAGCAAGTAAATGTTGCGCAACAACAATATGAACAAGAAGTAACATTTGAAAAGAAACCAAGTTTATGGCAAAGAATTAAAAATAGTAAACTTGTAAGAGCAATTAGATATATTACAAAGATTAGAATTGTTATACAATACCCAGCATTGCCAGAAGGTAAAGGTTCAGATAATTAATAAAGAAATTCATAAAAGGAGTTAGAATGAAAACTAACTCCTTTAATAAGTAGAAAAGAGAAATAAATTGTTACAGTTCAGACCTATGAATACCTTCCACTTGTGTACATACATCTGAAATGTAACATTAAATTAGCAAGAAATTATAGGAATTTTAAAAAATGACTTGACAACTAAATGAAAATAGTTTATACTGTAACTTGCGTTAGGAAAAGCGTTATAAACGCTCCCTTAGCTCAGTTGGTCAGAGCAACCGGCTCATAACCGGTGGGTCCAAGGTTCGAATCCTTGAGGGAGCACCATTATAAATTAATATGGGTAGGTGGCCGAGTGGCTAAAGGCGGCAGACTGTGGTCTTTGGTTAATCAAAACCTAAACTTGCAGCTCATATAAGTGATTATATGATGAACACCGGGCTAATTCGGGGAACTCTTAACAGTTAGGCTGATGACAATCCCGAGCTAGGAAAGAAATTTCCGAGTGTAGAGACTTTATACCTGGTATCTTGAAAAAGATAAAGAGAAAGTCCAGACTACAAACATAATATATTTGTTATGGTAGTGAAAACTATAGTAGTAAGAAATCTGTTCTCATTTGAGTACGAAGGTTCGAATCCTTCCCTGCCCACCATAAAATACAAGGAAACTTGTATTTTATTTTTACCCATAACACAAACATGTGTTTTTTAAAAAAGGAGGCAAATGTTTATGAATTTTAAAACAAATAAAGAAAAAGGAAATTCTGGTTTAGGTATGGCAATAGCATATTTTACTACAAATGGATATGTCGTTTCAATTCCATTAAATGATACACAGGATTATGATTTGGTGATAGAAAAATGTAATAAATTATATACAGTGCAGGCAAAAGCAACAGGTTGTAAAACAAAAAATAATGTATATCAAGTAGCTTTAAAAAGTTGTGGTGGAACAAAAGGAAAGGAATATAAAACAGTAGTAAATACAAATGTAGATTATATATTTATATTAGATGCAGAGCAAAAAATGTATTTAATACCCAAAAAAGATATTGTAAATAAAAGTACAATTAATTTAGGAAAAAGAACTGAAAAATATAGAGTGACTATTTAAAAAGGAAAAACTAATTATTGCGAAAAGACCAAGAATGTAATATAATGAAACACATAAGAAACAAAAAAAGGTGAGAAAATGAAACAGAAAATAAAATATATATTAGCCATTCTTATTTTTAGTATCATCATTATGCTAATAGATGTGCATAATGGATATATCAAAGGGCATGACACAGACTTTCATTTAGCAACGATAACAGCAATCGTTGACCAATTATCTTTAGATAACTTAACCGTACAAGAACCATTAAAATATATAGGAAATGATTTAGGATATGGAACCAGATTTTTTTATCCACCAATACCACATTTAACAGCAGCATATATTACAAAAATATTAAGTATTTTTCAAGTTGGAAATGTTGCAATTGGAATGCGTATCACACAATGGTTAACTTTTTTTGCATCAGGTGTTACTTTTTATCTTTTAGGAGAGAAAATTTTCAAAAGCAAAAAAATAGCGATGCTATTATCTATATTTTATATGGCGGCACCTTATCATTTAGCAGAAATATTTGTAAGAGATGCTTTCTCAGAAATGTTTATACCTGTAGCAATTCCTTTAATTGTATTAGGATTATTGTATTTAATTGAAAAAAGATACAAACTGTTTTTCATATGTTTTGTAGGAGGATATACCATAGCGATTTATTCCCATTTAGCAATGACAATCTATTTTACATTAATGCTTTTGGTAACATTTTTTATTGTATATTTTAAGCAAATATTTACAAAGAAACATATTTTGTATTTGGCACTCGCTTCTGGATTAACACTTTTATTAACAGCTTCTTTCTGGATGCCAATGTTAGAAATAAAATTAAAAGGAAGTTATGGTATATTTATGCCATATTATATGACAGGAAAAGGTGGCTTAAAATATAGTACCATTCCTATAAAAGAATTATTTACATTTTTTAGAGAAATTGATTTTCATTTTATAAGATACAATTTACAATTATTTGTAACCGTTTTATTTTTCATAAGTATATTTTTCATTATCAAGAAAAAGTTATGGAAAGAAAAAATATGGATATTTTTAGTTGTATTTACAGTTTTATCAACGATAATGGTAACAGATGTATTTCCATGGTATTATACACCAGATATTTTACAAACTTTGCAATTTCCATGGAGATTGGTAATATATATATCATTTGGAGCGATTCTAACAGCAGGTATTTGTTTAAAACAAATTGAAAATAAGAAATATTTTAAAATGGTCAGTTGTGGTTTATTAATTCTAACAGTGTTAGGAACATATATTTATATAGACCATTTAGAAGAACCACAAATAGATATTACGAATATTAATAATGAAAAATGCATGGGAAATGAAAAAGAGTATTTACCAGAAAAAGCGATAGACAATTTAGACTATTTTGAAAATAGAAATAAAGATATTATTATTATGACTGGAACAGGAGAAATTACAAAAATATTAGATGACGTGCCAGATTTAACATTTGAAGTAAATACATCAGAAACTATGACAATTGAACTACCAAGAATTTATTATATGGGATATCGATTAGAAGTAAATGGACAAGAAGTAGAATTAACAGAAAGTGATAATGGATTTTTACAAGCAACCATTCAAGAAAGTGGAACATATTCCTTAACATATGAAAAAACGATGGTTATGAAAATTGCAAATATGATTACTATAGCAACAGGAATTATTTGTATTATATTATTGATAAAGAAAAAAAGAAAAGTATATCTATTAGAGAAAACGACAATAAAAGATAAAGCAAAATAGGAAGAATAATAAAATAAAAAGAAATTTATCAATACAATAAAAAAGGACACAATAAATGTGCCTTAATATGAATACAAAACATCTTCAATAATATCAGCAATTTCAGAAACGGAATGATCTGCTTGAATTAAAAAGTTTGGATGTCCTTTAAATTCACTATTGTAAATAGAAATGGTTATTTGACCAGTAACATTTCCAACTACTCTACTATCTTTGTCATGTAACTTTACAACGTTCATGGATTTACCCCCTTTTCTTTAGTTAACAAAGCTAATTATAACAAAGGGAAAAGTAGAAAGGTGTCGAAACGTGTCATAAATTCAAAAAAATATAAAAATTTATAATAAAATATGTTAAAATAAAAAATAGGAAATATCTTAAAACAAAAATTGGGAGATAGATGCCAATGAAAAAATTGATTGTAATCATTATTATATTACTAATGATCTTTGTAGGAATGTATATATATAAGCAAAGTAGAATAACCAATAGGCAGAATACAGAAGTGTCAGTTGAAGAAATTAATCAGATTGAAACATACTTACAAAAAATATATATGTGGAGAGAAATTACAGGAGATGCATTACCAGCATTTGATAATATTAATGATGCACCAGATGTTTGGTTATGGGAAGTCGTTAAGAAAAATTTAGAAGAATATGAATTAACTTATCAACAATTGCAAGATAAAACAAAAGAGATTTTTGGGGAAGATTTACAAAAGGAGTTTCCAAAAGAAGGGTATGAATATATGGAATATGATGAGGAAACAGATACCTATTATGCAATTGGAAGTGGGTTAGATAATCAAGAAGATGTATTTTTATTAGATAAAATACAAAAAAGTGATAATGGATATACTGTGCAAATTATAGAATATTTAGAAGATTATTCACAAGGCTATGAAACAACTGATGCAGAGTATAATATTCAAATAAAAAACTTAAATGATGAAACAATAGGAGAAGTAAAAAGTACAGAATCAGAAACAAATATACAACAATTTGTAAAAGATAACATAGATAGATTTACAAAAAAAGAAGTGAATTTGAAAACAGACGAAAATGGAAATATATATGTAACAAGTGTACGAAATATTTAGAAAAAAGATAGAAAAGTTGTTACAAATTTGTGAACATTAATAAAAAATTAAAATATAGCAATAGAGGGAGTAAAATGGATTTAACAAAATGTGAAATATGTCCACATAGATGTGGTGTTAATCGAACAAATGGTGAAATTGGTAGATGTAAAAGTACAGATAAAATAAAGATAGGATTATATTCCATTCATCATTTTGAAGAACCTTGCATAAGTGGAAAACACGGTTCAGGAACTGTGTTTTTTTCAAATTGTAATTTGAATTGTGTCTATTGCCAAAATTATGAAATTAGTCAACAAGGAAAAGGAAAAGAAATTTCAATAGAAGAATTAGCAAATATATTTATAGAAGAACAAAATCGACAGGCAGAAAATATCAATTTGGTAACACCAACTAGTTATGCACTCCAGATTATAGAGGCAATCAAAATGGCAAAGAAAAATGGATTAAACATTCCAGTTATATATAACACAAATGGATATGAAAATATCGAAACATTAAAGTTATTAGAGGGATATATTGATGTATATTTACCAGATTTAAAATATTATGATAATGAAATTAGTAAAAAATATTCTAGAGTAGACAATTATTTTGAAATTGCTACAAAAGCAATACAAGAAATGTATAGACAAGTAGGAAGTCCTAAATTTAATAGCAAAGGTATGATACAAAAAGGCGTCATGATAAGACATTTGGTATTACCAAATAACATAGAAAATAGTAAGAAAATTTTAAAATGGCTGAAAGAAAATATGGATGAAGCAGTATATATTGATATCATGGCACAATATTTTCCTACATATAAAGCAAAAGAAATGAAAGACTTAAATAGAAAATTGACAAAAGAAGAGTATCAAGAAATTGAGAATTATGTGTATGATTTAGATATTCAAAATGGATATATGCAAGAATTGGGAGAACATGAAGAAGAGTATGTTCCTAAGTGGGATGTTTGAAAAATGGTTGAAATATAATTGAAAGATAATTGTACTTTGGTGTTGATAGCTTTATTTATCCCCAATTTATTTGCATAGGCAAAAACACATTTTTTTAAGCAAATTTATGCTTCGAGAAGGGAATGAAGAAAAAATGAACGTACAAGCATATATACAAAATCTTCTAGCAGGAAAATCACAAGTAAAAAACAAAAATCAATCTGTCGAAAAGATGAAAATTATCATGGAAAAACTAGGAAATCCACAAAATGAATTAAAATATATACATGTAACAGGAACCAATGGAAAAGGGAGTGTTATTGAAATGTTAAACAACATTTTGATAAATGCAAACTTAAAAGTTGGAAAATTTATCTCACCACATTTGGTTTCTTATCGTGAAAGAATAAGTATTAATGGACAATATATTAAAGATGAAGAAATACAAGAAATTTTTGAAGAAGTACAACCAATCATTGAAAAAGAAAATATAGAGCTAAATTTTTTTGAATTTTTTACATTGATAGCTATTCTATATTTTTGCAAACAAAAAGTGGATATTGTCTTAATGGAAGTAGGTTTTGGAGGACTATATGATAGTACCAATATCATTTATCCAATGATTTCAGTTATTACTTCTATTGGTTATGATCATATGAAAGTTTTAGGAAATACATTAGAAGACATTGCTAAACAAAAAGCAGGAATTATTAAAGAAAATTCTGAAACAGTATATATGGAACAAAAACCAAACATAGATGATATCATTAAAATAACTTGTAAAGCAAAACAAAACATATTACATATGGTCAAACAATCAGAAATAAAGAATCAACGATTTGAAAATAATAGAGAGATATTTGATTATAAACAATATCACAATATTGAAGTAAATTTAAAAGGAAAAAAACAAATGCAAAATGCAGCATTGGTATTAGAATGTTGTGACATATTAAACCCAAAAGGATATCATCTTACAGAAGAAGATATCAAAAATGGATTAAAAACGGTTATTCATAAAGGGAGATTTGAAGTGATTTGTCAAAGTCCAACAATGATATTTGATGGAGGACATAATGAACAAGCCATAGAAAATCTTAAAGAAACGATAGATTTGTATTATAAAAATGCTAAGAAAATTTTTGTGATTTCTGTGTTAAAATCTAAAGATTATCACAAAATAATAGAAGATATTTTGGATAAAGATAATGTATATATTTTTACAAATGGAAATGATGAAAATTTATATACAGACAAACATCTTATGTATGAATATGCCAAAAGACGAAATGATAAGGCAGAAATGTATGAAATGGAATTAGAAAAAGCAATACAATTTTGCAAAGAAAAAACAGATTATGTTTCTTTTATCATTGGTTCGTTTTATATTTATGATGACACGAAAAAAAGTTTGTATAAAAAATGAAAAAAGATGTGTGGTCAACACATCCATGTACAAGTGTCTTTATGAACATTTTCTATTATAACTATCTAAAATATTTCAGAAAAAATATCTAGAAAAGAACTTGTAAAAAAAAACAAAGTTTGATATATTGAAAAAAATAAAGTAATGGGAGGAATTGAAAATGACACAAGCAGATGAACAATTTATAAAAACCTGCAAAGAAATTATAAAAAATGGGTATTCATCAAAAGGAACCCATGTAAGAACAAGATGGGATGATGGAGAAGAAGCCAATTATTTTTCTATTGTAGGTGTACAAAATAAATATGATGTAGGAAAAGAATTTCCAATGATCACTTTAAGAAATAACACAAAAACATATAAAAATGCCATAGATGAAATTTTATGGATATGGCAAAAAAAATCTAATAAAATCAGTGAATTACATTCTCATATTTGGGACCAATGGGCAAATGAAGAAGGAACCATTGGAAAAGCATATGGATATCAATTAGGAAAAAAATATGAATTTAAGACAAAAGAAGGAATAAAAGTAATGGATCAAGTAGATTACGTTTTATACCTATTAAAACATGATCAATCAAGTAGAAGAATTATGACAAATCTATTTAACCATGAAGAATTAAAAGATATGGAATTAGAACCATGTGCTTATGGAACACAATGGCTAGTAAAAGAAGGAAAATTACATTTAATATTAAATCAACGTTCACAAGATATGTTGACAGCAAATGGTTGGAACTTAATGCAATATGCTGCTTTACAATATATGTTTGCACAAGTATCTGGATTAGAAGTAGGAACTTTGACACATAACATAGGAGATTGTCATATCTATGATAGACATATACCACTTGTTGAAAAATTATTAGAAGCAGAGCCTATGGATGTGACACCAAAACTAGTTATTAAAAATCCAACAAAAGATTTCTATAAATTTAAAGTAGAAGATTTTGAAGTTGAAGGATATGATTATAATAAAGATGTGAAAATTGGTAAGATTCCAGTTGCTATATAGAGAAAATTAAATATTTTTAAATGATATATATTATATTTCTTGCTCAAAATATAATATATATCATTTTAATAAAAATGTTTATTTATTTACAGTCAAAAATCATAAAAAGAAAGGGATATTAATTAAAATGTTAAGTATTATCGTAGCAAAAGCAAAAAATAATGCCATCGGAAAAGATAATCAATTATTATGGCATTTATCAGATGATTTAAAAAGATTTAAAAAATTAACAACAGGACACACCATCATTATGGGAAGAAAAACATTTGAATCTCTAGGAAGAGTCCTTCCTAATAGAAAACATATTGTATTTACACAAAATCCAGACTTTAAAGTGGATGATGAAAATGTAGAAGTAGTACATTCTATGTTACAAATACAAGAATACATAGAAAATGATGAAGAAGCATTTGTTATAGGTGGTGCTATCATCTATAATCTACTAATGCCATATGTGAAAAAAATGTATATAACAGAAATAGATAAAGACTTTGATGGAGATGCGTTCTTTCCAAGAATCGATGAAACAAAATGGAAAGAAGTCAGTAGAGAAAAAGGACCAGAAGATGAAGAAAATAATTTTACATATGAATATGTAACTTATGAACGTTAGGGACGTGTCAAATCGGTCAAATGGGGACGTGTCAAAATGGACAAAAGGGACAGGACTATTTTTAAAGTCCTGTCCCTTTTGTCCATTTTGACACGTCCCCATTTGATTAAAAAATTTGCTTTTGGTTACACTAGTCTGAGAAAGGATGATTTAGATGTTTAAACCAAAAGCGATTTATTTTGAAAAAGATGTTGTCAATTATACATTGGGAAAAGAATTAATGGAAAAATATAAAGAGGTTCCAAAGATAGAAATAGAAAATCATAATAATATAGAAGAAATGAGAAAAAAATCCAATAAAGAATTTATGGATATGAAACGAAACTTAATTATTGGTGTTAGAAAAACACATAAATTTGTTCCTAATCATAAAACTTCAGATTTTTTGGTACCATATACTTCTTCAGGTTGCACAGCTGCTTGTATGTATTGTTATTTGGTATGTAATTATAATAAATGTGCTTATTTACGTTTATTTGTCAATCGAGAAAAGATGTTAGAAAAAATTATAAAAACAAGTGAAACTTCAGAAAAAGAATTAACTTTTGAAATTGGTAGTAATAGTGATTTGATATTAGAAAATACGATTACCAATAATTTAGTTTGGACAATTGAAAATTTTAAGAATACGAAAAAAGGCTTTTTAACATTACCAACAAAATTTTCCATGGTAGATGATATATTGGATTTAGATCATAGAGGAAAAGTGATTATTAGAGTGAGTGTAAATCCAAAAGAAATCATTAATCGTGTCGAATTTGGAACTTCAAGATTAGAGGAAAGAATAGAAGCAATTAATAAGTTAAGTGAAGCTGGATATAAAGTGGGAATATTAATTGCACCTGTGATTATGGTTGAAAATTGGAAAACATTATATAAAGAATTAATTATTGAATTGGATAATAAACTTTCTAAAAAAGCTAAGAAACAAGTATTTTTTGAAATCATTTTTATGACATATAGTTTTGTGCATACCAAAATTAATGAAGAAGCCTTTCCAAATGCGATTCAAATTTATGATAAGGAAAAAATGCAGGGAAGAGGAAAAGGAAAATATATGTATAAATCAGATTTAAGAGAAGAAGGAAAAAAGTTTTTGTTAGAAGAAATGCAGAAATATTTTAAGGATAATACAATTGAATATGTGGTGTAAACTAATCTTAAAGTTCACTCAAAATTCACATATAAAATGGAAAAAATTTCTTCTACTTTTTATTTCAATATGATATAATGTCATTAGAAAAATAGATAGTCATTTTTGTAAATATGTTGCTATTACAGATAGAAATCTGAGCAAATAACAAAATCTCTTAAAGAAAGGAGAGATTATATGTCATATATAGAATTTAAAAATGTTTGTAAAGAATATAAAATGGGAGAAATTATTATAAAAGCATTAGATAATACAAACTTTTCAATAGAAAAAGGAGAGCTAGTCGTTGTTGTTGGACCATCAGGAGCAGGAAAAACAACAGCATTAAATATATTAGGAGGCATGGATAGTGTTACCTCAGGAGATGTCATTGTTGACGGAAAAAATGTGGCAAAATTAAAAAATAAACAATTAATTAAATATAGAAGAGAAGATATTGGATTTGTATTTCAATTCTATAATTTAGTGCAAAATTTAACAGCGATTGAAAATGTAGAATTGGCAACACAAATCTGTAAAGATTCTTTAAGCCCAGATGAAGTGATGGAAAAAGTAGGATTAGCAGATAGAAAAAAGAATTTTCCATCTCAATTATCAGGAGGCGAGCAACAAAGAGTGGCCATTGCAAGAGCCATTGCCAAAAATCCTAAATTATTATTATGTGATGAACCAACAGGTGCTTTGGATTATAAAACAGGTAAACAAATTCTAAAATTACTGCAAGATACGGCAAGAAAAGAAAATATGACGGTTATTATCATAACCCATAATGCAGCGATTGCGCCAATGGCAGATAAAATTATTCGATTTAAAAATGGAACGGCAGAAAGTATCGAAAGTAATCAAAATCCGATTCCAGTAGAAAATATAGAGTGGTAGTGTTCAATTGGGAACGTTTTGAGGGATTTTGGGGACGGACTCATTTTTCCCTTTTTAAGATTTAAAAGATTTGAAAAATCATATAGAGTCTATAAAAGTATTTTTTGAAAATTAGTTTATACATACAATTCATTATATAATAATATAAAAAGGGAAAAATGAGTCCGTCCCCAAAATCCCTCAAAATGTCCCAAACAGAAACGTCCCCAATTGGACAAAATTGAACATTGGAGGTGATGCGAGTGAAAATAAAAAAAGCATTACTAAAAGATACTTTTAAAGAAATCAAAAAATCATATAAACGATTTATCTCCATTTTGATGATGGCTTTACTGGGAGTTGGCTTTTTCGCAGGATTAAGAGCTTCTTCACCAGATATGGTAGATTCGATTGATACATATTATAAAAATCAGAATGTGTATGATATTGAAGTCATGTCAACACTTGGATTAACAGATAATGACTTAGAAGCACTAGCCAATATAGAAAATGTTGAAAATGTATATGGTACATATAGTAGAGATGGATTAATCAATACAAATGATAAAGAAATTGTTTCAAAGATTTTATGTGTAGATGATGTGAATACACCAGTTTTAGTAGAAGGTAATATGCCTGAAAATATAGATGAATGTGTGGTAGAAAAAAGTTTCTTAGAAGGTACTGGAAAAAAGATTGGTGATAGTATTGAGATAGAGCCAGAAGAAATTGATGAAGCAGGAACATCTGAAACAATAGACGAAACAAATGAAACAAATACAACTGAAGGAGAGACAGAGTATTTAAAAAATAAAACACTAAAAATTGTAGGTGTGGTAGAAAGTCCTTTATATATATCAAGAGAAAGAGGAAGCACAAAATTAGGAACAGGTGTTATCAATTACTATATCTATGTGAATAGAGAAAATGTCAATTCAGAAGTGTATACAGAAATCTATATAACCTTAAAAAATCGTGAAAAATATCAAACGGGAAGCAGTAAATATGAAGAGTATGTAGAAGAAACCAAAAATAAAATAGAAGAAATAAAAGAAGAAAGAGAAAATGCGAGATATCAGGAATTAATTGATGAAGCAAATGCAGAAATTGCAAAAGCAGAAGAGGAGTTTAATACAGAAAAACAAAATGGAGAAACTCAGATTCAAGATGCAGAAAATAAAATTAACGAAGGAAAAGCACAAATAGAATCAGGAGAGGCAGAAATTAATAGTAATGAACGTACGGCAAATCAACAGTTTGAAAATGCAGAGGCACAGATAGAATCAGCAAAATTGGAAGTTGCACAAAATGCGCTTCGATTAAATAATGAAAAAATTGAAGCAGAAAAAGGATTTGAAGAAGCTGAAAATCAAAAAGCAGGTTTACAAAGTACGTTAGACAACATTAATAATGCAATTAAAATTACAGATAATTCAATCGCTGAACAACAAGCTAAATTAGAAACAGCAGAGACAGAAGAAGAAATAGCTGCCATCAATCAAGAAATCGCAAGTTTGCAAGCAACAAAGCAAGTGTATGAAACCAATAAACAATCAGTAGAAGCGGGGATTACACAAATTGACAATCAAATTGCCAGTGGAAGACAGGAATTACAAAATGCAGAAGCGCAAATTGATAGTGCAAGAAACCAAATTCAAAGTCAAGAAGCAAGTTTACAACAAACTAAAAACAGCACTTATGCTCAAATTGCAAATGCTAGAAAAGAATTAGAGGCTTCAAAACAAGAAATTGCAGAGGCAGAAGCAGAATTAGAAAATTCCAGAACAGAATTTAATACAAAGATACAAGAAGCAGAAGGAAAATTAATTGATGCAAGGGAAAAAGTATCAGAAATAGAAAAAGCAGAATGGTATATATTAGATAGACAACAAAATGCAGGGTATAGTAGTTATATCCAAGATACAGAAAGTATAGAAAATTTAAGTGTTGTATTTCCGATTGTATTTTTTGCAATTGCAGCTTTAGTTTCATTAACCTCTATGACAAGAATGGTAGAAGAAGAAAGACAAGAAATTGGAACATTGAAAGCATTAGGATATAATAAATTTCATATTATGCTAAAATATATCATTTATTCTAGTTTAGCTTGCATTATAGGTGGAGTCATTGGAATGAATATTGGATTCCAATTATTACCTAGAATTATATGGGATATGTATTCAATGATGTATACATTACCAGAGTTTATTGTATCCTTTAATCATCAATATTCTTCAATGGGATTAGGATTAATTTATATTTGTATTGTGGGAGCAACCCTATATACTATTTTAAAAGAAGTGAGGGAAACACCAGCAACATTATTAAGGCCAAAAGCACCAAAGTATGGAAAAAGGGTATTGTTAGAGAGGGTTGGTTTCATCTGGAAACGATTAAAATTCTCTCATAAAGTAACTGTCAGAAATATTTTTAGATATAAGAAAAGATTTTTGATGACTATTATTGGTATCATGGGGTGTACTTCTTTGATATTGGCAGGATTTGGATTAAAAGATTCTATATCATCTATTTTACCAAATCAGTATGAAGATATATTCCATTATGATATGTTAGTCAGTTTAAAAACAGCCTTGACAGGAGAACAAAGAAACACATATATAGAGAACCTAAAACAGAAGGAAAATATACAAGAAGTAGTAGAAACCTACATGGAATCTGGAACAGCTAGAAAAGGAGATAATAGTGAAACAGTTCAAATTGTTGTTCCAAGTGATAATCAAGAAATTGACAAAGTTATCAAATTAAGAGATGTGAAAACAAAAGAACCATTTACATTATCAGAAGAAGGAATTATCATAACAGATAAATTAGCAGAATTAATTGGTGCAAAAGTAGGAGATACCATAACTGTGACGACTGCTGATGATATAGAAAAAGAAATAAAAGTAGTAGGCATCACGGAAAATTATATTAGCCATTATGTATATATGTCAAAAGCATTATATCAACAAGTATTTGGAGAAACATATAGTACAAATGTGTTGTTAGTACAAGATAATAATTTGAATGAAGAACAAGAAGAAACCGTTATGCAAGAAATGGTAGCACAAAATGAAGTTTTAAGTGTTACTTTAACGACAACAACCATGAAAACTTTAGATGATACAATGAGCTCACTAAATTATGTTGTCATTGTTTTAATTGTATCAGCAGGATTATTGGCATTTGTTGTATTATATAATTTATCCAATATTAATATAGGTGAAAGAATTAGGGAGTTAGCAACCATAAAAGTATTGGGATTTTATGATAGAGAAGTGTATGACTATGTAACCAGGGAAACCATTCTTTTAACGATTATTGGAATTGTATTAGGATTAGTGGCAGGATATTTCTTAAATTTCTATATTTTAGGAACCTGCGAAATTAATATTTTGCGATTTGAAAAAGTGATACATCCAATTAGTTATCTTTATGCAACAGCTATTACACTTGTATTTTCAATTATTGTTAATATTGTAACCTATTTTGCATTAAAGAAAATTGATATGATAGGAAGTTTAAAAAGTGTAGAATAAGAAAAGGGATTTTGGGGACGGACTCATTTTTCCCTTTTTTGTATTGTAAGACACTTAAAAAATATAGAATATAAAGTCATTACACAATTTTGTATAAGCTAAATTTTCATAGAAATTCTTTAATAAAAAAGTGAGCCTCTCTCATTGTTGCTATAAATCATCAGCAAAATGAGCTTTCCTCACTTTTTTATTTTAGAATTTCTAAATTCAAATTTAGATACGCAAAATTGTTTCATTTTTTTATATTCTATATTTTTTGTTTTAATCAATTCGAAAAAGGGAAAAATGAGTCCGTCCCCAAAATCCCTTTTTGAAAATTTTTGATGAAAACCTATACAAAAAGAAAGAGAAAATGATATAATAGCAGCAAAGTAATTAGAAACAAAAGAGGGAGAAGAGGTTGAAAAAGTTTGATTCTTTTCCAACCAGTTTTGAACCTTGAGAAAGGAAAGAAGAAACAATGGGAAATATCGTTTTATTAGATGATTTAACAATTAATAAAATTGCAGCTGGTGAAGTTATTGAAAGGCCAGCATCTGTTATAAAAGAAATGGTAGAAAACTCAATTGATGCAGGGGCAACCAATATAACAGTAGAAATTAAAAATGGTGGAATTTCTTACATAAAAGTAAGTGATAATGGAAAAGGAATTGCTCGGAGATGATTTAGAGATTGCATTTGAAAGACATGCAACTAGTAAAATAAGAAGTGCAGATGATCTAGATACAGTTACATCCATGGGGTTCAGAGGAGAGGCATTAGCCAGTATTGCAGCAATTGCAAATGTGGAAATGGTATCAAAAACACAAGAACAAGAAATAGGATATAGAGTGGTTGTAGAGGCAGGAAATGTTTTAGAAAAAGAAGAGGCAGGCTGTAAAACAGGGACAACGATTACAGTAAGAAATCTATTTTTTAATACACCAGTTAGATATAAATTCTTAAAAAAAGATTATACAGAATCAGGATATATAGAGGATGTGATTACAAGAATTGCCTTAGTAAATCCAAATATTGCTATCAAATTGATTAACACTGGAAAAACGGTTATTCAAACAAATGGTAGTGGAGATATCAAAAGTGTTATATACAGTATTTATGGAAAAGATATAGCAAATGGTATTATGGAAGTTTCATATAAATACGAAGATATGAATATTGTAGGAGTTGTAGGAAAGCCAGAAATTGCACGTTCTAATCGTTCAAACCAATTATTTTTTGTAAATAAACGATATATAAAAGATAAAACTTTAACAGCAGCAACAGAGCAAGCATATAAAGGATTAATTCCAATTGGAAAATTTGGATTTGTGGTACTAAATATTGAAATGAATCCTGCAAAAGTAGATGTCAATGTACACCCAGCTAAATTAGAGGTTAGATTTGAAGAAGAAAATAAGGTGTTCCAAGCAATTTATCATGCGATAAAAGATACTTTATTAAAAACAGAATTAGTAGCTAATTCAGAAAAGGCATTACATGAAGAAAATATGGAGACAGCAAGAGAATTAACATTTGAAGAAAGATTAAAAAATCTAAAAGAAGAAAAACAACATAGACAAGAGATGGGAGGACTATTTTCTTTTAGAAAACAGAGAGAAAAACAAATTGAAAACTATACAGATGAAGAAAGTAAAATCAAGACAAATGTAGTAGAAGACATACATAGTCATTCTGAACAAACAAGTGGCAATATTATAGAGGATTTGTACCGTGCAAAAAATAATGCAGAAAACAAAATAAATGTTGGAGAACCAATTGATACTTCTGATATATTGACTAAACTAAAACAAATGAAGGAAAATTTAGAAAAAGAGCTAAAAGAAAAAAATGTGAACACACCTATTGTACAGACAGAAGAAAATACAGACAATCCAACAGAGAAAAATCATCAAACAGGAGAAACATTAGAAGAATCAAAAGAAGAATATGTTGCAAAGGAAGAACAACTAGAAAATAACAATGAAATACAGACAAGTTCAGACGAACAAAAAACAGAAAGCGAAGACAATGCGAATATCCATGTGACAAATGAAACAGAAAATAATGACGAAAATGAAGAAAACCATTTAGAAACTTCTAAAACAGAAACAACTCAAGAATCCACAACTAGTGAGCAAACAGTGGATAATACAAATGAAATTATCGAAAATATAGAAAATCCAGAAATTAAACAAGAATTTAAAGAAATCAAACAAAAAATGGAACAATTAAATGATAATCCTCAAGTGGTAACAGATGACTTTAATGAAATGTATGCAAAACTATTTGGAAGATTACCAATACAAGATGACGAAGAAAAAGTAGTAGAAGAAAAGGAAAAAGAAAAAGACATCGATATATTAAAAGATAATGTATCTGTATTTGAAGGAATAGAAGAATATCAAAAACCTGCATATAAATTTATTGGAATTGCATTTAAGACATATATCATTATAGAAATTGGACAAGAAATGTATATTATTGATCAACATGCTGCACATGAAAGAATTATGTATGAAAAGGTAAAAGAAAATTATTATAGTGAATCAAGTAAAGATTCTCAAATGCTACTATTACCAGATGTTATTACATTAACTCATAAAGAAATGGATATCGCAAAAGAAAATATGGAAATGTTTAGAAAAGCAGGATTTACCTTAGAAGAATTTGGAGAAAATACAATCAAACTAACAGGTGTTCCAACAGTTTGTATCGATTTAGATACAAAAGAACTATTTTTAGAAACATTAGATGAAATTAACACAGTGGCAAGAACAGCAAAACAAGAAAAAGAAGAAAAATTCATAGCAACGGTTGCATGTAAGGCGGCAGTAAAAGCAAATATGGCATTAGACGAAAAAGAAGTAGAGAGTTTAATGGATAAGCTATTATCTTTGCCAAACCCATTTACTTGCCCACATGGTAGACCAACAGCTATTAAGATGACAAAATATGATATTGAAAGAAAATTTGCAAGAAAGTAAAAGTGTAAGTAGGTAAATATAAAAATACACAAGAAGGGATTATGAATATATAGAACGAGGTGCAAAATGCAGAAAAATAAAGTGATTGTAATATGTGGACCAACAGCATCTGGAAAAACAGCATTATCAATTGAATTGGCAAAACAAATACATGGTGAAATTGTATCTTGTGATTCCATGCAAATTTATAAAGATATGAATATTGGAACAGCGAAACCCACACCTGAAGAAATGCAAGGAATTAAACATTATCTGATTGGTTATGTGTCACCAGAAGAACGATATAGTGTGTCAGATTATAAATCAGATGCAAAAAAAGCCATAAAAGAAATTATAGAAAAAGGAAAAATGCCTATTGTAGTTGGTGGAACTGGACTATATTTAGACAGTTTGATTTATGAAATTGAATATCAAGATATCAAGTTAGATGAAGCATATAGACAAAAATTAGAACAAGAAGTAGAAGAAAAAGGCTTAGAAGAACTATATGAGAAAGCAAAACAGATTGATGCAAAAGCAATGGAAAAAATCAGCCCAAATGATAAAAAAAGAATATTGCGTGTATTAGAAATTTATCATACTACTGGAAAAACAAAAACAGAGCAAGAAATTGAGTCCAGAAAAAAAGAAGTAGAATATGATTACAAAGTGTATGCATTAAATTGGGATAGACAGAAATTATATGATAGAATTAATAAAAGAGTAGACATGATGATGGAACAAGGGTTAATAGAAGAAGTAAAACAAATTTTAAAAAAATATGACACATTCCCAACTGCCATGCAAGGATTAGGCTATAAAGAAGTTGTGGAATATATAGAAGGAAAAGTAACAAAAGAAGAAATGATTGAAAAAATAAAAATGGAAACAAGAAGATATGCCAAAAGACAATTGACTTGGTTTAGAAAAAACAAGCAAACAATTTGGCTAAATGCAGAAGATACCATAGAAGATAATATACAAGTGATATTACAAGATATCTAAACTTTGTTGTATATGAAATAATCTAAGTGTGGTTAGAATAAGAACAAATTGATTTTATATGATTATAAAACCACATATGAGAAACACCTTGATGAAAGGAATGATAATAAAGTTGAAACAACAGGAAAAAGAAATTTTAGAAGAAAAACAAAAGGAAGAAAAAGACTCAAAGAGAAATATAAAATTGAATAAAAAAATTATTATTTATATTGCTATTTTTCTAGTAGTTATTTATGTTATCTATACAATATATTTATTAATCAAGCAACCAACAGATATTTTTACTTTAGAAGAAGGAACTTTATACTCGGAAGAAACAGACATTGGTTATGTGATAAGAGATGAAGTTGTTGTACAAGGTGAAAATTATAAAAACGGAATGGAAAAAATAAAATCAGAAGGAGAAAAGGTTGCAGTTAATGAAGCGGTATTTCGATATTATACAAAAAATGAAGAATCTTTGAAAGAAAAGATTGCAGAATTAGATACGAAAATCCAAGAAGCAATGGCAAATGAAAAAGAATTACCTGCAAGTGACATGAAATCTTTAGAAACACAAATAGACCAGAAATTACTAGCAATTAGTAGTATTAATGATACTACTAAATTAGAGGAATATAAAAAAGAAATCAATGAATTAATTACAAAAAAAGCGAATATTGCGGGAGAATTAAGTCCACAAGGTTCTTATTTAAAAGAATTGATTGAAGAAAGAAAAAATTACGAAAGTGAGTTGAATTCAGGAGCTGAATACGTAAATTCAAGTAAAAGCGGTGTAGTATCTTATAAAGTAGATGGATTAGAAGATGTGTTAAAACCAACTGAAGAATGTTTCTCTGCATTAACTAAAGAATATTTAGAAAATTTGGATCTAAAAACGGGAAAGATTGTACCAACAAGTGAGGAAAGTGGAAAAATCATTGATAACACATATTGTTATATTGCAACGATTAGCAATACAGAACAGGCGAAAAATGCAGAAGTAGGAGATAGAGTTAGGGTGAGATTGCCAAGTGGTTCGGAAGTTTCTGCAGAAATTACGTATATTTTACAAAATGAGGATGATAGAGTATTAATATTAAAAATAGAAAAAGGTGTGGAGGAATTAATTAGTTATAGGAAAATCTCATTTGACCTAATTTGGTGGAGTGAAACAGGACTAAAGGTTCCTAATCAAGCAATTGTAAAAGAAAACGATTTGGCATATGTAGTAAGAAATAGAGCAGGATATTTAAACAAGCTATTAGTAAAAGTAAAACGAGAAGGAGAAAAATATTCTATTGTAGAACCTTATGATACAGAAGAATTAAAAGAATTAGGATTTTCAAATGAAGAAATAATTTCGTATAAAAAAGTCAGTTTATACGATGAAGTTATCATAAATCCAGACTTAACAAAAGTAGATGACTAATATTACAGAAATATTACAAAAATATTAAAATAATATTACATTTTAAAAAACTATTGACAACATTAAAAAAAAAGTAGATACTTAGTACAAATGAATACAAATGAAGTAAATTAGGAGGTTTTTTTATGTCAGGAGCATTAATGGATAAGGTTTGGGGACTTTTTGGAATGGATTCAGCTGAACCAGAAGAATATGAAGATGAGGACATCTATGATTATGATAATGAACAGGATGAGGAAGAAGATAAAAAAATATTTGGAAGAAAAAATAATAATAAAGTTGTTAATATGCAACAAGGACAACCAAATGCAATAAAAATGGTTATTTCTCAACCAACAACATTTGAACAATCAGATGAAATATGCAGTTTTCTTAAAGAAAGAAAATCTGTTATCGTTAATTTAGAATATGTGAACAAAGATGTAGCTAGAAGAATAGTAGATTTTATTAGTGGTGGAGTATATGCATTAGATGGATATATTCAAAAAGTATCAAATTCTATTTTCTTAGTAGCACCATCAAATTATGAAATTACAAATGAAATGGCTAGAGAAGAAATCAAAAGTAAATTATCCGTTTCATGGTTAAAAAATAATGGAATTAACTAATTTAGTATAAAAATATCAAGGGGTCTTTGTGCCTTTTTATAAGGAGGAAATATGATTACACCATTAGATATCGAAAATAAAAAATTCTCTAAACAGATGATGAATGGTTACAATGTAGAAGAAGTTGATGATTTTTTAGATGATTTAACAGTAGATTACGGAAAAAACTATAAAGAAATAAGTGAATTAAGAGCGCAAGTAGAAGAATTAAATAAAAGTTTAGAGCATTATAAAACAATTGAAACTACTTTACAAAATACATTAATTATGGCACAAACGACAGCAGAAGATATCAAAAATGTAGCAAAACAACAAGCCGATCAGATTATCAATGATGCAAAAAGTTCAGCAAAACAACAAGCAGATGAATTAGAAAATCAAATCGTACTAAAAACGAAAGAATTAGATGACATAAAAAAACAATTTGATATATATAAAGCTAAAATGGAATCACTTTTAATTTCACAATTAGAATTATTAAAAGATGTTAATAAAGAAGATTAGAATATATTTTACAAAAGACTATCTACTATGTTGGATAGTTTTTTTGTATTTAATATATGAATCATGTTATCAACTTATGTTATATTGCTTTTATTTTGTCATATCTTGTGTGTCGCAACTACTTATGCTAAAATACGAATTTTTGTCTAGTCTTAAATAACATTTAATCCTATTCAAAAAGTTCATATTTTAGCGAAAGAAAGTTGCTCCAATCGCACTCACTTTGTTCGTTTGGTCGCTTACGCGATATGACAAAATAAAAGCAATATAACATAAGTTGATGATAATATGGATATAGATAAAATTTAAAGAAAAAAGTAGGAAACAAGAGAAAAATATTACAATTAGGGAAATATATTACAGAACTGTTAAATGTATGTTACATTTCTATGAATAGTATTGACTTTAAAAGAAAAAGGTTTAAAATTAGAATAGTAAAGAAAGGTTAAGTTTAAAAAATAATTAACATCTTGCGTCGTTAAACATCGTTTTAAATTTAATCGCTGTGCAAAAAGCACACCTCATAAATTTAAAACTTGTTTTCCTAGCAATATATTAATTCTTTTTTAAACTAGAATAATAAGAAAGATGAGGATTATAGCAGGAAAAGCAAAAGGAACAAGATTATATACATTAGAAGGAGAAAATACAAGACCTACTTTAGATCGAGTAAAAGAATCATTATTTAATATTATCCAAAATGAAATACAAGATTCTATTTTTTTAGATTTATTCTCTGGTAGTGGGGCAATAGGATTAGAGGCAGTAAGCAGAGGTGCTAAAAAGGCTATTTTGTGCGATAAATCAAAAGAAGCATGTATGATAATTAAAAAAAATATAGAAAAGACACATGCTTTAGAAAATATAGAGTTATATCAAACAGATTTTAAAGAGGTTTTAACAAGTAAAATACATGAAAAATTGGATATTGTTTTTTTGGATCCTCCATATAAAACCAATTTTGCAATTGAAGCGATAAAAATAGTATTGGAAAAAAATTTATTAAAAGAAGATGCCATGATAATCATAGAAACAGACGATAGTAATCGAATACTAGAAAGTTTGAAAAGTATAAATTGTGAAATGAAAGATATACGAAAATATGGACGAGCATATCTTATATTCTTAAAAAGGGTATAATAGTAGAAAGGGGCAAAACCATGGAAATTTTTACATTATTAGAAACATTAGAGGATTTATTAGAAAGAAGTAGGAATTTACCTTTTTCTTCAAAAAGTGTTGTAGATAAAGAAGAAATGTTAGATTTAATAAAAGAAATTCGTTTGAAACTACCAGATGAATTAAAACAAGCAAAATGGGTAAAAGAAGAAAGACAAAGAATATTAGTGGAAGCACAAAAAGAAGCTGATGGAATTGTAAAAGAGGCTGAAAATAGAATTATTGCAATGATTGATGAACATGAAATTACAAGAAAAGCATATGACCAAAAAACAGAAATTATAGAAACAGCAAATGAAATGTCAAGAGAAATATCAAAAGGAACAAAAGAATATGCAGACAGCTTATTAGGAAATACAGAAGATATTATGAAAGAAACATTGGAAAAACTAGAAACCAATATGTCAGAGGCATTAAAACTAATGGAAATTTCATTACAAGATACTATCAAAACAATACAAAATAGTAGAAAAGAATTAAAATAGTAATCAGAAGTCAGATTCAGAAGTCAAAGAGAGATTAAGGCTTTTGAGTTCTGGCTTTATTAATTAAAAGAATAAAATATACTTAAGTCTGAACAATAGAGAAAATGAGGGTTCTTTTATTTAATAAAATTAGATTGCATAAAAAAATCGCATAACGAGAGGGATGATAGAAATGGCTAAAAAAAGAAGAAGATATAAGAAAAGCAAGAAGACAGCTTCTAAATTAGATTTAGCAGTAATCAGCATTATTATGCTAAGTATTTTACTAGCTGTTTTAATATATACAAAATCTGGAGTAGTAGGTGTAAAATTAAATGAAATTTTAGGAGGTATGTTTGGAATTATGCAATACGTACTTCCTATTGGCGGTTTAGCAATTGGAATTAAATTAGCAACAGATGATAGAGATACATTAGTTTCAAAATTAATTCAATATGTGATTTTTGTTGTGAGTTTATCTGTATTATTTAGTGTAGTCCAAATTTCTAGTGGTGAGTTGCAATCAAGTAAGGAATTATCAGAGGTTGTAAAAGATGCTTACTATTTAGGAGAACAAAGCAAAGGTGGAGGAGCGATAGGAGCTGTTGCAGCTGTTCCTCTTGCTAAATTATTAGGAGATATAGGTGCTGTCATTCTTTGTATTGGTATAGCAGTTGTATTTTTAGTATTTACTTTTGGAATTAACTTGTCTGACTTAATTAATATGTTTGTAGAAAAGATTGAAGATAAGAGAGAAGAGAGATTAGAAGAAAAAGAAGAAAGACATAAAGGAGAAATCAAGGAAACTGCACAAGAAAGAAGAAAAAGAGAACGTGAAGAAAGAATGGCTGAAAAAGCTAGAATAAAAGCTGAGAAAATAGCAAATGCAAAAGCGGAAAAAGAAAAAGATTTTATGGATAACCAAATAAAAATTAATTTTGGTGGCAGAATATTAGATGAAACAGAAAATACAAGAGGTCTAAAAAAATATGATCATTCAAATGATGATTTAGAGCCATTAACAAGAGATAGCAAAAAAGAAATGCAACCAGATGTTATAGAAAACAACTTATTTAAACAAGAAGAAGAAAAGAAAGAAGATAAGAAAAAAGAGGTTCTTCAATTAGAACATGCTATGGTGGTAGAAGATGAACATTATGAATATCCTCCAGTTGAATTATTAAGCAAAGGAAAAGCAAAGACATTAAAAGGAGGAGCAAAAGCTTTAACAGATACAGCAACAAAATTACAAAAAACATTATATAGTTTTGGGGTATCCGCAAAAGTGGAAAACGTTTCTGTTGGTCCTGCCATTACAAGATATGAATTAAAACCGGCAGAAGGTGTTCGTGTTAGTAAGATTGCTAACTTAGCAGATGATATTGCATTAAATTTAGCAGCAGAAACCATTAGAATTGAGGCACCAATACCAGGAAAACAAGCAGTTGGTATAGAGGTACCCAATAAGGAAAAAGAAACGGTTCATTTAAGAGAGGTACTAGAAAGTAAAGAATTCCAAGAAAATAAATCAAAACTAACCATTGCGTTAGGAAAAGATGTTGCAGGAAATACACAATTAGCAGATATTGCTAAGATGCCTCATGTTTTAATTGCAGGTTCAACAGGTTCTGGTAAGAGTGTTTGTATTAATACTATTATTACAAGTATCATATATAATGCCAAACCAAGTGAAGTAAAATTGGTAATGGTGGACCCAAAGGTTGTAGAATTATCTGTATATAATGGAATACCACATCTATTAATACCAGTTGTAACAGACCCTAAAAAAGCAGCAGGTGCATTGGCTTGGGCAGTTCAAGAAATGGATGATCGATATAACAAATTTGCTAGCAAAGGTGTAAGAGACTTAAAAGGATATAATAAAGCGATTGAAAAAGAAGGAGGAGTCGGAAAACTTCCTCAAATCGTCATTATTGTAGATGAGTTAGCAGATTTAATGATGGTAGCAGCAAAAGACGTAGAAGAAGCAATCTGTAGACTAGCACAAAAAGCAAGAGCAGCAGGAATGCATTTAGTCATTGCAACACAAAGACCATCTGTAGATGTTATTACAGGATTAATCAAAGCCAATATTCCATCAAGAATTGCATTTGCTGTATCTTCACAAGTAGATTCAAGAACCATATTGGATACAGTGGGAGCAGAAAAATTGTTAGGAAAAGGAGATATGTTATTCTTCCCTTCAGGAGCTCCAAAACCATCAAGAGTACAAGGTGCCTTTGTATCAGATGAAGAAGTAGAAAAAATCGTAGACTTTGTAAAATCAAATGGAACAGCAACTTATAGTGAAGATATTTTGGAAAGTATAGAAAATAATAATAAATCAGATAAAGAATTGGCACAAGAGCAATCAGCAGATGATGATACAGACCCATTTTTAATGGATGCTATTCAAACAGTTGTAGAAACAGGACAAGCATCAACATCATTTATCCAAAGAAGATTTAAAGTTGGATATGCAAGAGCAGGAAGAATTATTGACCAAATGGAAGAAAGAGGTGTTATTTCTGGATATCAAGGAAGTAAACCTAGAGAAGTATTAATGACATTAGATAAGTTAAATGAATTAAAAATGGGAACAAAAGAGAATGATGTAGCTACACAATAAACAAAAGAAAGGAGAAGATGATGCAAAAGAAAAAAGAAAAATTCTTAAATAAGATTGTAAAAAAAGATTATAACAATGAACTTGAAATGATATTAGAAAAAAAATCTTTTGACGAAAGCGCAAAAAATCTTCTTCTTAGTATATTGTATAAAATAGAAGCATCTTATAAAGATTATGAAAAAACTAAGCCCAATGTCATGAGTAAAGAAGAATATATCAAGCGATTTATTCAAATAATACAAGAAAATTGTGATCATTTGAATATATGCAAAATGAATTCTAAAGAAGTCAATATTTTAGGAGATAGGACTTTTTTAGTAGATAAAGAAAACAAGAGAATCATTTGCTATCCAATCGAAAGAAAATTGTTGTATTGTATTGCAAAAATCAGTAAAAAGGATGCCATTATAAAAAAGGATTATCCTATTATTTGGGAGACATTATCCAATCTAATTAATATAGGAAACAATATAGAAACAGTAGAACCATTAAGAGATTTTAATGGGTATTCATGGACAACCATTTGCAGTGAGATTGAAAGCGTGAGTTATAATCTAATTTATCAAAATCTAAGAATTTTATTAGGACAAGAATTTTTAGAAAAATGGATAAAAAATAAAGAATTTATCATT
Organism: uncultured Clostridium sp.; assembly: GCA_946491915.1. The sequence continues at coordinate 29,671 of CAMLYR010000005.1, forward strand.
GATTATATGGAACTTTTTAAAAATAAATTAGAAGAAAAATATGGTGTGAAAAATCAAAAAGATATATTAAAAGTAATAGAAAAATTATCAGTCCTATTAGAATTGAAGTATAATCCAAAGAAAAAAGAAGAATTTGAAAGTGAAAAGAAAGAAGTGGAAAAAACACTAAAGAAAGTTGATAACAAAGAAAAATATATTGATATGATTACAAAACAGAAGAGAAAATTAAACAAAGAAATCAAAATTATTGATGAGACACTAAATGATAAAGTATTATTACAAGAAGAGTATATAAAAAGAAATGAAAAACTACCACTAAAGAAAAAAATATTTAGTGTAAGAGTTTTATCAAAAGTAATGAAAAAAGAGAGAGAAGAAAAATTAGAAGAATTAGAAAAGCTAAATAGATTATTAAATCCAAAGAAATTTGTTTCATATAAAAAAGAAATGGAAGAAAAAGATGAATATTTAAAATTGGTAGAAATTGATAATATTGAAAAAGAAATAGAGAAGATGCTTGTAAAATTGCAAAAAGTTTTTTTAAAAGCTTATCAATTAAAAATGAAAGAAATCAATGAAAAATCAGAAATGATGGATTGCATATATGAATTTCGATATTATACAGTCTTACCATTTAATGAAGAAAACAATATAAGTGAAGTAAAAGGGATTCAAAAAGAACTACAGGAAACCAGAAGACGATTATTAGATAAAGCACAAGAATTAAAAGTAATAACAGTAACTTCAAAAAATAAAGAAATAGATGATGAAATATTAAAGAACATATTTACTATTAGAATGCTTACATTAGAAGATATATATATAAAATTAATAAAAGAAAAAGACAAAGTATATCTTCAATTATTTGATGACGACATTTTTGAAGAAAAAGTAGAATTAAAAGACTTTGGAAACATCAATAAAAAAGATTTAGCAATTAAAGTCAATAAAAAAATAAAAGTGTTTAATTAAAGTTTGCAAGAGCATAATTTTGCTCGAATGGAGGTTTTTTATGAAAATTACATTTTTAGGAGCAACCAGAACAGTAACAGGTTCCAACTTTTTAGTAGAAGGTGCTGGAAAGAAATTTTTAGTAGATTGTGGAATGTGGCAAGGAAAAGCAGAACAAGAAATGGAAAATAGTCAAGATTTTGAATTTAATCCTTCAGAAATTGATTTTATGCTTTTGACACATGCACATATAGATCATTCAGGAAGAATACCCAAATTATATAATGAAGGTTTTCGAAATAAAGTATATGCACATAAGGCAACATGTGATTTATGCGCATTGATGTTACCAGATAGTGGTCATATACAAGAAACAGAAGTAGAGTGGAAAAATAAAAAAAGAAAAAGAAAAGGAGAAGAACCAATAGAGCCAATCTATACTGCAGAAGATGCGGTAAGATGTTTGGAAATATTTGAACCAGTTCAATATGACCAAATTATTGAAATAACACCAGAAATTCACGTAAGATTTAATGATGCAGGACATATGTTAGGTTCTAGTATTATCGAAGTATGGGTAAAAGAAGGGGATAAAGAAACAAAAACAGTATTTACAGGAGATATAGGAAACAATGATATCCCTTTATTAAGTCCACCAACCATGATAGAAGATACAGACTTTTTGGTTATGGAATCTACTTATGGAAGTAGACTTCATATGAGAAATGATGAAAAAGCAGAAATTTTCTTAGATGTTGTATCAGAAACTTTAGATAATGGAGGAACAGTTGTTATTCCTTCTTTTGCAGTGGGTAGAACACAGGAAATTTTATACGAAATAAACAAGTTAAAAGATGAATATGGTGATGATGAAGAATTTAGAAGAAAATATAAAACCATTATGAAAGCACCTGTATATGTAGATAGTCCTTTAGCAATATCTGCAACAGAGGTATTTAGAGAAAATATGGAATTATTTGATGAAGAAACAAAAGAAGAAATTATGAGGGGGGATAATCCACTAGAATTTCCAGGATTAAAATTTACCAGAACAGCAGATGAATCAAAAGCGTTAAATGAGGATCAGACGCCAAGTATTATTATATCAGCAAGTGGTATGTGTGAAGTAGGAAGAATCAAACATCATTTAAAACATAATTTATGGAATCCAAAAAGTACAATTCTTTTTGTTGGATATCAAGCACCAGGTACACTAGGATATAGTATTGTCAATGGAGCAAAAACAGTTAAAATATTTGGAGAAGAAATTGCAGTCAATGCAAGAATAGAATATATAGAGGGATATTCTGGACATGCTGACCAAGAATTATTAATGAATTGTATTTATTCTTATATAAAGAAACCAAAACATATCTTTTTAGTTCATGGAGAACCAGAATCCCAAGATGTATTAGCAGATAAGATAGAAGAAGAAACAAAAATCGGTGTTACCATTCCTGAATTTGGAGAAACATATGAATTAAGCGATGAAATTGTTATGACACATAAGATAGAAAGAAGAGTTAATAAAACAATTAAATCAGAAATTCTACAAAGATTAGGAAAACTAAAAGAGGAATTGAAAGATATGGAAGTCTATGTTCATCAAGATTTACAAGATGATAATTTAAGAGATGAAGATATCTTTAGAATTAATGAAAAGATAAAAGATTTAGAGAAACAAATTTTGAATGTAATTGAAGGATAGTAAGCTTGAAAAATTATATGGAAATATTTGAAATTATGAAATAAAAGGAAGATAGGATTTTTTATGAAAAAAATGATAATAGCTATCATTATTATAATATTGATAATAATAATGGTTGCTGATGGATATAAAATTTATGAATATTGTATAGAATTTCGATTAGATAATGCCAATAAATATCTAGTAATAACAAATACTAGATTTGCGACAATGCGAAATGATGGTGGTTCACATGAAAATATATATTATGGCATTGATTTGGAAAAAGGTGAAGTAACTAAATATCAGCAAAGTGTAAATGTATATTTGGAGTTAGATTTTACCACAGATATAACAAAGATAGTATTTCACAAAAGTTTAGAAGAAAATGATGTGGAAGAATTAAGAACTTTATTAAATGATATATATTCAGAAACTAATAATAAAGAAGAAGACACAGAAAAGAAGATATTAAAAAATGTAACAGAAGAAATAACTCCAAAAGAATTTTTGCCCAAATATCAATTTTATACAGTTTCAAATATGAGTTATGGAGAAATAGACGTTTATAATGAAGATTTTATACAAAACTTTTTAAATATAGTAGAAAAATAGGATTGGAGAGAAAACCATGGAAGAAAAATATTTAAATGAAGCAATCATAGGAAATAAAAAAATGCTTGCAACATATACTTCAAAAGGAGAATTACAAAGACTTTATTTTCCTTCAAGAGAAAATAGACAATATATAAGCTTTTTTCGTACAGGAGTAAAAGTAAATAATTCTGATTTAATTTACTTACATGATGATATCAATAATGTATATAAACAATACTATGATACAGATACCAATGTTTTAAATACAGAAGTTACCAATACGTATTTTAATTTAACAATCCTTCAGACAGATTGTGCGTTAATAAAAGAAGACAATGTATTATTAAAGAAGTATACATTTATTAATGATAGTAAAATAGATTTAGATATCGAATTTTTTATACATGCAGAATTATTGTCAGATGAAAATAACCATGTTAGTTGTAAAGTAATTGATAATGGAATGTTTCAATATGCACATGATTTTGTGGTTTCTACCTTTGCAAAAGACTATAAAATCAATAAACATCAAATTCATGGAAGTAAAGAAACAATTAAACGAGCAGAAATATATGATAAAGATTATATTGGTATGTCTAAGGATTCAAGCATTAGTTACGAAATAGGTGTTATTCATCCTAATGAGAAGAAAACAATTGAAATTTGTGTTATGGTGGATGAAAATAAAAATATATCTGTCATAGAAGATGAAATGGATAGAATTACTAGAAAAGACTTAAATAAAGAATGTGTTGCTACAAGAAGTTATTGGAGAAAATATGTAAAAGCACATAATGGATTAAATTTAAAAGAACCACAAAATAGTTATGAAGAAAAAATCTTTGAAATCTATAAACGTACCATTTTATTATTTCCATTATTAACGAATCAAGAAACGGGAGGAATCATTGCATCACCAGAAGTAGATGAATATTTTAATCATTGTGGAAGATATGCATATTGTTGGCCAAGAGATGCCGTATTTATTACAAAGGCAATGGATATTTTAAATATGCAAAAAGAAACAGAGAAATTTTATAAAACATTTTGTAAAATGACACAAAGCAAAAATGGAATGTGGGAACAAAGATTTTATACAGATGGAAAATTAGCACCTTGTTGGGGATATCAAATAGATGAAACAGCAAGTGTTGTATATGGTGTTTATGAACATTATCAACATACGAAATCTGAAAAATTTTTAAAAGACAATTTAAAAATGTGTGAAAAAGCAGTAGAGTTTTTAAAGAAATATGTAAAACAATGGCTTGAAATAAAAGAACAAGATGGAGATATTGTAAAAGAAGAAATTGAAAATAGTTTCTATTCTAATAAAGATAAGATACATGTGAGCTATGATATTTGGGAAATGCATGAAGGAATTCATTTGTATTCTTTATCAAGTATCTATGCTGCTTTTGATTGTATTATGAAAATGTATAGAGTATTAGATAAAAATGTTTCTGATTTTGATAATAATCGATTAAAAGAAGAAAAGATAGCAAAGTCAGAAAAAGAATTACAATATCTACAAACAGAAATTAAAAACTTTATCAATGAAAAGATGTATGATAAGGAAACAAATTCTTATTTAAGAAATACAGAAGATAAAAAAATGGACATTAGTATGTTAGGTGCAGTAGAACCATTCCATGTATTTGGACCAAAAGAAAGAAAAATACTAAATACAATTGAAAAAATGAATTTAAGTATTCGAACCTATACAGGAGGATACCAAAGATTTGAACAAGATCATTATATGAATGGAAACCCATGGCCAATATCAAATTTGTGGATGACATTGTATTATTTAGATGCAGGAGAAAAACAAAAAGCTAAAGAAACATTTGATTTTGTTGTAAAGACAGTTGGAAAACATTATTTTATTGGAGAACAAATTGATAATCATACATTAAAACCTAATTGGGTAATCGGTTTAGGTTGGAGTCATGCAATGTTTATTATTGTATTAGAAAGATTATATGGGAATAAATAAAAGTATCAATGAGAATACGAAAAAATATAAAGACAACTAAAAAATGAAAAGGTTGAAATCAAATAAATCATATAAAATCACATAAACGAATATAAAGAAAATGAAAAGGGGAAAACAATGATTGAAAAAAAGGGGACCATGGTAATTATAATCGCTATAATGATAATACTATTTACTGAGCTGATAGGGATAAATATACAAATAGCATTAAATTATTTGCCAATACTGTTTGCTATTATTACTGTTATTTTGTTTAATCTGAAATTGAAAGAAAAAATAACCAATAAAAAAAGTATAATAATTGTTAATCTGATTGTTTTGGGAATAGATTTTATATTAACAAAATTAATAAGTGGAATTTTTGGTTATATTTCTATATTGGCTGTTTTAATTTTATATAAATTTCTAGACGAAATTGATTTTTCACGATTTGATAGTTTTTTTATTAAGGATATTGTTAAATATTATATAATACCATTAATTATATTATTGATTATAGATGTAGGATATCCCAAATTCATAAATACAATATCTGAATTATCAGATTTTTGGATGGTGGATTATATTTATTTTGCTATGAATATAATTTATGAAATCTTGATAGCGAATATTGTCATGGTTATGTTGGTATTATTTTACAAAGATATAATAAATTCGAAAATAACAATTAATATAAGTCCGAAAAGAATATGTATTATTTCTAGTATAATAATGGTAATCATCTTATGTATAAAAATTGTTATAGGTTGTATAAATATGAGTGAGACAGATACCAAAATAGAAATGTTGAATGGTGCAATACAATCTAAGGATTTGAATACATATTATGAATTAAATTTGAATCCAAATGTAAATTTGGAAGATATGAGTGAGATTCAAGATAAAGAACAAAAATATATGGTAAGTTTTAATAATGTTTTGATAAAAGGTGTATCAAGTTGGTCAGAATTATTTTATAAGACAGAAACAAATGGAATACAAGATATGGTTAAAAGAAAATCTATGACTCAAAAAGAAGCATTACAAAAATATACAGAAAGTGCAGAAAAGTATATTGAGAGATTAAATATTTACAAAGAAAACTTGTCTTTGCAAAATGTTTCAAATATTATTATATATATATTGGATATAATATGCATTTTTATAGTATATAAGAAGGCATGCCTTAATGAGTGAGTATTCGGGAAAGTGCCAAATATATGTTACTTAGTTCTTACAATATAAACATAGGTAAAGAGGATATCTTATTTTTTGGAAAATCTCTTTACCTTTTTTTATCTAATTATAACAAAGCAGATAAAATTAAAAAAATTTAAAAAAGATATTGACAGAAATCAATAAAGATGTTAATATAATTTTACTACAAATCATTTTGTAGATTTTATGTCAAAACTTTCCACAAAAAAACATAAAAAAATCGAAAAAAAGTATTGACATAAAAAAATAAAAATGCTATTATAAATAAGTACCTTGCAACAGACAAAATAATAAAAAAATAACAAGAGAATTAGTAATAATACTACATAATAGAATAAGACAAAAAAGAGCATTACTAGTTTTTTATTTTGCCTAAATAAAAAAATAAAAAAATGTCAAAAAAAGTCTTGACAAACAAAATAAGGTATAGTATAATGCAACTCGTTCCACAAGAGGAACGAAGAAAAGTACATTGAAAAGTAAACAATAAAATCCTTTAGAGAATAAACCGAAGCGGAGAATATTTCGAAAGAAATATTGTACCGAACAAGTAAATTTTTTAAAAGTTTTTTAGCCAAAAAAGAAAGAAGTTTAAAGAGCTTGAAAAAACACTTTAGTTTGATTTATAAAAATCAGAAATGATTTGAGATAAATTATAAGTAAGGTTCGGAAGAAACGAGTAGTGCAAGGAAGATGAGGAAAAATTTATGAGATAGTACTAAATGTACATCGAATAAATTTTGACGAAATCTGACACAGCAATACGAAGTTTATTGCGGACCGAAAAACAAGAGAGTTTGATCCTGGCTCAGGATAAACGCTGGCGGCGCACATAAGA
>CAMLYR010000006.1 GCA_946491915.1 uncultured Clostridium sp.
CTCGTTTCTTTTATAATTAGAAAGGCTAGAGCACGTATTGAGCCGAGGAATTTATAAAAAATAAATATACACGAACTTGTTTAATCGTAAATATCTTTACAACTGAATAGTTACTATTATCTATATGAATTCACCTTTTTCTCTTGAAACTCATAGTTTTTTGTTATATAATACGGTTTATAAAACATTTGAAAGGACGGATTAGAAGCATGAGTTATAACTTTAAAGAAATCGAAAAAAAATGGCAAGATAAATGGTATGCTGAAGGAACATTTAATGCAAAAGATGACTTCACAATGAAAAAATGGTTTGGATTAATCGAATTTCCATATCCATCAGGTCAAGGTCTTCATGTAGGACACCCTAGAAGTTATACTGCATTAGATATCATTGCAAGAAAGAGAAGAATGCAAGGATATAATGTATTATTCCCAATTGGATTTGATGCTTTCGGATTACCTGCTGAAAATTATGCTATTAAAAATCATATTCATCCAAAGATAACTACTGAGAAAAATATTAACCATTTTAGAGAACAATTAAAATCAATTGGTTTTTCTTTTGATTGGTCAAGAGAAGTCAATACCACTGACCCCAATTATTATAAATGGACACAATGGATATTTATTCAATTATATAAACATGGATTGGCTTACAAAGCTACTATGCCAATAAACTTCTGTACAGGTTGTAAAGTAGGACTTGCTAACGAAGAAGTTGTCAATGGTGTTTGTGAAAGATGTGGAAGTCCAGTTGTTCAAAAAGAAAAAAGTCAATGGATGTTAAAAATCACAGAATATGCACAAAGATTAATAGATGATTTAGATGATGTAGATTATTTAGATAAAATTAAAGCACAACAAAAAAATTGGATTGGTCGTTCTGAAGGTGCTGAAGTTACCTTTAAAATTGCTGATTCTGATGAAACATTAACAGTTTATACAACAAGACCAGATACCTTATTTGGTGCTACCTATATGGTTGTTGCTCCAGAACACCATATAATTGACAAACTTTCTGATAAAATTACCAATATGGATGAAATTGAAGAATATAAACATCAAGCTTCTTTAAAATCTGATTTTGAAAGATCAGAATTAAATAAAGAGAAAACTGGTTGTGAAATAAAAGGAATTAAAGCCATTAATCCATTAACAAATGAAGAAATTCCTATCTGGATTTCTGATTATGTTTTAATTACTTATGGTACAGGTGCGATTATGGCTGTACCTGGACATGATACACGTGACCATGAATTTGCAAAAAAATTCCATTTACCAATTGTTCAAGTTATTAAACCTATTGATGAAACGATTGAATGTGATATTGATAAAGAGGCTTTTACAGATGTGGAAACTGGTATATTAATCAATTCAGGATTTTTAAATGATTTACCAGTTGTAGAAGCTAAGAAAAAAGTTATTGAATACTTAGAAAATCATCACATTGGTAAAAAACAAGTAAATTATAAATTACGTGATTGGGTATTTTCTAGACAACGTTATTGGGGAGAACCAATCCCTATGATTTATTGTGAAAAGTGTGGTTGGGTTCCTGTTCCAGAAGAAGAATTACCTTTAAAATTACCTGATGTTGAAGATTATGAACCAGGTGAAAATGGGGAATCTCCTCTTGCAAGACATGAAGAATGGGTAAATACGACTTGTCCTCATTGTGGTGGAAAAGCAAAAAGAGAAACAGATACAATGCCTCAATGGGCTGGATCTTCTTGGTATTACTTAAGATATATGGATCCTCATAATAATAAAGCTTTGGCTTCAAAAGAAGCTTTAGAATACTGGTCACCTGTTGATTGGTATAATGGTGGTATGGAACATACAACACTTCACTTACTATATTCAAGATTTTGGCACAAATTCTTATATGATATAGGTGTTGTTCCAACAAAAGAGCCATATCAAAAACGTACTTCTCACGGAATGATTCTTGGAAGCAATGGAGAAAAAATGTCTAAATCTAAAGGTAATGTTGTAAATCCAGATGACATTATTAATGAATTTGGTGCAGATGCTTTTAGAGTTTATGAAATGTTTATGGGGCCTTTTGATCAAACAGCTCCATGGTCTATGGAAAGTATCAGAGGTTGTGCAAAATTTTTAGACAGAGTTTGGAATCTTCAGAACTTATTAGTAGATGGTGAAGAATATTCTCCAAAATTTGAAAAAGAAATGCATAGAGCTATTAAAAAAGTATCTTCTGATATCGAAGAAATGAAATTTAATACAGCTGTTTCAACCTTTATGACTTTAGTAAATGATTTTTATAAAGAAAAGAAAATTAATAAAGCAGAATTTAAAACCTTTTTACAATTGCTAAATCCTTTTGCACCACATATGACAGAAGAACTTTGGCAAACTGTATTAGGTGGCAAAGAAATGTTAGCTTATATGGAATGGCCTACATATGATGAAGAAAAAACAATCGCTGACGAAATTACATTACCTATACAATTTAATGGTAAATTAAAAGCAACCATTACCATTTCTTTAGATGAAGCTGAAGAAAGTGTTAAAGAAAAAGTACATGAAGCCGTTAGTGATAAATTGGAAAATAAAACGATTATAAAAGAAATCTATGTTAAGAATAAAATTTATAATATTGTTGTGAAATAATATTTCATAAAAGCCTGTTAGTTATAAAAGCATACTAATAGGCTTTTATGCATTTTGAATTTTTTTATTATGAATTTCTGAATTTAAAATATAGATTTGATGATCATGTTTTTCTAATATTTTTTCACATTTCGTAATTCTTGTATTTTGTTCTTCAATTTTTTCTGTATTTACTTTAAATGCATCAAACAAAATTGCTAACTTTTCACCATGTTCAACTTCGATTCTAGCAACAGATCCACTAATATTACGTAATTCTTGTTTAATTTCTGGTATTTCCTTTAAAATTTCTTTAATTTGCAATATATCTTGTTGCATTGTAGGTATTAATTCTTCTTTGATTTTTGGTATTTCTTCCAATTGTTTTTTCATTTTTGGTATTTCTTCCAATTGTTTTTTCATTTTTGGTATTTCTTCTACTTGTTTCTTAATTTGTACGATTTCATCTTTTATTTTTGGTATCTCTTCTAGTTGCTTTTTCATTTTTGGTATTTCTTCCAATTGTTTTTTCATTTCTGGTATATCTTTTACTTTTTCTTTTGTTTCTTGCAATTCTTTATAAATTTTTAAAAGTAAATCTCTATTTGTGGTACTCATTCTTTCCCTCCTTTCTTTTTTAGACATTATATATTCCAAATCTTATAATGTCAACAAAAACATTTCGACAAAATTCTACATTTATATTATTCTTATTTTATATTTCTCAGTTTTATTCCATTTATCATCATCATTTGTCATTAAACTGTAAAGAATATTTAACCATATTGAAATATTCTTTGCCTTTTCTTATAGTATAATATGGTTAGATAATTATAAACTAAGGAGAACTATAATGAGTATAAAATCTGATTTAAAAAAAGATGGAATTGAAGTAACTCAAAAATTAGATACCCTAAAAATTAATTCTATTGCTAAAAATATTGCATCTAAATTATGCCAGACATTTCCTTCTTATGGATTAAATGAAAATGAACTATTTATAAAATTATCTAGGCTAGATATGTATAAGGCAAAAATGCCTGAAGGAATGGCAGAAGCAAATTATTATTATAAAAATACGTCTATTTATTTTAATGAACATATTCCAGAAGAAGATATGGAAGAATTTGCTATTCACGAATGTATTCATTATCTTCAAGAGGTAAAAGATAAAAGAAACTATTTATTAAAAATGGGATTATGTGATTATACTGAATTTAAAATTTATGGATTAGGATTAAATGAAGCTGCTGTTCAATTAATGTCTTCAAAAGTAATTGGTATTCCAAAAGATTATGTGAAATACTTTGGTATCAGCTTTGAAACAACCAGTCCCTCTTACTATCCTCTAGAATGTTGTTTGGTAAATCAATTAGCCTTCATTACAGGGGAAGATGTTTTATTTAAGAGTACTTTAAATAGTGATGATAATTTTAAAATAAAATTTTCTGAATTAACATCACAAAAAGCCTTTATGGCTATTCAAAATGCGCTTGATGATATCTTATTTGCAGAAGAAGACATTATTAAATTAAATAATAAAATTGCTCAAATTGATGATAGAAATAAAAAAGTTGATGATATGGTTAAAAAAATTGATGATTTAAAACAAAAAATCAAATTAACATTTCTAAGAACGCAAAATTTAATTATTTCTAGCTATTTTGATAAAGCCTTTCTAAATATAACAAATTTAGAAGAATTAGAAAATTATAGAAAAAAATTATATGATATAAAATCTTATTTAGGATTTGCTGAGGGATACACATTTTTCAATGATTATTATGTTGAAAAAATGTCTCAACTAGAACATAAATATAATATACTTGAAAATGGTGGTATTGAAACAGCTCTCAATACAAAGCCAAAAAGTGAAAGTAAAATTATGAAATTATTTAAAGCAATTAAACGAATTCTTTTAGGGAAATCTTCTGAAACAGAAAATAATGATATTTAAAATAAGTACCTGATCCGACATAGCAATCAAGATTTTAATCGGGTATCCTGAACTTTGTTATCTAATATAATAAGCATATAACCTGACAGCAATAAAAATTGCAGTCGATTTTCTTTGAACATGATTATTTTGACAATAAAACACTTTAATGAATTTTCATTTCATTCATTAAAGTGTTTTTATTTTTCTATGCAATTCTGTCATAGGTATTTCTTATATATTTTTCATTATATTCTTTGCTGCTTCTCTTCCTGACCTTGCAGCCCAAGCAACCGTTCCTTTCATTCCTGCCAAATCTCCACCTGCATAAACTTTAAAATTAGAGGTTTTATATTCTTCATCTACTTGTATGTTTCCCCATTTATTTAATTCTAAGTCCAGGTCTTTTACAAACGCTTGTGGTTTTGAACCTAATGCCATCACAATATAATCAACATCTACTTGATAATTACTGTTTTCAATATTAACAGGGGATAATCTACTGTCTCCTTCTTTTTGAACTAACTTTGTCTTTATTAGCTCAACTTTTTCTACTTTTCCATTTCCCATTATTTTGACAATATTATTTTGAAAAGCAAATTGTACTCCTTCATTTTTCGCATCTTGTATTTCTTTCTTTTCTGCTGGCATTTGTTCTTCTGCTCTTCTATAAACAACAGTTACTTCTTTAGCTCCTAATCGATTAATGGTTCTGGCACAGTCCATCGCCACATTTCCGCCACCTGTCACAATGACCTTTTTCCCTTTATAATCTGGATGTAAATTGTATTCTAGTAATTCATTTCCACCATAGACGCCTTCTAAATCTTCTCCTTCTACTCCCATCTTTGAAGAACAATTAGCGCCAATGCCTAAAAATATAGCATCATATTCATTTTCTATATCTTCTAAACTAAAGTCTTTTCCTAACTCTTGGTGATATTTTACTTCTATTCCTAAATTTAAGATATCTTTTTCTGTATTTTCTACAATATCTTTTGGTAGTCTAAAATCTGGTATGCCAAACATTAATAGGCCACCTAAATAGTCATATTTTTCATATATGGTTACTTGTATTCCTTCTTTAGCTAGAAAAGCTGCACATGTTAGCCCTGCTGGACCTCCTCCCAAAACTGCCACTTTTTTATCTTTCTTTTCTGTCTTTTCATAACAATCTGATAGATGATATCCTAATTCATGTACTTTATCAAAAGTATAAGCTTCTAATTCTCCTATTGAAACTGGTTCTCCTTTTATGCCTTTTACACAAGAACCTTGACATTGTTTTTCATGTGGACAAATTCTTCCACATACACCTGGTAAAACGGTTGTTTCTGATAAAATTTTATAGGCTTCTAAATATTCTTCTTTCTTTAAAGCTTGTATAAAATCTGGTATATGATTATTTAATGGGCAACCTTGTAAAGAACATGGTTTTACTTTACAATTCAAACAATAATTTACTTTTTCTTCTATTTCTTTTATCACTTTTATCCCTCTTTTCATTATCCATTGCTGACTAAACTATCTAAGTTTTATTATATCTATATCCTTCAATAAATACCAACAAATTTTTATATTGCTCTTAAAATATTTTACATTGTTTACAGCTTTTAGTCAATCAATATGACTTAATCGTATATTAAATTATATTTCATTTGTTACATTTTCCTTGTAATTCTTCAATCACTTTTTGTAAGTCCTTTATAAAATCAATTTTTTTGGTTTCATCTCGTAATAAAGCTGCTGGATGCCAAGTGGGCATATATTTTATTCCTTTCTTTTCTACCCATTTTCCCCTAGCAGCTGTTATACCATATTCTTTTCCTAGGATATTTTTTAAAGCAACACTTCCCAATAAGACAATGATTTCTGGTTGTACAAGTATGACTTGATTTCTTAAATAATCTAAACAGGCTAATGCTTCATCTTCTTCTGGATTTCTATTACCTGGTGGCCTACATTTTACAACATTGGCAATATACACTTCTTTTCTATCAATGCCCAAAGTTTCAAATGCCAAATTCATTAATTTTCCAGCTCTTCCTACAAAAGGTTCTCCTAATCTATCTTCATCTGCTCCAGGTCCTTCTCCAATAAACATTAATTTTGCATGTTTATTTCCTGTTCCAAATACAATATTTTGTCTATTCTTACACAATTTACATTTATTACAATCTTTAATGGATTCTTCTAATTCTTCCCATGTTTTAAACATTTTTATTACATCCTTTATTTATTATTAATTTTTGTATAAATACAATATTCATACTTAACCTTCTATGTAAGTCATGGTATTCATAAATTATTTAATTACAAATATGCTTGTATTGAACCGAGTAATCAATAATTTATAAATACTATGGCTTAAACAGAAGGCTAAACAGAAATCCTATAATGTTTATTTTAATTCTATAACTGCTGTTTCTGTATTATAATCTTTCTTTTCCATTCGATAAGAGTGTATCAAGTCTGAATGACAAACACTACAAATCCCTGAATCAATAATATTTTCTGGTTTTAATCCTTCTTTTTGAAGAAGAATTTTATTAATCAAAACCGTATCAATATTCCATTTTGCGTTTTCTATTTTTTCTTCTATAAAATCTGTTAACTGAATTGTGTTTTCTTGATTTTCATTTTCTAGATCGATAAATTTCGCATTTTGCAAATCATAAAACTCTTTTTCAAACATGTCTTTCACATCTTTATCTACTTCAAAATGACATTTTCGAATACTTGGACAAATACAGCATATGATATCTTGAGGATTACTATCAAATTCTTTTATCATGTTTTGAACGGTTTTGATAGAAATTCTTTGTAAGGTTCCTTTCCAACCAGAATGTGTATTGGCAATTACTTTTTTTATCGGATCAAAAAATAGTAATAAGATACAATCTGCATTGGTTGTTGCTAATGCTAGATTTTTCTTATTTGTAATCAGGCCATCTTCTATTCCCTCTTCTGTTAGACTAAAATCTGGTTTGTCTGCATTTACTTTTGTTTGCACAATTTTAATAATATCTGTATGATTTTGATTTGCTTGCACAATATGTGCATCATTACTTCCTATACTACTACATAACTTTTTATACGATTCTCTTGCTAACTTCATTCTTTCTGGTGATGCAGGATTTTGATTTGGTGTTGTTGTTTTAAATCCTACGTCTAGTCCTAATGCATATGCATGATGAATAATATCTTCGCATTCTAATAATTTTCTAAATTGTAAATATTCTATTCCATTATTTTTCACATGAATCACATTTTTATTGGATAAATCTTTCATACCTCACCTCA
Organism: uncultured Clostridium sp.; assembly: GCA_946491915.1. The sequence goes on from CAMLYR010000006.1 coordinate 7,852, forward strand.
TAAAATAAACATTTCGTGCATTTTATATTTTTCACTCTTTTATTCTTTTACTCTTTTACTTGATTTAACTCATCATATTTTTCTTCTTTATTTGCTTTTTAACTCATCAAATTGAAGTTCTTCTTTAGAATATTCTTGTGGTTTTAATCCTACTCTTGTTTTCATATATTGGCTCATAAGTATTGTCAGTATAATGGTTGAAATACCTATGATTGTCATACAATAAGAAATATTCATCCTATCTAACAAAAATGATCCCATTATACCAATCGCAGCACTTAATATACTTTTTAAGAAATTTTTTGCCGTGAATATTTTTGTATCAATCTTTTCATTTGAGAAATTTCTTAAATATCTTTCTGTTAGTGGATAATATATTCCTTGGCAAGAATATCGAATCAAATATGTAACAACTATGAATAGAATAAATATACTATATTGTTTTGCAATAACACCACATATTCCTGCAACTAAAATCGTTCCAGCAATCAGTCCAAATAAAGTACATAAAGATTTATTTCTATATTTTTCATGAAAAGCTTCCTGTTTGTTGGCTAAGATTCCTGAAATAATTCCTAATATGGCAAAAATCATGCATAAATATTTTGCTGGCATATCAAAATCTTCTAGTAAACTCACTTCATATGTTGCCATAAGGCTTATCACTCCACCTGATATTGCTGTAAATAGAATTAGTGCTTTCAATCTTTCTGATTTAAGAATAAATTTAAAAGCGTCTTTTATTTCCTTTAGTTGATTAAATTCTTGGACTTTATGTTTTTTCTTTGTAGTCTGTGGCTCAATAAATCCTGTAGATATGATGGTTACTAATATGGTTATGATAAAAGATAATGTAATTGGTATATATGGATTGATGTCATAGAAAAATCCTGCCAGTATGGTTGCTATGGCATTAATAATATAATAATTTGCCATTCCTTTTTGACTAATTTTCGCAAAAATCTTGCTTTTGTATCTTGAAGGTGGTATAGATTCATTTAATAATGCTGGATCCACCGATTCTTTAATACCAAAAGCTAGTGATGACAACAATTCTGCTGTTATCAAATTAAATAAATTCGTACTAAACATGACTACTAACATATAGATGCAATTTAAAAAATTCGCAAAAATCATGCTTCTTTTTCTTCCCAAATATTCTATGACAAATGTTGCTGGAACTTGCATAATAATTCCAAATAAAGCATAAAACGAATCGATTAGTACTACATCTGCTGGATCAATATGTTTACATTGTGTTAAAAATAGAAAATTGGTTGTATAGAAAAATATATAATCCCAGCTAAGTGTTTTATATATAGGAAATAGTTTCATATTTCGTTTTCTCATTTGTACTTTTTCTTTTTCTACCATAAAACTTCCTCTTCTGTTTTTTGAATTTCGTTCTTCATCTTTCTTATTATATCATCTTTTGACAATTTGTTAATATATTGATATGTATTTTCTTTTCTTCTTGGATCAAATGTACATATAGATTTATATTCACAATATTCACATGGTGTTTTTCCCTCTTTATAGTATGGTTTTAAATCAATATTTCCATCAAAAATTTCTTTTCCAATTTCTTTGATTGTTTGATAAATATATTTTTGTAATATACTAAACTCTTCTTGTTTCACTCCATTTGTCCATTTTTCAATCACTTCTCCTGATTTACTAATGGCTGCTGGAACCATTTTAGAAGTTCCTGTTGTCAAAGAATTATCGTTCATTTTGATAACTTTTACATCAGCAACAATTAATCCTTTCATCTTAAAGTTTTTTCTAATGAATTCTTCTATTTCTTCATCTGATATTTTTTTATCTGCTTTTATCATTTGCTCTAATAGCGAAAAATAGAATATCCCTGCTGGAATCAAATCCTCTTCTTTGCATACAGCATCTGCATAAGTTAATAATTGGATTTGCAAACCTGCATACACTTCATTTAAATCAATGTTTTTACTTGAAGATTTGTAATCAATAATTCTTAAATAATTTCCATCTTCCTCTTTTGCTATATCAATTCTATCAATTTTACCAGTAATTTCAATCCTTTTTCCGTCTTCTAATTCTAATAAAATTGGTTTGTATTCTCCTTTTTTATCGAATTCTACCTCTGTTCCTTTAATGGTAAAATCACTATAAATTAATGTTTGAATAATATATTTTAATGCTTTACTAACAATCTTTTTTAATCTTCTTACTAAGATTTTATATTTTACGGTTGCCTTAAAGATATAATTTTTTGATAATTCTATATCTTCATCAATGATTTTAGATACAATTTTTTGAATATCCACCTCTTCTAATTCTGCTAAATTTAAGTTGTTTTCATGTACATACTTAAAAAATTCATCAATGGTTTCATGCATAAAAGAACCTGTATTAAAACTTTGGATTTTTAGTTCTTCTTTTGGTTTTACTTTTAAGCCATATTGTAAGTAATAGGAAAATGGACATCTTCTATATTGTTCTAATCTAGATACACTTGTATGTAAAGTATTTCCATATAATTTATCCATATTTTCTTTTTTTAATTTTTTAGGTATATTTGTATATGTTAGCCCTTCCATATCTTGTTCTAGTCTTGTATTCCAATTTGGATTTTGTTTATACCAATCATATACTGCATACCACAATTTTTCTATCTCTTCTTTGTTTTTTAATTGATATAGTTTTTCTAGTAATTCTTCATAAGTGATATTTTGACCGACAATTTCATATTTTTTACCTACTACATCACTTTGTTCCTCTAGTTTTGGAAACATTTTCTTAATTTTATGAATTAAGATAGATGGTCTTAAAGCTTTTCCTTCTCCATCTGATGAAGCATAGGATAAATACATCTCTTGTTCAGCAGTTGTTAGAACTTTATATATGTTAAAGTTTTCTTCATATAAATTTTCTAATGTGCCATTTGCCAATTCCATACCATCATTTTTTAATCTTTCTCTATCTGCATCATTTAAAAATCCTTCATCTTTATTGACACTTGGGAAAACACCATCATTTAATCCAATCACAAATACAATGTCCACTTTGTGGCTTCTTGTTCTATCCACATCTCCTAATGTCACTTGATCTTGTGTAGCTGGAATTTTACCCAATTCACTATTTTTTAGTCCGATTTTTAAAATTTTGCTATAGGTGTCAATCGTCATCTTATCTTCTTGAAATACCAAAACAATTTCATCTAACACTTCTAAAATGATGTTGTAGCTTTCAATATATTCATTTGCTAAATCAATAAAACCATTTTCTTCTAAATCTTTTACTTTTTGAGAAATTTTTTCTTCTATCTGTTGCTCTTGCAAAAATGTATAGATTTGTTTTGTAATATTCATTGCTGTCTTTTCTTTATCTATATTCTTTTTTAGATTCATTAATGGCTCTATGATTTGTTTTCTAATTTCATTTAGTCTTTCAATTTCCTGTTTTTTAGTCTCATCCTCCATTTCATATTTGAAATCTTCTTTCCATTTCTTTCGTTTAATTCCCCATTTTGTACAATAATTTTCTAGTCGGAAAATTTCATCATCTTCTATATCTAAAAAGCCTAATTTAATATAATTAAACATGGCTTCACTGGTATAATTGTTTGTAAAGATTTCAAATATAGAAAGTACATATTGTACAATAATATTTTGATTTAAGTCTCTTTTTTCATCGATAAACACTGGTATATCATATTTTGCAAAAATACTTCTCACTAATGAAGAATACATATCTATATTTTTTGTAATGATAGCTATATCTTTGTATCTTAAGCTTTTTTCTCTTACTAACTTACAAATGGTTTTCGCTACATTTTCAATTTCTGAATATCTATTTTTTGCTAAAAATAAATGTATGTTTTCCACATTTTTTGCGTATTTTGTGGATTTTATACTTAATAAATTCTGACTTAAAGCTTGTAATTCTTCATTTTTTAATCGATATTGATTTTCCAAATTAACAGGTTCTTCTAGTTTAAAATGGTTCTCATCAATGATTCTAATTAACTTTTTTAATGTTTGTTTATTAGAATAAAACACATCTATATCTGGATTGGTATCTCTTTCTAAATTATCAATACATATCGTGATATTCACTTGTTTTGCATATTTGATAAATTGTTTTATCACTTCATATTCTTGTGCTGTATAACCTGAAAATTCGTCTATATAGATGATACTATTCTTTATCCAACTTAAATTTTCTATGTTTTTTGCTAAAAAATCTAACAAATCTGTTTCTTCAATATAATTTTCTGAAATTTGTTCTTCATAGTTTTGATAAATGAATCGAATATCTTCTAATTTTGTTTTTAAATATTTATCTTCTAGATTTTCAATTTCTTTATCTAATATCTCTAATGTAATTCCATGTTTTTTTAATTCTGTAATACTTTGAATGCCAATCTCTATATTTTCATCACTTTTTCCTAAAAACTTGAAATCATTTTGATGTTTCGACAAAATAGAATAAATTAGCATGGCTTTTCCGCATTTTGATAAATTGGTTTTATTTTTTCCTCCAATTTCATTTAAAGCTCTATTGGCCATTCTACTAAATGTAATAACCTCTGCATTCATAACTGCTTTCTCATTTAAAAATCCCATCAAATTTTTTTCGGCTGTAAATGAAAATTGTTCAGGGGTAATATAATATATATTTTCTTCTTTTTCAATTAACTTTGCTATCTCTGAAAAACAAAAACTACTTTTCCCTGTTCCTGTTTTTCCATAAATAATTCTTAAGCCCATAATTCTCTCCTTTTTGTCTCATTGAGTTCGTTTGTCTATGCGACATGTCGCATTAGGTTCGTTTGTCTATGCGACATTTCTTTTGTAAATTTTATAATACAATAAAAAAAATAGCAAGATTTTTCTTGCTATTTTAATTATTAATAAACGCTTTTAATTTATTTTCCACTTCTTCTGCAGATGCCATTTGTAATATTTCTTCACTTAGTTTTACACATGTTTCTTTATCTAAGTTGTTAATCGTTCTTCTAGCTCTTAATATATTGTTTGAGTTCATTGAAAATTCATCTAAACCTAGACCAACTAGAAGTGGTATAAAAGTTGGATCTCCTGCTGCTTCTCCACACATTCCACAGATGATGTTTGCTGAATGTGCTCCATCGATTGCTTTTTTGATTAATTTGATAACTGCAGGATGATATTTTGTATATAATTTAGAAATCTTTTCATTTCCTCTTTCTACTGCTACTGTGTATTGGATCAAGTCATTTGTTCCTATACTAAAGAAGTCACATTCTTGTGCTAATTTGTCTGCTATTAAGGCTGCTGATGGAATTTCAATCATGATACCTACTTGAATATTTTTGTCATACAAAATATTTTCATTATCCAATTCTTGTTTACATTCTTCTAATACTTCTTTAGCAGCTTTTAATTCTTCTATAGAAGATATCATTGGAAACATGATAGCTAATTTTCCAAATGCGCTTGCTCTTAAGATAGCTCTTAATTGTGTTTTAAAGATTGTTGGATTATCTAAACATAATCTAATTGCTCTATATCCTAAAAATGGATTTGCTTCTTTTTCTAATTTTAGATACTTTAGATCTTTGTCCCCTCCAACATCTAATGTTCTGATGATAGCTTCTTTATCTTTCATGATTTCCGCTACTTTTTTATATGCTTCAAATTGACTTTCTTCTGATGGCATTTCATCACTATCCATGTATAAAAATTCACTTCTTAATAATCCAACACCTTCTGCTGTATTATTGACTGCAATTTCAGCATCTGCTGGAAGTCCGATATTCGCATATAATTTTACTTTTGTTCCATCTTTTGTAACACTTTCTTGATTCCTATATTTGTCTAGTTCTGATTTTTCTTTTTCTAATTGTTTTTCTAAATCTAATAATTTTTGTTTTTCTTCTTCCGTTGGATTTACATAGATTTCTCCTGATGTACCATTAATCGCAACACTATCTCCATCTTTAAATATTTTCGTTGCTTCTTCTACTTTTGTAATTGCTGGAATTGTATGTGTCCTTGCCATAATAGATGTATGTGAATTTTCTCCTCCAAGCTCTGTGATTATTCCAGATACATTTTTAAAATCTAGTTTTGCAGTTTCAGAAGTCGTTAATTCTGTTGCTACAATAATTGTATTTGGGCTTAAATTGCTTAATTCAATTGTTTCTTCCTTAAATAGTTTTCCTAATACTCTATCTTTTATATCTAAAATATCTCTAGATCTTGATGCCATATATTCATCATCCATATTTTCGAAAATCTGTATCACATTATTAAATCCAACTTCTACAGCATATTCTGCATTATACTTTGAATTTTTAATGGCATTTTCTGTCTCTGAAATTAATGATGGATCTTGCATAATCATCACATATGCTTGCATGATATCTGTTTCTGTACCACTCATATTTTTCATTTGTGTTTCTGTTTCATTGATAACTTCTTCTAATGCTTTGTGAACTCTTGCTAATTCTTGCTCTACTTGTTCATCTTCTATTGTTTTCTTTTCTATTTTTCTTTCTACTTTTTTTAAAACGACTATATTTCCAAATCCTATACCAGTTGAAACACCTTTTCCTTTTAGCATCTGTATCATTCCTTATCTATGTATTTAGGTTTTATGGATAAACCTATAAACCTGTACCTAAAATTCTATTATTTTTGTTCTTCACCAAAATTATTTTCAAAACCTTTTTTGATTTCTGATAAAGCTTGTTCTTCATCTTCTCCATCACATTCTATTTCAATCTCTGTATTATATTTAATTCCTGCTGCCATGATTCCTAATATTGATTTTGCATCAACGGTTTTACCATTGACATTTAATTTGATTGTACTTTGAAATGATGCAGCAAGTTTTGCAAGTTCACTTGCTGGTCTTGCATGTAATCCTGTTTCATTTTTTAATATAATTGTATCTTTTACCATAATGATTCACATTCCTTTCCTAGTATATTGATTATAAAGCAATTCATTTTCAAACTTTATTATTTTTATTTCTGATTGTTCTGTTCAATGCACAAAGGAGGATGTTTTAATAAATTATGTTACGAATTCTTAAATATTGTATTGAGCCGAGTAATAAATAATTTATAAATACATCTCCCTTGTGCTGAACTAAATAGAAAGTTTATATTTACTTTTGATATTCAGGCAAATTCTTTTTTAATTTTGCCATAATTAATGTAGAAACGATTGTTCCTATTAGTATTGCTAATAAATATTTTACAGGATGTCTAATAGTTGCGATAACAAATATTCCTCCATGTGGTGCCATTAATGTACAACTAAACAACATTGAAAGTGCCCCTGTAACTGCTGATCCAATAACAAATGATGGAATCGTTCTTAATGGGTCTGCTGAGGCAAAAGGTATTGCGCCTTCTGATATAAATGATAATCCCATAATATAATTAACATATGCTGCTTGTTTATCTTTTTTAGGAATTTTTCTTGGGAATATGGTTGCTAAAAGTGCAATTGCAAGTGGTGGAACCATTCCTCCAGCCATAACTGCTGCCATGATTTCATATTGTCCTGATGCTAACATTCCTGTTCCAAATGTATATGCTGCTTTATTAATAGGTCCTCCTAAATCCACAGCCATCATTCCACCTAATATAGCTCCTAATATGATTTTATTTGCATTACTCATTGAAGATAAATAATCATTAATTGCTGTATTAATTGCTGCTACATAAGGATTGATTAATAGCATAAATGTTCCCATAAGCAAGATTCCAAATACAGGATATAAAAGAATCGTTTTAATACCTTCTATACTATTTGGCAAATAACTGCATAATTTTTTCAATCCTAAAACAATATATCCACCAACAAAACCTGCAATCAATGCTCCTAAAAATCCTGAACTTACTAAAGTGATATCACCATTTGTTAGTGATTCAAATGTCGTTCCTTGTACTGCTAAAATTCCTCCAACAAATCCAACTGCTAAACCTGGTCTATCTGCAATACTCATTGCAATATAACCTGCAAGTATATATAACATAACATTAAATGCTGCATTTCCTATTGTTTTGAAAAACGCTGCAATTGGCGTATTCATACCAAAGTTTGAAGGATCTATTGAATAATCATCTAATAAAAACGCAATGGCTATTAGAATTCCTCCACCAACAACAAATGGTAACATATGTGTAACACCATTCATCAAGTGTTTATAGATTTTTGTTCCTATTTTTTCTTTTTGTTCATCATCATTTTCTTCAGATTTATTTTTATTGTCTGAATGATATGTTTTTGCATTTGGTGATAATACATTTTCAATTAATTCTTTTGGTTTATTAATTCCATCTGCTACCTTTGTTTTGATCAATTTTTTACCATCAAATCTTGATAAATCAATGTTTGTATCTGATGCAATAATAATTCCTTTTGCATTTTTAATTTCTTCTTTTGTGAATTTATTTTTCACACCTGAAGATCCATGAGTTTCTACTTTTACTTTATGTCCTAATTGTTCTCCCATTTGCTCTAAAGCTTCTGCTGCCATATACGTATGTGCAATACCTGTTGGACAACTTGTAATTGCTAAAATTTCATATTGTTCGTTTGATGCTTTTTCTTCTCCTAATTTTTCATTTTCTGCTTTGTCTATACATTCTAAGAATTCTTTAGGTGTTTTTGCATCATATAATGCTTGTCTAAAATCTGTGTCCATTAATAATGTAGATAATCTACTCAACACATCTAAATGCACATTATCTTTTGTATTTGGTGCTGCAATTAGAAATAGCAATTTTGCTGGGTTTCCATCTAATGATTTAAAATCCACTCCATCTGGAATAATCATGGCAGCTAAACCAGGTTTTTCTACTGCATCTGTTTTTCCGTGAGGAATCGCAATTCCTTCTCCAATTCCTGTTGTTCCTTCTTCCTCTCTTTTTAATACTGCTTGTTTGTAAGCTTCCTTATCATTAATATTTTCATTTTCTACCATTAAGTCTACTAATTGAATAATCGCTTCTTCTTTGCTATTTGCTTTTCCGTGCAGATTAATGGCTTTTTCGCTAAGTAAATCCGTAATTTTCATTATTTTACCCCTTTCTTTTGTATTAATTTTTATTGTATGGAAAAATCAGCTATTATCTTAACTCCATATAGATTTTTCCGTATACAACAAGGTTAGGCTTTTATAGTTGTTTTAAAAGTAAATCAACATCCTCTTTAGTTGCAAGTCGTATAGAAAATGCACTTGCACTTCCTGCTGCAACGCCTACTTTTAATGCATATTCATAATCTTGTGTTTGATAATATCCTGCCAAAAATCCTGCTACCATAGAATCTCCAGATCCGACAGTATTGACTACTTGTCCTTTTGGTGCTTTTGAATAATATGTTTCATCTTCTTTTGTTAGCAATAATGCTCCGTCATTTCCTAAAGATACTAAAACATTTTGTGCACCCATCTTTTTCAATTCTTTTGCTGCATTAACTATATCTTCTTTTGTTGAAATTTTGCAATTTAGTGTTTCTTCTAATTCTTCTTTATTTGGTTTTATTAAAAAAGGATTATACTTTAAGACATTCATCAGTAATTCTTGTGTAGAATCTACTATAAAAGTGATTCCTTTTTCATTAAGTACTTTGCATATTTTTTCATAAATATCCTTATCCATATTTTTAGGTATACTTCCTGATAAAATCACAATATCTTTTGTTGACATCTTTTGTATTTTCTCAAATAATATATCAATATCCGTTTTTGTAATTTGTGGTCCCATTCCATTTAAAGCAGTTTCTTCCACCTTGTTTTCGCTTATCGAACTAATTTTAATATTGATTCTTGTGATTCCTTTTTCCACTTTAACAAAATCTGTTTGTACACCTTGTGACTCCATTTTGTGTATTAACTCTTTTCCTGTAAAACCTGCCACAAAACCAAGTGCTGTATTTTCAATTTCTAAGTTTTTTAGTACAATGGAAACATTTAGTCCTTTTCCTCCTGGTAATATTGTTTCCGTTTTTGTTCTATTTATTTCACCAATTTTAAAATTTTCAACTTGTGCGATATAATCTAGTGCAGGATTAAATGTTATTGTATAAACCATTTTTCCCTCCTTGTTTCAGATTCTATCATACCTAATTTTATTTTACAATATTTTTTGTCCAATTCGTGTCGCATTGAGTTTGTTTTGTCGCATTGAGTTCGTTTGTCTGTGCGACATGGACGGAGGAAAAATGAGTCCGTCCCCGATTTTCCTTTTCGTCCTTCCTCAATCTCATCAAGCTTCTCTTCTCCAATAAAACAAATATTGTTGTGCTAATCCTGCTAAGTTACCAAATTTGTTTCTTGCTATTTTTTCAATTTGTTTTTTACTTACTTTGGATTCATCTTCATTTTGAATATATAAATCATTCATGACTCTTCTTACCCATACATCTATTGGAAATACTTCTAATCGTTTTAGGTCAGAGAATAGTAATATGCAATCTGCTACTTTGGGTCCTACGCCTGAAAGTGTTAGTAATTTTTCTCTTACTTCTATCGTATTTGGATTATTTTTCAATTCTTGTAAATCTACTTTTCCTTCTAGTATCATTTTTGTAGTTTCATACAACCTAATATCTCTAAATCCTAATCCTAATTGTCTATATTCTTCTACTGTTACATCTTTTAATTGCATAGGTGTTGGAAATGTATAGTATTCTTTCCCATTCCATTCTATTTTATTCCCATATGTTTTTGATAATCTTTCAATAATTCCTTTTATTCTTGGTATATTATTATTTGCAGATATGATAAATGATATAATCGTTTCCCATAAATCTTGGTTTAAAATTCGTATTCCTTTACCATATGCAATACTTGTTTTCATATATTTATCTTTTTTGGATAATTCCTTTTTTATTTGTTCATAATTTCTATCTAAATCAAAATAATGATATATTTCCTCTTCTAAATTTTGATTTTTGCATATACCAGTAAACACATAATCTTGTCCTTCTTTTTTAATATTGACAATATTTTCTTTCCATATACCTGTATAACTCCCATTTTCTTCTTTATTCCATCGAAAACATTGTCCACATTCAAAGATGTCTTTTAAATCAAATGTCTTTGGTTCTTTTAATATATATTGTTGTTCTTTCATTTTTTGTGCATTCCTTTCTAAAAGTACAAACCCTGTTAGAAAAACATCAGATCTAATATAGCAAAAAATGTCCTTATTTTTCAAACATTTCATTCTGTTTGATTATATCACATAAACAAAAATTACTCTATACTTTCGTATAAAGTAATTTTATCCTTCAAATGATTGTATTAAAAATTCTACTTCTAAATAATTATTCTACATTTTCTTTCTCCTCTGTTTTATACCCACTTGCATTTACCTGATTAATAATACTTCCTTGCATACCAATTACCAAATCTTTATTGCCATCTAATGTATTATATTTTAATATGGTATATTCTGTATATCGATACTCTCTACTACCGCCATCTTGATAATAGGCTTCTTCGCAAAACCCATATTTTAAATCTTGTTTTGCTTGTTCTATGATATCTTGAACTGTAATCACTCCTTGCGTTAACGCATCTTCTAAAGAATATACCATATCTCCTTCTATGGTAATAGACACATCTCCTGCAATTGTATATACTCCGAAATCCAAGTTATCAAATTGATTTTCTTCTGCAATTTTCTTTACTCCCATATCCTTTCTAGCCATATATGTTAGCTCAAATTTCTGTTCATAATTTGAACTTTCTAAGGAATATTCACAAATAACAGGAAACTCTGTTACTTCTATTAGATATGGTTCCATAATAACTTGTACTATATTATCTTTTGTTACCCTTTTCATGTGCCAACGCAAGCCATCATATTTTCCTGTTTTTTCTCCATTTACAGTTATTTTATAATATCCATAGACTTTTTCATATTCTTCTGCTGTTGTAACACTTCTTGGCACTTGTCTATTTACTGTATTCTCACTTTCTGTGTTGCTTTCCTCAGAAGATATTTCGCTTTCATATGTTCCTGGAACAAATTCGACTGTCATATTATCTGTTTTATCATTTGAAATTATATGTATCTGTAAAATACCTGCTTCACGATTATCTCCCTTATCAATAAACGTATCAATTTTATTTTCATTTTGTATATTTCCATTGTCAATGATAACAACCTCTTGATTCTCTTGATTTTCATTTTGTTTTTCAATATTTTGTACTATTCCTGCTATTGTTTTGCCAAAAAGTTTCATCTTCATTTCTTCAATTACATCTGTACCAGGATAATATGTTACTTCAATTGTATACCCCAATCCTTTATAAGTCCCATCATCAGAACGATTAGCCAAGACAGGTAATTCTCCATTTATCACATTATGATAATCTATATATACAATACTTCCATATCCTAATATTAATAAAATAATAAAAATACTTATAATAATTAAGATTTTCTTTTTCATTTATACCACCTCTATTATTTAGACAATTTCTTTTTTGATTTTAGTTGGTATTTTATGAAAAAAATAATCGTCATAATGAAAAATATAACAGATATCCCAATGAGTCCCATTCCCATGTATGAAATCTCATTTTCTGTGCTTTCTTCCCTTACAATTGTTTCTTGTTTTATTTGATTTTCTTGTGTTATTGCATTTGAAATTGTTTCATCTTTTATTTCTGTTTCTTCTATTGTATTTTCAGCTGTGCTATTTTGTTCTGTTATATTTTCTGCTACTTTGTTATCATTTTCTTTTTCATTTTTGTCCTGTGTTTCAATTTCTTCTTGTATGATATCTTGCATTTCCTTATGTTGTTCCTGATTTCCCAACTCTTCATTATTCATATTATCACTATCATGTCGTATAGTATTTTGTATTTCTTCTTGCTCAGTTATATTTAGATTATCTTCTGATTGTACTGCTTCTTGCTGTTTTTCACCAGTTTTCCTATTTGTAAACAATGCTTTCATTCCAATCGTAAATGTAATAACAAACATTACTAAATTTCCTAACATGGCTTTTATAGAGCGTAAACTCTTATAATATCTCCATTTTACTGTTCCAACAGGTTCATTTAGCAATTCACTAATCTCCTGAAATGAAAAATTAGCTAGTATTTTTAAAGAAATGATTTCCTGTTCTTTCTTATTTAATTTACGAATTAATCGATTAAATTCTATATAATCTATTTTTTCATCTATCTCATTATTTTTATTTTCTATTTCATATATAGTATCTAATGACAGTTCTTCCTTTTTCTTTTTTAGATAATTTAATGTTTCGTTTTTGGTAAGTGTATATAACCATGTCATTTCTTTATCTTCTGGTAACTTTGTTTTATCTAGTTCTTGTATTTTAGCAAAAACAATTTGCATGATATCTTCTGCATCCTCTTTATTTTTTAGTATAGAAAAAGCAATACCATAAACCATTTTATGGTATTTGCTATATAATTCTTCTATCCCTTTTTTGTCATCTTTTTTTATTTTTAAAAATATAGATTTCAATTCTTTTTTATTCATTTTTATTATATATTCCCTTTTATTTTTTATGCTTTTATTTTACCATAAAGATACCATTATTAAAATTCTATTTGAATAATTAAATGCTTATTAACATATTTAGCCAATATTTCTCCTCCATTTAGTTCAACCAGTTGTTTACTAATAGATAATCCTAATCCTGTAGATTTTTTGGCATTTTCAACTGTAAAATATCTATCAAAAATTTTTTGTACTGTTGTTGCATCTAATGAAGTGGCTTTATTCGAAAATGTTATGATTCCCTTTTCATTTAATGTTACTTTAAAATCTCCATTACTATATTTACAAACATTTGATAAAATATTTTCAAATACACGAATAATACTATACTTATCTAAATTTTTATATATTTTTTGTGTACATATTTCAATCTTAGGTTCTATCTGTTTTTCTTTAAAAAAGTTATACATATTTGCCAAAGTTTCCTCTAAAATTTCATTTATACAACATTCTTCTCTTTGTATTTCTACACCTATATCCATTGTTTTGGAAAAGTCAAATAATTGGTCTGTAAGCAAAGTTAATTCTTCTGTCTTTTTCTCTATGATTTTCATGTATTCTTTTTGCTTTTCTTTATTTTCTTTCATTAAATCAATATATCCACTAATAGCTGTAAGAGGTGTTCTCATATCATGAGAAATATTTGTAATGATTCTCTTTAATTCTTGATTACCATTTTGATATTGTAATTTTTCTTTTCGTAAATCCTGTAATTCTTTGTTTAAATCATTTGCTAGTTTTTTTATTTCTTTATCTGATGAAGATATGGTTAACAATTGATTAGTATCTGCTTTTATAATTTTATTTATTGAAACACGAATTTCTTTTATAGATTTTTTTATGAAATATAGTTTTATTATTAAAAAAAGCAATACCATACATAATATGATGCTAATGATATAAATCCACATGTTCACCAAACCTTTCATCTTTTTTGTTTATTTGCCTTCTCAGATTTTTTTATTTCAATTCTTTATTCCTTTATTTCAAATCTTTTCGTTTGAAACAATAGATTCCTAAGCCTGTTATACATACTGTCATTCCTAATGAATATAAGAAAGCTGTTTTTAATTCATTATCTGACATATAATCTACCATTTGAAATGGATGTTTATTTACTTGACTTGCAATTTGAGATGCCTGTCCAGTAGGAATACAATATAAAATTGTTTTGGCTACATTTTTCTTAAAATCTCCAGGATAACCAGGGTTAGGTTCTTGATAAACTTCTATTTCTCCATTTTCATTCTGAGAATAATTTTCATAATATTTTGTTGCATTTGCTGTTGAAGATAATGCCATACTTACTACCAGCATAACAAGTACCAAAATAATACAAGTAACTGTTGAAACTGTAATATCTGAGCATAATAAGGTTATGCAAGTAAAAATAGAAGCATATGCCATAATAATAAAGATAATATCTAATACAATAAATAAAAACTTTTCAGTTGTCATTTGCAAAGTTCCAAGAGTGGGAATTCCTACAATCATTATAACAAGCATATAAATAAATTCTATACATATCCCTACAGCAATACTTGTGATTAAATTTGCAAAATATATATTTTTTCTACTATGTCCTATCACGATTTTATTCCTAATAGCCCCGTCCGAATATTCTGTACCTACAAATAAACTAGTAAACATGGCAATAAAAATCCCAATAAAATGAATATACATTACCAATATTTTATCAATTCCCTCTTTTGTCTCTCCTTGCTGATTTAAAATGGTATTGAATAATATAAAGCTTGCTATCAATATGGTGATGATGACAATTCCCCAAAATATTTTGTTTTTTACTAATCTAAAGAAATTTGCTTTTAACAATTTATACATGATTGTCACCTCCCATCAAGTTGATATAATAACTTTCAAGGGATTCTTCTTTTTCTTCTAATTTGTTGATGATACAATTTCTTTCAGAAAGAGCAATTGCTAATTCTGTGATATTCATCTTATGATATAAATAAATTTTTTCATTGGAAATGACTTCATAAGGAAATTGTTTTTCTTCAAAATATTTTACACATTCTTTTATATTACTAACTTCAAGTTCTAGTCTTTTCTTACACTTTTTTTCTAATTCTTCTTTAGGAATTTCTTGCATCATATGTCCATTTTCAATAAATCCGTAATTAGTTGCAATTTTAGATAATTCATCTAAATAATGACTAGAAATTAGAAAAGTAATGCCTCTTTCCTTATTTAATTTTAAAATTAATTCTCTAATTTCAATAATTCCTTCTGGATCTAGACCATTAATTGGTTCGTCCAATATTAAAAAATCCGGATTTCCCACTAATGCAATAGCAATGCCTAGCCTTTGTTTCATACCTAAAGAAAAATGTTTTGCCTTTTTCTTTCCTGTATCCATTAATCCCACTAATTTTAAAATTTCTTGTAAATTATCAAAATTAGGTAACCCCATAATTCTGTATTGTTCTTTTAAATTATCTTCTGCTGTTGCATCTAATCGAATAGATGGTGTTTCTATAATAGCACCCATTCGTTTTCTAACATCCAATATTTGTTTATCTGTATTAGGAATACCATAAATTGTATAAGTTCCATTTGTGGGATTTTGCAGTCCACAGATTAATCGGATTAACGTTGTTTTTCCTGCTCCGTTTTTTCCAATTAATCCATAAATAGCACCTTTCACTATATGCATATTTAGGTCATTAATGGCTTTAAAATGATGATATGTTTTTTCAAGTTGGTTTGTTTCTAATATATTTTCCATAACCTCCTCCTTTCCTTATTTACTTTACAACAAAATTGTTAAGAATTCAGTTAAGAAAATTGTTAAGATTTCGTTAATTTTATTCATGCATTTTAAACCCAATTCCCCATACAGATTCAATATATTCTTCTTCTGTTACTTGTCTTATTTTCTTTCTTATATTACTAATATGTACCTTTAACGAATTTTCATCACAATCTAATGTGTCTTGACTAATACATTCTAGTAACTTTGATTTGGTTACTACTTGTTTCGGATGTAACAATAATTGTTTCATAATTGCATATTCTGTTTTTGTTAGATATATTGGCCTTTCTTCTATACATACTGTATGATTTTCTTGATTACATACCATTTGTTTATATACTAATTTTGCATTTTTATGATTTTCTTCTCTATCTTTATTCATTCTAAATTGTACCTGTATTCTAGCCAGCAATTCTTCTGTTGAAAATGGTTTGGTTAAATAATCATTTGCACCACTTAATAAGGCTTTTACTTTATCTTCAGGAGAAATTTTGGCACTAATCACAATAATAGGTATGTCTTTTACTTTTTTTATAATATCTTCTCCATTTAATCCTGGTAACATTAAATCTAATAAGATTAAATCTACTTGTTCTCTTTCTAATACCATCAAGGCTTCTGTTCCAGAATAACTATCTAGAACTTTGTATTTTTCTTTTTCTAATACTTCTTTTAGTAAATTATGAACATCTGTATTATCTTCTACAATTAATATGGTTTTCATACTTGTTTCCTTTCTTTATTAAAATGCAAGATGATACTATTTAAGAAAGTTTTTATTTTTTTAATAATTTTAGAATCCATCGCTTGAAATTTTTGAATTTCTACTGATGTCATTGGCATTAATACAACAATATATGGAATAATATATCTTGATTTTGCTTCCCATAATATATGAAAGGCAAATCCTCCTATAAAAATTGTTGCTAAAAATATCAATTCATATGAAAGATTTTTCCTATTTTGTACCAATATGATGATGCTACAAGTACAAATAAGAATTAATATCGCTTTTTGATAAAATGTTAATGGATTTGTAATCTTATCTATCATTGTATTATCTGGTAATGTATTATTTCTAACAGCTGCATATGTATTCTCTGCCCACATAGAAGTAATTTTATTTGTATAAAATTTAAGTGTATATCCCCCATTTTCTGAAAAATAAGTTAATCTGTCTTTTATTTTTTGTGTATATTCTATTTTCATCTTTTCTGGTTCTTTTAGTGCTGGCCCTGCTATATTTTCATTATACCAACCATTTCCTCTTGGTCCTTCTTCCATCGCCATAAGTAAATAACTATTATTTGGATAAATTTTGTCTTTATCTAAATCATATTTCTGAAAATAATAGTTTTTTACTAATGATGCTGGAAACATCGCTATTATAAGATATATACATATGATGGATATTTGTAACATTCTATCTCTCCATTTTTCTTTTGACCATTCTTTCCATATATTTAATATCAAATACATACTTGTTGCAATTATAAAAATCAGACTATTCATTCTCATCATATATGCTATCATTGTAAAAATAGATGCTATTATTGGATAAATTATCTTTTTTATTTCTGTATATCTCATCATAAAATAAACAGAAAATAAACATAAGGCTAAACTTGGAATGTCTCCATAAATATATGTTGTAAGCATTGGCAAAGATATAAAGGTTAGTATTGATAATAGTAATCGTACTTTATTTATTTTATATTTTTTAGACAGTTGATTTCCAATTTTATATATTGCTATAACAATTGCTATATTTGCAATTACATTCCATATTCTTAATATTTCCATAACATCAAAATGAATAATCTTAAAAAAGATACTATATACAAATGCTAATGTAATTTGATGTGGATATGCCTGCATATATTCTTTTAAACTGACACCTACATATGTTGGATTTTGTAAAAAATCTTGCGAATTATCTCCATAAAATGTTTGTGCTAAATTACAAACATGAACAGAATCCCCTACTACTTTTGGATTGACAAGGATAACCCATATTATGTTGAATATGATATACATCGTAAAAGCAACTATAAATAATTTTTTTCTCATTTTTTTATTGATATCAGAAGCCTCATCTTTATATAAATATTGATTTACCCTATATGTAATAAAGTATATCAGGATTCCTACCAGTAAAACACCTATTATATATCCTAAATGATTTGTTTGAATAATTGCTTATTCTGATGTATCTAAATAGGTTGTAAATACTATATTGACTATTACAATCATTACTAACAATATAATTGCGAATAGATAAACAATTTTTTTCAATTTATTTTTCCCCTTTTTATGATTTACATGTCCATATTAGCATAAAAATATATAATTCACAACAAAACAGGGAAAAATGAGTCCGTCCCCAAATTCCCTTTTATTCATTCTTAAATCCTAATCCCAACACTTCTCTTGAATTTGTAATAATCACAAAACTCTTTTTATCTATTTTTCTTATAATCTGTATCGTATTTCCCACATCTTTTCTGGTAACTGCACACATTAAAATTAATTTGTCAGAATTCGTGTACATACCTTTTCCATAAATTCCGGTTGTGCCTCTTCCTATTATTTTTCCAATTTCTTTTGCAATTTCTTCTGATTTATCAGAAACAATATAAATAAGTTTTGTAAAATAAATACCTTCAAACAAAATATCAATAAATTTCCCCATTAGATAGATGGCAATTGCTGAATATAACCCAATTTCAATTTCTCTTAGAAAAATCATGTTTAAAGCAACGATTACAATATCAATTAAAAAGATAATTTCTCCCACTTTTATAGTTGGCTTATAAATTTTGGCAATATAGCTAAATAGATCTGTTCCTCCTGTTGAGCTATTACATTTTAGAATGATTGCTGTTCCTAACCCCATTAAAATTCCACCATAGATACAAGCTAAAAATTTATCTCCTGTTAATGGTTTCACTTTGTCTAATATATCAATAAATATAGATAAAGTAATCGTTCCTATAACTGATTTTACAAAAAAGGTTTTTCCAATTTTTAATATGGACATGAAAAATAATGGGACATTTATGATTAACATACTAATTCCCATTGGAATATTAAATAAGTAATAGGTGATTGTTGCAAGTCCAGCTACTCCTCCAGAAGATAATTTATTTGGCAACAAAAATAATGATACAGCTACTGCAATAATAAATGCACCTAAAATGGTTCCCAATATTTCTAAAATAAATCTTTTTATCAGTATTTTTTCTTTTAATTTCATAATAAAAATCACCTTTATTACTAGTATTGGTAATTTCAGGTGATTTTATTCTTTTTTAGAAAAATCATAGATTTCTCTAAAACATCCATTTTTTATGTGCAAATTTATAAAATTATTCATTATCATTTAAATATGAATAATATGCATCTACTTCTTCTTTTATTGTTTGATTATCAGAATCTAAGTTTTCCATTTTCTCTCTTATATCTTCAGGAAATATTTCCTTTATGGATTCTGCATATCTCTCACCATCTTCTGGCATTATACAATCAGTAACCTCATCATTTTTTATAACAAATTTACATGGTGCAGAATATCCACTATTTACTTCTAATTGATGATCCTCTACATAATAACTGTAAACTTTTGCCCATACATATACATAGAACTGATTTCCTTTTTGCTTAATTCCTAATTTTTGTATATCAGTAAACACTTTAAAATCACTGATATCATAATTGGGCGTAGATTCTTTTGTCTCTAAGGAATAATGTGGTTCTTCTAAACTAACCAAATATTCTTCTATCTTTTCATACAAGTCCTCTCTATTACTAACTGTTCTTTCTGTTGTCATATACAAGATAACACCTAGAAGTATTAAAACAAGAACAATTAAAAATATGATTACTAAACCTTTTTTCATAAATATCCCCTTTATTTTTTACTCACTTCTTTTTTTCTTCTTCTCTTTCTTCATAAGCAAAATCTTTAAATGTTTTTGTAACCTCAATCTTAGATTTCCCTTGTTTAATTGATGGATCTTGTTTTAAAACTAAATCCACATCATAATATTCTTTTAATTTTTTAACATTTTCCTTTTTATGACCAATCACATTATTGGCATCTACTGGATTGACTTTCACTTCTACTTCTTTAACTTTTACATTCAATTTTTTAATCTTTCCAACAATGGCATCATACCACATAGCTGATTCCACCAATTGTCTGAATGCTGGGTGATATGGTCCTGCTACCACTTCACTTTTTTCTTTACTTGGGTCTGTAATTTCATCTGTATTTTGTAGCCCCACTCTGATAATATCAATTTTCTTATCTGCAAACATTCTAACCAATTCTTTACAAGTTTCAATAGCTTGTGGTAATGGTAGTGGTTCATAAATGCCTTTTTTATATTCTTCTTCTAATTTTGTATTTTTTACCACCAACACTGGATAAATTCTTACCATTTTTGGTTTTAATTTTATCAATGCCTTTGCTGTATTAATTTCATCAATTCTTGTACTTTCTGGTAATCCCACCATCATTTGATGTCCTAATTTAAATCCATAAAATCGAATTAATTTAGATGCCTTTTTAACATCTTGAAATGTATGTCCTCTATTGGCTCTTTTTAAAATATAATCATTTGAAGATTGTACTCCTAATTCAATGGTTTTTACTTTA
Source organism: uncultured Clostridium sp. (assembly GCA_946491915.1). The sequence goes on from CAMLYR010000006.1 coordinate 28,813, forward strand.
TATTTTTTTAGTCTTTTTAAAATATCTTTATTAATACAATCAGGTCTTGTAGATATTCTAATACTTTCTACTTTTCCGTCTTTTACATATTCATATGCTAGTTCTAATAATTCATTTTGTAGATTTTCTTCTATTGCTGTAAAGCTTCCTCCAAAAAAGGCAATTTCAATTTGTGCTTCTTTATCTTTTATATTTTCTAGGTAATCATCTATTATTTTTTTTGCTTCTTCTTTTGTCATATTCTTTTTTTGACCACTAATCGATTTTTGATTACAAAAAATACAATCATTCGGACAACCTAAATGTGGTACAAATATCGGTATGATATATTGATGTTTCATAGATTTACCTCTTTTCTATTTTAAATTTTCTAGTGCTTTTTTTGCAGCTTGCATTTCAGCTCCTTTTTTACTTTTTCCTGAACCTTTTGCTAAAACTTTTCCGTTAAATTTAACTTGTGCTTCAAAGCTTTTATCATGGTCTGGTCCACTTTCTTTTATAATCTCATATTCTATTTTCACATCTCCTGCTTCTTGTAATTTTTCTTGTAATACCGTTTTATAATCTTTATCCCCTACATGTTTACTTGCTTGTTCGATTTCATCTTTTAAATTGTCCACAATAAATGTATTTACTGGTTCTAATCCACCATCTAAATACATAGCTGCAATGATAGCTTCTACACTATCTGCTAATATGGCTGGTCTTTTATTTCCTCCATTAATTTTTTCAGATTTTCCTAATAACAAATAATCTCCAAAATGGTGTTTTGTTGCTACTTTATACAAGCTTTTTTCACACACAACCGTTGCTCTTACTTTTGTCATTTCCCCTTCTCTTAGATTCTTATAATGTGTAAATAAATATCTACTTGATAAAAATTCTAATATACTATCTCCTAAAAATTCTAATTTTTCGTTACTACTAATATGTTTTTCATAAGCATAAGATGTATGTGTTAATGCTGTTTTTAGTAATTCTTTGTTTTGAAATGTATATCCTATTTCTTTTTCAATTCCTTCTAAATTCATGTTTGTTCGCTTTCCTTCCTAACTTATGTCTCTATTATATACTATTTTATGGAATTTGCAAGTAAATTAAGGATTTATTAATTATTTTTAGAAATTTTTGCTACTTTGCTCTTTTTTGCATTTTTTTGTAGACAAGTTTCTTTTGTTAGTGTATAATAGGGATGTATAATTTTATGAAAGTGAGGAAATTAAGATGTTAAATGACAAAAACAACTCTATGAATAATGGACAAGATAACAGAAATTTGTCTGATGTTTTTAAAGAGTTACAAGAAATTCGATATTCTCAAACAAAACAAGTAAATACATCTTCAAAACCCAAGTCAGAATCAAAAACACCAAAACAATTTAATATACAGAAACATTCTGAACCTAAACAACAATCTAAACCAAAAGCAAAAGTTTCTTTTATTGAAAATACGAATATATCTTTTGATACAAAAAAAGGTGTAAAACTTTCAAATTTGCTAATTGTTTTTGTTGTTCTAGTTTTAGTCATTATCGCAGTATTTCCAATGAATGTATTTTCAGTTGAAACAGGAAATACATCAGAAGATTCTGAAGAAGTTGTAGAAACAGCATCTATTCCTACTGATTTTGAAATCAACAGAAGAGCGTTGAATATGCAAAAGATAATTTCTGAAAACTCTAGTTTTGAAAAAGTAAAAGAACAAGTTTCTGAAGAAAGAGAAATCGAGTATGAAGTCCAAACACAACAAAATCCAACACTTCCAAGAGGTGAACAAGTTGTTTTACAAGAAGGTGTTATGGGAAAAGAAAATGTTTCTTTAGTAAAAACTTATGAAAATGGAGAATTTATAGAAGAAATTATTTTAGCTAAAGAAACTATTGAAGAACCAACACCACAAATTTTAGACATCGGAACTTCAGATTTCTTAGCAGATTTAAATATACATATTGGAGACACCGTTTATTTAAGCAAAGATGCAACTTTACGAAAAGAACCTTCTGAAGACTCTGAAGAAGTTGCAAATATTAAAAATTATATTGATGTTAAACTTCTTGAATTACCAAATGAAGATTGGTGTAAAGTATCTTTTGATACAGTTGAAGGATATTTACCTACTGATGTCTTAACATCACCTACAAAAACACCAAGTATTATCGAGAAAAACAGAATTCAAAGAATTTTAAACAATGTTAATATTGAAATGGAATTAAATAAATCCACTGGCTTAACTTTAAAAGATTATCAAAAAATCTTTAAAGATTTACCAAATGATACAACTGGAATTTTTGAAGAAAATGCAGAAGTCTTTTATAACATGGACAAGAAGTATAATGTAAATGGTATCTTTATCGCTTCTATCGCTATCCATGAAAGTGGTTGGGGTACATCTCAAATTGCAGAAGATAAAAATAATTTATTTGGTTATGGTTCTTATGATGAAACACCTTATGAATCTTCTTATGAATTTGATTCTTTTGCAGATGGTATTGAAACAGTAACAAAATCATTAGTAAAATATTACTTAAACCCTGCTGGAACTAAAATTTATGATGGAGAAACAGCAAGTGCTTGGTATTATAATGGTCCTACTCTAGAAGGTGTTAACCAAAGATATGCAAGTGACCCAGATTGGCATACAAAAGTATATTCTTACATGGAAATGTTATATAATAGACTTAGCTAAAAGGAGTCATTATGAAAAAAATAAAAATTAAACATCATAAAACTGTTTTAACAATTTTTATATTAATATTATGTGTATTATCATTTTTGTATTATGATTTGATTTTTAAAGCTACTTATGCAAAAGATGAATTTTCGACTCAGGTTGAAAAAATTGCTGAACAAAATGAAAATCCTATCTTTAAGATTCAAAAAATACTTATATACAGTAGTGCCAATGCAATTGATAAAAGTGAAAATGAATCTTTACAGGATTTGAGCATTTTGCAATATAGTGATATTGCCATAACGATAGATAATACAAGTACAGTATATGACCTTACAAACGAAAATACGATAAAAGAATTATATATTGATAATATTAGTATTTCAACAGGTTCTGATATAGGACATCAATATGTCAATTATAAAAGTGCATTAGATTTTGCTAAATACAAAGAAATTGAAAAACTAAATAGTGATAAAATAGAATATAATATTGTTAGTACAAATGATGAAAATAATCATACAGATTATGAATCACCTACGTTTTATGCAGATTGTTCAAACCCAATTACTTTAGAATATATGAATGAAGATATTATTACAAATTATGCTGCTTCTTCTGATTCTAACACAATCTCTTTTAATGGAAAAGTATTACAAGAAGCCGGTATAAATTTAAATGATATCAATTATTCTTTAAATTTTACGATTCATATTGTTAACAACTTAAATGAGGAATTCATTTGTCCTGTAAGACTTAAAGTAGATTTAAGTGGTGATGATGGTGGTATTTATAAAGGATATAAATACGATAATACTTCTGTTTCAGGATATGAATATAATTTCATTAAAATTGTAAAATGAGTTTTAATAAATTAATTGCAAAAGAGAAACCATATTATTTTTTATAAAGATATTTCGGTTCAATACAAGCCCTAAGAAAATCTAAAAATCGATTACTGAGCCTCTCCAATGGAATTGCTCCTTCAGTAATCGATTTTAATATTTTCTAAGAACTTTCCAATCACATTCAATATCTTTATAATAAATAACATGGGGTCTCTTTTTAATTAGATTTCTATTCAATCATTCAACTTTCAAGTATCACAATTTTATTATTAACAGAATCTTTATTCATTATATCCATCATGGATTTTATAACATTTTTACCTCTTATGGCATAAATAACTCTATGAAAATTACTTCTCTTTTTTATTTTAAAGCTCTGAATGAATTTAGGACTGCTAGAACAGTTACACCTACATCAGCAAATACAGCTGCCCACATAGAAGCTAATCCAAAAGCACTTAATATTAATACACCAATTTTTACGATTAATGCAAAACTAATATTTTGATATACAATTTTTAAAGTTTTTCTTGATATTTTCATGGCTGTTGCTATTTTTGATGGTTCATCTGTCATAATGACAATATCTGCTGCTTCTATGGCTGCATCTGAACCCAAAGCCCCCATAGCAATTCCTATATCTGCTCTTGCTAATACTGGCGCATCATTAATTCCATCACCAATAAATGCTAATTTTGATTCTTCATTCTTATTTTTCAATAACTCTTCTACTTTATTTACTTTATCTACTGGAAGCAATTCACTATATACCATATCTAACTTTAATTCTTGATTTACTTTTTCTGCTACATCTTTGTTATCTCCTGTTAGCATAACTGTTTTTCTAACCCCTGCTTCTTTCAATTCCTGAATTGCTTTTCTAGAATCTTCTTTTATTTTATCACTTATTAAAATATATCCTGCATATTGTTTATTAATGGATACATAAACGACAGTTCCTATTTCATTTACTTGATTTATATTTTTTAGATTTAATTGTTCCATTAATTTCATATTTCCACAAGCGACTTCTTTTTGATCAATTACACTAATAATTCCTTTTCCAGCAACTTCTTCACTATTCATAATTCTATTTTTATCAATTTCTTTTCCATAAGCTTTTTGTATAGAAATGGATATCGGATGATTAGAATAACTTTCACAATATGCTGCTAATTCTAATAATTCATTTGCATCAATTCCTGTTTCATTCATAACCTTTTGCACATCAAAAACACCTTCTGTTAATGTTCCTGTTTTGTCAAATACAGCAATTTCAGTTTTAGATAACAATTCTAAATAATTACTTCCTTTTACAAGTATTCCTTTTTTAGAAGCTGCTCCAATTCCACTGAAGAAACTAAGTGGAACCGAAATGACTAATGCACATGGACATGATACCACTAAAAATGTAAGTGCCCTATATATCCACTCTAACATATCTGTTTTAGTTATCATTGGTGGAATAAACGCTATAATTAATGCTAAAAATACAACGATTGGTGTATAATATTTTGAGAACTTTGTAATAAAGTTTTCTGTTTTTGCTTTTTTATTTGTTGCATTTTCAACTAAATCTAGTATTTTACTGACTGTTGATTCTCCAAATTCTTTTTCTACTTTCATTTCTAAAACACCATTTAAATTAATACATCCACTTAAGATATGATCATTTACATTTACTTCTCTTGGAACAGATTCTCCTGTTAATGCTGAAGTATCTAACATCGAAGTTCCTTCTGTGACAATTCCATCTAGTGGAACTTTTTCTCCTGGTTTTACAACAATGATATCCCCTATGTTTACTTCTTCAGGTGATTTCTTTTCTATATTTCCATCTACTTTTAAATTTGCATAATCTGGTCTGATATCCATCAAACTTGCAATCGATTTTCGAGATTTTTTTACTGCATAACTTTGGAAATATTCTCCAACTTGATAGAATAACATAACAGCTACTGCTTCAGGAAATTCTTTAATTGCAAATGCACCAATCGTCGCAATACTCATTAAGAAATTTTCATCAAAAAACTCTCCATGGAAAATATTTATGATGGCTTTTTTAACAACTTCAAATCCAACAATTAGGTAACTTAATACGTACAATATGATTTGTACAATGGATATTGTATTTTCATTGATATTGACAAAATTTATTTTTTCTATCAAAACAGCTAATAGAAAAATAATAGCTGCTACAATAATTTTTCTTAATCGCTTTTTCATTTTTATGTCCTCCTTATTATCTTCCCTATGCTTTTTAATATACTTATCAAATCATTTTCTGCAATTATTCTATGCTTCTTTTAATGTTGTGTCAGGCTCTATTTTTTTAACAACTTTTTTAATCTCTTTTTCTACTTCTTTTTCTTTTCCTTCTTCAATTTCTACAATCATTTTTTCTGTGACAAAACTTACAGAACATTCTGCAACGCCTTCAATCTTTTTTACACCTTCTTCTATTTTTGCTGCACAATTTGCACAATCTAAATCTTCTAATATATAATTCTTTTTCATAAACTCTCTTTCCTTTCCCCTATTTTGTCTTTTTCTAATTTTCTATTTTTCTATTTTTTAAATAATTTTGTTATTCTTTATTAATCGTGTGTAAAATACCCTTCTCTATAATATGACGCGTACAAGTATCTGCCAATGAATAATATACATTTTTTCCATCTCTTCTGTATTTTACTAAATTTGCTTCTTTTAATGCTCTTAATTGGTGTGAAATTGCTGATTTTGTCATATTGGTTAATACTGCTAAGTCACACACACACATTTCATGAACATCTAATGCCCATAATATTTTTATTTTTGTAGAATCACTAAATATTTTATAAAAATTTGCTAATGCTTCTATTTTTTTATCAGATAACATATGGTCTTTTACTGTATCAATAACATCTTGATGAATACTATTACAATCACATGTTTCAATTCTTGCAACCATATTTTCCTCCTTCCTATATACAGTTGAATATATATTGCATAATCCTTTACTAAATTATAGTTGAATATTTATTCAATCGTTCTTTACTATATTATAGTTGAATGATTATTCAATTGTCAATATTTTTTTAAAATTTTTATTGACAAATTTGTTTTATTCATATATTAATATTTTTAAAGGCTTAAAAAATACAGCAAATGCCGTTTTTTAAAAACAAAATTATATCAAAATAATACAAAAATTTATTATTCAAATAACATCGGAACATTATAATAAAAGAAGAAAATATACTAATGGTGATGAAAGGAGATTTTTAATGAAAGATAAAACCATTTTAATTCAAGGAGCAATGGATATTGAAGTTGAATACTTTATTCATAATTTAGAAAGAAAAGAAAAACACACAATAGCAGGTTATGAATTTTATACAGGTTACATTCATGCCTCAAAAGTCATTATTTCCAAAACATTAGTAGGTGTTGTGAATGCCACTACTGCAACCACGATTGCTATTTTGACCTTTCACCCAGATATTGTGATTAACCAAGGAATTGCAGGAGCTCATAAATCAAATATTCATATTGGTGATATTATTATTGGTAAAAAATGTTGCAATATTAATGCTTTTTCAATGCCGACAAAAAAAGAAGGGCATTCTTCTAATCCTTTTGAATGGGAGCCTAATAAAAGAGGAAAAGAAATACTAAGTGGAGATGAAAAATTAGTAAAGATTTTTCAAGATTTCTTTGAAACAAATCTTGAAAATGCAATTTATACGGGAACATTAGGAAGTGGAGATGTATTTAATCGAGAATATGATAGAATTATGTGGTTACAAAACCAATTTCATCATCTTTCTGAAGATATGGAAAGTATTGGAACATATTGTGTATGCAATCAATTTGGAATTCCATGTATTGGAATTAGAATTATTTCTAACAATGAACTTACAAATGAAAAGTTAGATAAAGAACAAGCAATAAATTTACAAAAACTTTTTATAAATTTTTTCAAAACAAAATTATTTGACTTTTCCTAAAAATCTATGTATAATAATTATAGGAAATAAGAAACCACAAAGTGGTTGCCGAGAAAATATGAATAACCATTCCCTCGTCAAAGCAGAATGGTTATTTTTTATTGCCTATGTAGTAAATACCCGATGACGATGACTAAGGCAAAATTTATGATAGTTACTCCTACTAATCCGAAGAAAAGTAGTTTGATGATGGCTAATAATATTGTTTCTACCATAGCACCACCTCCGTTGTTAATCTCACAACAAATAGCTGTGGAACAAGTATGTATACATCAAAGAGTTAAAGGTGGCAACCAACTCTGCTTATAACGCTGCCAAATTGCGAAGCAATTTGTGTATTATTCAGGTAAGCGTTATATCTAGATATTCTCATTTCCTATGTTTTACACTATACAATACTTCTGAATAAAAAACAAGCGAACATGTAAAATTTTATTTATAAATCTAATTCAAATTCAACAAAAACGTAGAAACACCTGACATATCAGCATTTCTACGCTTCTTTCTATGGAGGCGACAGCCAGAAAATAACCAGCCTCAAAGCCTCTATTTCTACATAGTTT
>CAMLYR010000007.1 GCA_946491915.1 uncultured Clostridium sp.
TCAAAAATTAATTCGGCAGCAGTTTTTCCTGTTATTGCATAATGTAACTTGTTTTGTACAATTTTAAAAAAAGTATATGCTTCTTCTGAATCTTTATTATAATCAACTGCTGTTGCTATAAATAAATCCATAATTTTTTGGTAAGACATTCTTTCACTTACTCTAATAGTTTTTATACGTTCTAATAATTCATCGAAATATCTAGTATCAAATTTATTACCATTGATAAATCTGTCATCATTTAATGCAAATCCTTTAATCATATATTCTTTGATAATCTTATTTGCCCATGTTCTAAATTTAATAGCTGGTTTCGAATTCACTCTAAATCCTATTGATATTATCATATCTAAATTATAATAGCTTGTGAAATAGTGCTGTTTACCATTGTTCCCCATATGTGCAATTTTTGCACATGTGCTACTTTCTTCTAATTCCTCTTCTTTATAAATATTATTTATATGTCTTGTTATTCCTGTTCTGTCAATTTTAAATAATTTCGATAAAGATTCTATATTAAGCCAAACGTTTTCATTTTGTAAAACGACCTCAACATTAATATTATCATCCTTATCCGTATAAAAAATAATATTATTCTCATTTCCTATTAATTTATCATCGTCTATATTATTATTCAAATAAAATTCCTCCTTTTATTGAAATTTATAATAGCTAAAATCATTTTATTTGTTATATATTATCAAACTTTTGTTCTTTTGTCAATGGGGTTAATAACATTATTTCAAGTATTTTCAAGTAATTTCCTAACTACTTATTGAATATAGAAATATCTTTTCTCTCTATCGCTAAAAAATGGAGTATCTTTTCAGACACTCCATTTTTTTATTATTTTTTATTTTTAAAATGCTATTACATTTTACATATAAACTTCAATATGACACACTCTATTACTTCCATCTAATTTAATCTTATTCTCAACCTCTTCCCCATTCAATAATACCTTTTCTACTCCTGTATTTTTTTGGTTAGTATTAATAACTTTTATATTATAAATACTATCCTTCCATTTATATCTCATTAGATATTCCTTCCAATCTTTTGGAATACATGGATCTATCGTCAGATATCCTTCTTTTATTTTTAGTCCTAATATATATTCGATTCCTGCAGTATAATACCAACTACTTGAGCCAGTATACCAAGTCCAACCACCTCTTCCTGCTAAATTGCCAGCTCCATAAATATCTGCTGCAATGGCATATGGTTCTACCTTATATTTACTACTCGCATCTTTCGTTCTTGCATGTTCGATTGGATTAATCATTCGATAGAATTCTAAAGCTTTATCGCCAAATCCTAACAAAGCTTCTGCAATAATTGCCCAACAACTGCTATGTGTATATTGTCCTCCATTTTCTCTCACACCTGGTAAATATGCTTTGATATATCCTGGTTCTAAATGACCTTTTTCAAATGGTGGATCTAATAATTTGATAATTCCATTTTCCTTATCCACTAGATGATTTTCTAAACTTTCCATCGAAATATATTTTTTGTCATTATCTCCTGCTTTTGATATGATGCTCCAACTTTGTGCAATACTATCGATTCTACATTCATCATTTTCCATACTACCTAATACATTTCCATCATCCATAAATGCTCTTTTATACCATCTGCCATCCCAACCATTTGTATTTAGTGCTTTTTTTAGTTGGATTTTGATTGTGCTCCATGTTGCACTTCGACTTTCAACTTCTTTCTTTTGAAATTCATCTTCATGATATTTATTTTCATTTTCTGTATTTACATTCTCTCTTGTGACCAAGTCATTACTTTTATATTTTTCTTCTAAGTTTTCTCTCTCTTTATTTTCCATCATTTCGCATATTGGAATAAATTCATCTAAGATATTATATAAGAAAAATCCTAACCAAACACTTTCTCCTCTACCTTTATTTCCTACTGTACTAAATCCATCATTCCAATCACCACTACCAATTTTCGGTAATCCATTTTCTCCAAAGTTGAAGCTTTTTTCGATTGCTCTGATACAGTGTAAATAAATACTTTCTTGCTTTTCACTTTGTAGATATTGGTCATATCTTTCATCCACACCTTCTTCTAAGATTGCTCCTTTTAAATATGGTGTTTCAATTTCTAAAATGCTAGTATCTCCTGTAAAGTGAATATATTGTAGCACAAGATATGGAAGCCATAATAAATCATCTGAAAATCTTGTTCGAATTCCTCTACCCGTTTCTTCATGCCACCAATGTTCTACATCTCCTTCTTCAAATTGATGTTTACTATGTTTGATAATTTGCTGTTTCAAAAATTCTGATGAAATATATTTTAAAGCAATCGTATCTTGCAATTGGTCTCTAAATCCAAAAGCACCTCCTGATTGATAATAGCCACTTCTTCCTAAAAGCCTACTTTCTAATGTTTGATAAATACACCAACCATTTAACAAAATATTATTTGATTCTAATGGTGTATACACTTGAAGTTTTCCTAATAGGTCTTTCCAATAATTTTTTACACGTTCTAATTCTTGCCTACAATTTTGTAATTTACTATATTTATATGCTATATTTTTGCAATCCATTATGGTTTCTTCTGCTCCTAAAACAAAAGAAATTTCTTTATTGGAAAAACTTTCAATCCCTACTTCGATTTCTAATACCATACAGGTATCACGCCCAATTGCATTACTATTATTTAATCTAAGCTTCTTAATACCATCTGGATTAGATAATCCATTTTTCCCTAAGAAGAATTTTTTATCTCCTGTATAGCTTTTTATTTTTTCACTAGATGACATATATAGTTTTGTATTGTCTATTTCACTAGCATATAAATTGCATGCTGTTAATATATTACTATTCCTATCAAATTTGATAGAAATATTTCCAGATGTTTTAAATTCATCTTCTCCAATCACTGGTTTTATATAGTGATATAATTTTAGATGTTTTCGATTTGGTGTTTTATTACTTAATTTTAGGATACCGATTTTGCAACTATCTTCTCTTGGAACAAAGACTTCTAATTCTTGCTCAATACCTAAGTGACTATGCATATATTTACAATAACCAAAACCATAAACAACATTATAGTTTCGATTATCTGGCATTGGATTTAATCCTAAAGACCATGCTTGTTTCGTATCCATATCCTTTACATAGATAACCTCTGATGGAACGTCTATACTTGGATTGTTATTCCAACTAGTCAATCGATTTAATCGGCTATTTTTATACCAACTATATCCTCCCATATTTTCTGTGACAATCGTTCCAAACTTTTCGTTTGCCATAACGTGTGACCATACAGTTGGTAATCTTTTTTCTTTATCAACACATATCCAATATTCTTTTCCATCTTCCGAAAAAGCACCATATTCATTATAATATTTTAAATTTTCTGTATCTTTTAAGATATCAATATCTTCTGTATTTTCTTCAACAAATTGATTGATAGTTTCTTCTTCACTAATTTCTTTATAGTTATCTAAATAGGTTTCTTCTATTTCTTTTAGATTATTTTCTAAATTTCCTTTTGCACAATCAATTGTGATAACAGATATAAATTCTAGAAAAGTAATGTCTTTTTTATCCATTTCCTCTTCATTTAATATAAAAATGCCACCCTTTATATTTTTTAAATATCCCATATGTTGATTTAATATGGTAGAATCAATTTCTTCCCTTACATAATTTTCATAACTATATTTTTCTTCATCTATGATGACAATTTCTGTTTCTACATTTTTGGTTCTAAAATATTCATAAGCTTTTAATACTTCTTTTAGTCCTTGCACATCATTTGCATTTTTCATTTTCACCAAGACAATTGGCAAATCACCTGATATACCATATTTCCATAAATCACTTTGTTTGTAAGTTTGTGTATGATTCATTTTTTCTTTTTCTACACTTTTAATGGAATCATCAAACACAATATAGGATAACAGTTTTTGATACATTTCAATATCTTTTCCTTTCATATTTAAATATCGTGTTTCTGCTTCCACTCTTGCTTTTGATAACTCAAATTCATTTTTTACATTTTCAAATGATGTATATTTTTCCAAGTTTTGAATAGCTTGTTCTTTTTCTTCTTCTAGAGATAATATAAAATCAACTACAACTTTTTCCTGTTTTTTTATTTTAATTGTTCTTTTCATGGCTACCACTGGTTCTGTCACAAGTCCTATTTTTTTAGAAAATGGCAATGAATCTTTTACCATTTTTGGTATTGTTAAATTTCCTCTTCCTATAAATTTTTCCTCTTCTATTTCATATTCTAAATCACCAATTCTATCTTCCCTACTTGCATGCAATGTTGTTGCTAAATAGACTTCTTTTTCTCCTATTTCTCTCTTCTTTCTTTTTACCAATAAAGCTTCATTTTTTTCATCATATACATACACTAAAAATAAATTGTTAAAAGCTGGATGTGCATAATATTGTTCTTTTGGCACTAAGATTGGTTCAAAATATCCTGTTAATTCTACGATTTCTTCTTCATTTCCTAGGTTTTCTAATAGAATTCTTCTTAATTCTACTGGTTCATTTGGAGCCACTGTTGTTTTTATCGTTGCTTTTATATTTCCACTTGTTATCTCTTGTTCATCCTTATCTGGCATAAATCGAATTTGATATGCATTTCCCATATTTTGTGCATAACTAGAACTAATAATTTGTTTATTTTTGATACTTTTGATATAAAATATCATTCCTTGCGTATCATCATCTGTACGTTTAAAATGATTGATATACATATTTTTGTATTTACTAACCCCTTCTCCTTTTTGATTCATTGCTACCATATAATTTTCATTAGAAATCACATTTCCTGTAACTAATCTTTCATCCATTTTTGTATAGGTTCTTACTATATAATCTTCATAATCCTTATACTTCAATTTTTCCACCTTTTCTTTATCTTCTTTTGTAATAATGGCTTTTTCTGGCATCGTTTCTTGAAGCAAGATGGTAACTGCTTGTATTTCTGGATTTTTTGTGAATCGTTTTTGCAAGATTAGTTGATTGATTAAATTATTGATAGATAATAAAATTAATCCTTGATGATGTGCCATGTAGGTCTTCACAACCTCTGCCTTTTTCCCTTTTCTAACTCTTTCTGGTGTAAAATCTAAAGATTCATAAAAACCATATTTGTTATACATACCATATTGTTCTAATACTTTCAGGTTTTTAACAACTTCTTTTGGAATATCGTTAATGGCTAACATACTACCATAAGAAGATACCACCATTTCATCTGCTAACCCTCTTTTTAATCCAAGCCATGGAATTCCAAACGCTTTATATTGATAATTAGATTGTAAATCTTTTAGATTAAATGCTGATTCTGATACGCCAAATGGTAAATGCATTTCTTCTGCATATTTCATTTGACTCATCATCATGAATTTGCAAGATTCATCTAATAGGCTCCCTTTATATTTTGGAATATTGATATTTGGCATTAAATATTCAAAAGCGGTTCCTGACCAAGAAATTAATCCTTTATATTTTCCCAAAATCGTTAATGTTCTACTTAAATGATTCCAATGTTTTGATGGAATATCTTTTTTCGCTATGGCTACCAAACTTGCTTGTCTTGCTTCTGTTGCTAACAGGTCATAATAGGAATCTGTTAATTTGTTTTCTTCAATATTATATCCGATGGAAAAAATTTGATGTTCTTGACTATATAAATAGGTAAAGTCTGTTTGATGAATGCTTCTTTCAATGATTTCTAACATTTCGCGTATTTGATTTTGTAATTTTGCTATTTCTTCATTTGTGATATCTATTTTTCTTTTTGTTTCTATTATTTCATTCCTTTGTTCTTTTGATAATGTGTTTCCTTCTGATACTGTCTCATATTCTACTCTATTTTTCTTATGTCCTATACTTTGTTCAAAATGCAAGTTATCATGTTTTTGCAACCTTTCTTGTATTTCTTCTAAAAAGGCTTTTGTCACATACAAATATCCCACAAAATTCCCACTATCTACTGTTGAAATATATCTTGGTCGTAATGGTTCTTTTGTTTTGGTGTCATACCAATTGTATAAATGCCCATTCCATTTTTGTAAACTATCGACTGAAGTTAGTACTTTATACAATAAATCAATTGTTTCTGGTAAAGGTTCATATTGTAAATCATAACTTGAAACAATGGCTAAAATCGACAACCCTATATTGGTAGACGATGTCCTTGTGACAATTTTTTGTTTTCTATCTTCTTGATAATTGTCTGGCATTAGGTAATTATTTTCTTTTGTGATGTATTGTTTAAAAAATTGCCACGTTTTTCTTCCGAGTTCTAAGACATAGTCTATTTCTGTTTGATCTAATGCTTCAATGGCTTTTACTTCTTTTTTCTCCTTACTAATATACCACATGATAAAAGGTGCAAATATCCATAAAATCCCCAATATGGTTAGAATGATAAAATCTCCAAAACCTTTGTTGGTCAATGCAAGTCCTATGGCTATAATCCCCAAAGCGATATTAAACCACATTTGTTTTACATATGACATCACATCATTTTTTGCTTGTTTTTCTGCCTCTTCAGATGTCATCCATTCTAATAGTTTCTTGTGGCTCACACATTTTCGATACAATGTTTTTACGATGGCTATACAAGAAACATATGCTTTATATGGTAATACCCCAATCGTTATGACTATTCTGAATATAATTCCTTTATAGCCTGATATTCTAGGAGAGAATTTTTTTTGCTGATGTTCCCCTTCTTTTTTTACTAACATGGTGTTGAAAATTTCTAATATATAAGGCATGACTACTGTAATGAGACTTATGATAATCAATGGATATGTTTCAAAATGGTATTGTTTTCCTAGGATAACAAACAAAATCAAGGAAAAGATAACCGCTATTTCTATTAAACTTCTTCTTAAATTATCAAAGATTTTATATTTCGAAAGACAATTTAATGGATTTTGTATGTTTCCGATTTTGCTATTTATTTTCCCTTTTAACCAACTAATAATTTGCCAATCTCCTCTTATCCATCTAGATAATCGGTTCATAAAGCTATTATATTTTGTAGGGTATCCATCCATTAACATGATATCTGTTGCCAAACCACAACGTAAATAACAGCCTTCTAATAAGTCATGACTTAATACTGTATTTTCTGGTATCGCATTTTTTAGTACTCTTGAAAATACCTTTACATCATAGATTCCTTTTCCTGTGAAGATACCTTCTCCAAAATTGTCTTGATATAAATCAGAAATCGCATTTGTATAAGAGTCAATTCCACCTGCTCCTGCAAATATTTGTGTAAATATGGTTTTATAGGAGATATCTAAGTTAATTCCAATTCTAGGTTGAATCATTCCATGTCCTTCTATTACCACATTTTTTTCTTCATCTATGACTGGTTTATTTAAGATATGTGCCATTGCTCCTACCAATTCAAAAGCAGAATTTAAAATGAGCTCTGTATCTGCATCTAAGGTAATGACATATTGTATTTTAGGGATACAATCCTTATATGCTTCTATGGTATTGGCACGAAATACATTTTCTTCATTTTCTAGTAGATATTCATTAAATTGTGTGAGCATTCCTCTTTTTCGTTCCCAACCTAAATAGCAATTTTCTTTTTCGTTCCATTCTCTTTTTCTATAGATAAAATGAAAAATTGGGAAATCATTTTCTTTGGAATATTTTTCATTTAACCTTTCGGCTAATTTCATTCCTGTTTCAATCACTTCATTATCGAATTTTTCTTCTTTTATGCTACTTTCTGAACAATCACCTAATAAAGTAAAATACAAATTTTTTGATTCATTAGCAATATAATACACCTCTAATTTGTGCATTAGCTCTTTTACTTTTTCTTTATTTTTCAATATGGTTGGAATGACTACCATACATGCATTTTCTTCATCAATTCCTTTTGAAAAATCTATTTTCGGAATTGGTTTTGGTTTTACGATTTTACTTAACATATATTGTATGATTTGTGTTACAATTTCTGATGATGGAATTAATAATATTAGAAAACTCAATATATATACCCCTACATTTTGAATATATACATTTAAAATGCTACTAAATACAAGAGATACTCCAATTGATAAAATAATATTTGTTGCAATATATAGTTTTTGTTTTGTTTTTTCATGCAAATGTTTTGGTACTTTACATTGTAATTCTTGATAAACTTTTTCAATGCCTTTATCAATGATATAATATCCAATATGTGCCTTTTTTCCATTATCTTTGCTATCTTTTGCCAATTGCAAAATCTTTTTGGCTATATAGATTTCTGATATTTTCGTTTTTTTCGATATTTCTTTAATGATGTTTCTATAACTCTCTTTTGTCTCATTATCCATTTTAGAATAAACATCTGCTGGATCCTGTTTTAAAATTTCTTCTACTCCATTTATTTTCTCAAAAATTTCTAAAAAATTAATCCTTTGTATGGTCTTTATACTAGTAATACTATTTCCAATAGATACTTTTTTTACAGCAATATCAAAATGTTCTTTTTTGATGACTTCTTGTACAGTTGTTCCTGTCATTTCTACAATTTCATCTAATATTTTTAAATAACGATATCCTTTTTTTCCATATCGTTTTAAGATATATGACATATATTCAATAAATGGATATTTCACATCATTTAACATATCTTTTTTGATATTTTTCAAATGATATATATGATTTTCTTTATTCTCTTGTGGTGTTTCAATTAGTTTTCGTACAATGTTTTCTGCTCTCATTTTTTGTATTTGACTACTATATATTTTTTCACAAATTTCTCTAATATTTTCAATAATGGCTATTTGAAGAAACAAACCAATATTCCAAATTTCCTCCATACTTAATGTCTTTTTTTCTTGATAACTTGCCAGATAATCTTCTAAGTCTTCTTTCTGGATTTTGTTATCTGTATATGCTACAATTTCTGCTGCTAATACATATATTCTAGCAAATCCTTTGTATTTTCCATTCGCAATTCCTAAAAAATTCATGTACTTTTTTAGTGTTAATTCTTTTTGTATTTGTTTTACCGTTTCTTCTATGATATAAAAATTGTCTAACAACCATTCCCCCGCTGGGTGTGTTGTCATTCCTAATTTGACATGTTCATTTAATAAATTATATACAATTTTTATGGTTTCATAGTTTTCCATTAATTGCGGAATTGGATATGTTTCTTTAGATGGTTTATTGATTAAGTTATGGTTTGATGCTATTTTTTGTAAATGGTTTTCTAATTGCTTTTTGTCTAATATTGTTCCATCAATTTTTAATATTTTATTTGTTTTCAAAAAAATTCCACTCCTTGCAAATATGTTTTACACATATTGTTTGCAAAGAGTGGATTTTTTATACTCTTCTGTTATTTTTTATTGTATAGAATTTTTGGTTTTTATTTTAAAATTCTAATTCATCATCATTTGTTTTACTTTCGCTATTTTTACTTGTTAATTTATCTATCCTTTCACCATAATAGTTTTCAAAAGATTTTCCTATTGTATCCAAACTGATTTCTCCACTTTTTAATTGTTCATCAAATAAATTTTCTAAATCAACATAAGTATCTGGATTTCGTGTGTATATAGTTTCATTACCATTTGCATCTTTAATGCTTACATAATCTGCTCTAATTTCATGATATCCATCTGCTGTTTCAATAACCCCTGCAATTGTTTCATTATCATTTACTAAATAATAACCACCTTTCATTTGATCATCTACATGCGTTTGTCCATCTTCTAATTCATCTACTGATTTTGGTGCTTTTATATATATTACTTCATCACCTGATGTATCTTCAATAATTTGTCCTTCACTTCCTGCATTTTGGTAAATAATTCCTAAATCATTTTCATCAATTTGTTCCTTATTTTCTTCTAATAAATTTTCATTATATTCTTCTAATATTTGATCAATAATCTTTGCATTACTGATTGTATTTTTTGAAATATCTGTCTGGTCATATAAATCCATATTCTGTAATTGTTTTAGATATTCATCTTTTTTACTAGTTGATGTATTATCTTTATTTTCAGTTTCTGTTTCTATATTGGTTTTATCTCCTACCTCAGGTTGATTTCCACTTGTTAATAAGGCATGTCCTGCCAAGGTGGTAATTCCTACTGATCCCAATATAGCTATAATAGTATTTCTGATTCCTCTTTTTTTTCTTTTTGTTTCTACATTTTTAGTTACTTTTTCTCTTCCTTTTTGTGTTAAGCTTTTTCCTTTTTCAGTTTCTATCCTCGTAATTTCTGCATCAATTTCTGCCTCTTTTTTTGCCTGTCTTTTAGCTTTAAAATTTTCCCATATTCCCATCTTACTTCCTCCTTAGTTTTTTTATATCAGAAAATTAGTTGTTTTATCCCAAATATCAAATAATTTTTTCTGCATATAATTATTTTTTCTCTTTTATATTATATCATAAAAAAATATATTGTAAACTTTTTTTTATTTTTTTGTTTTTATTCCTGATTTCTTTCACTTTCGACAAAATTCTTCATATGATATATAAAGCAACTTAAGTTGTTTTAGAAAGGGTGATTTTAAAATGGATTATAATAAAAAACCATGTCAAATTTTAGATGTTGATGGAGTTATATCTGGAGGAAAACAATTTGATCTAGACATCACTTTACCTGAAGATAATCGCGATGTCATCTATGGTGTTGTCAAAGATTGCTTTAAAGAACCAGTAGCAGATGCTGTTGTAAAATTAGTAGAAATTGTTTATGATTGTGGTAAAGAAGAACGTAGAGCAATTGGGCATACGTTTACAGATTGTGAAGGAGAATTTGTTTTTGGTCCTTTATGCCCAGGAAAACAATATGCTATTCAAATCTGGGTAAATGATACGAAAAAAATAAAAATTTGTGCTAAATGTCATCATGAAGGAAAATGTTTAAAAGGTGATAAACATGAAAAATGTGATTGCTTTTTAGAATCTGATAAATGTAAAGATAAGAAAGATGAAAAATACGACGATAAATATGATGACAAATATGAGGATAAATGTAATAAAAAATGTGATGAAAAACACAATGATAAATGCTGTGACAAATAAATTACTAGTATCTAAATCTGTCGTTAAAAGCCAAAAATCCAACTTTTATTTAAGTTGGATTTTTTGACTTTTTAATGCTAACTAAGCTTATTTCTTTATATTTTTATGCACATATTTTTGTTTTCTTATACAATGCCCATCTTTTTTATCATATTTCTTCCCTTTTTCATCATTTTTCTTTTTGTACTTTTTCCCATTTCTGTATACATCATAGCTGCTCCTGTTACTAATAGTCCTCCTATGACAACACCTTTTACAAATTTCATATTCATCATCCTCTCTAAAATCTTATTTTTAACTTTCATTTTTAGTATCTCGTGTTTTTTGTTTTTTATACCATTTTATAATGGTATATATTTCATGAATGGCAATGATAGCCAAAAATATGCCAAAACATTTTCTTAATAGATTCACATCAATATTAATGGATATATTAGCACCAATAATTGCACCTAATATTCCAAATACAGAAATCAATACTGCACTTTGCAAAGCAATATTTTTATTTCTTAAATTTATGATGATTGCTATTATGGAAGTAGGAATAAAAAAAATGAGATTCGTCGCTTGTGCAATATGTTGTTCAATTCCCAACATATACACAAGGAGAAAGATTAAGATGGTTCCTCCTCCCATTCCTGTTCCACTAATAATTCCTGATAGTATACCTATTAAAATTTCTATCATATTTTCCTCTTACTGAAAAATCATTTTATAGGAAGCATATATTAAAAAAATCGTAAATGCCATTTTCAAGTATTGCACTGGTATCTTTTTTAGTACTTTTGCCCCTATATATCCTCCTATCATTCCACCAATAGCACAAAGTATAGATATGTTCCAATCTATATAATTCCCTTTATAATAGAAAAATCCACTTGTGATAACCATTGGTAATATACAAAATATAGAGGTTCCTCTTGCTTTTTTATCTTCCATATTTAATAAATATATCAATGCCGGAACCACAATCATTCCTCCACCTGTTGAAAACAATCCACTGACAATTCCAGCTAATATTCCTATTATGATTTTTCTTGCTATATTTTTCATATTTTCTATTTTTTGCAATTTCTTATTTTTTATGCATTTATGTTTTACTTTTTTACTTACGTAAAATTGATGCACAAATCATGACAGTAACATAACAAGTAATTTTATTGAAAGATAAAAAATTTATTCATGACAATATGGTTCTTCTTCTAAACCTTGAAAGATATTTTCTGCTAATTGTGTGATTCTTTTATCACATTTTAGCATTTGTGCTATAATTTGTTTTCGTAATGCTTCCTCTTCTACATTTTCTACTATATCCAAAAATTTTTGTAATTCAAATAAGTATATTTCATCTTGATTTTTCCATTTACTTTCTTTTGCATTTTTTTCATTATTTCCATCTCTTGGCATTTTATCCTCCTCTTGTTATATTTCTATCTATATTTTCCATATCCTGATATCATATACTAAAAAAGCATAAAGATGACAGTTTTTTTATAAAATGTCATCTTTACTATATAACTCTCTATTTGATTCTTATAAATCAATATTTTCATCTTTTACAAAATATTTTGTTCCTACCATTTCATCTGGTAAATATTGTTGTTCTACATAGTGTCCAGGAAAATCATGAGGATATAAATAACCATTGCTATATCCTAAATTTTTCATATCTTCAATTGGTGCATTTCTTAAATGCATTGGTACTTCTCCTGTTTCTTTATTTTTTACATCTTCTAACGCTTTATTAATTGCTAAATAACTTGCATTTGATTTTTTAGATAATGCAACATATATGGCTGCTTCTGATAAGATAATTCTAGCTTCTGGCATACCTACCATATGAACAGCTTGCATAGCAGAATTTGCAACTACTAAAGCTTGTGGATTTGCCAATCCTACATCTTCTGATGCACAAATGACAATTCTTCTTGCTAAAAACATGGGATCTTCTCCTCCATTTAAGGCTCTTGCTAAATAAAATACAACAGCATCAGGGTCAGAACCTCTCATAGATTTAATAAATGCGCTTATATTGTCATAATGAGATTCTCCATTTTTATCAAATATAGCTTTTCTATCTTGTACACTATTTTTGATAATTTCATCTGTAATATGAATATATCCATCTGCATCCATATTGGTTGTTAATACAGCAACTTCTAATCCATTTAAAGCTGTTCTGACATCTCCATTGGCAATAATCGCTAATTTTTTTAACGTTTCATCTTCTATTTTGATATTATATTCCCCTAATCCGTCTTCTCTTGTAAGAGCATTTTTTAAGATTATAAAAATATTTTCTGTTGTTAATGGTTCTAATTTGATAACCATTGACCTAGAAATCAAAGCTTTATTAACTTCAAAATATGGATTTTCTGTGGTTGCTCCAATTAAAATCACTGTTCCATTTTCCACATAAGGAAGTAATGCATCTTGTTGCAACTTATTAAATCTATGAATCTCATCAATAAACAGAATACTTTTTCCTGCTGGATTGATCATAAAGTTTTTTGTTTCTTCTACCACTCTTTTAATATCTGCTACTCCAGCAGTAACTGCATTGATTTTATAAAATTTATATTTTGTGGTTTCACTAATCACTCTTGCTAATGATGTTTTTCCACACCCAGGAGGTCCAAACAAGATAATACTAGATAATCTGTCTGCTTTTATGGTTCTATATAATATTTTATCTTTTCCTAAAACATGTTCTTGTCCAACATATTCTTCTAAGGTTCTTGGTCTCATTCTAAATGCTAATGGCTCATTACTATTCATATTTTCTACATCTCTTTCTTAAGGAATCATTTAGTTGAAAACAATTTGAATTTTAACTATGTTGCGCTTTCGTCTTTTATTTCCAATTAAATTCGATATCGTCAAAATACAATGAAATTGTTTTCAACCTCTTTAATTTGATAAAATGGTTAACCCTTTCTTAATTAAATCTTCTGTACTTAAACCTGTTTTATCTATTTTCATAAATGCTTTTTCAATCTCTTTTTTGTTATATCCTAAAACTTGCAATGCTGCTATTGCCTCTTGCACTTTGTTATCATCTTCAATCATTTGTTTTACTTTTATACTTGTTTCACTGATGTCTTTATTATTTTTTGAAGCTATTTCTAATTCTTGAATTTGTTGTTCTTTCTTAATCTTGTCTTTCAACTCTAAAATAATTCTTTTGGCTGATTTAGGACCAATTCCTGGAATAGATGTTAATACATTGACATCCTCTGATACAATGGCTAACACAAATTCAGAAGGTGTACACACAGCTAACATTGCTAAAGCTGTTTTTGCTCCAACACCACTTACTGATAATAACAATTCAAACATTCTTAATTCTTCATTAGAATTAAATCCATATATACTAATATCATCTTCTCTTACTCTATAATAAGTATATACTTTTACTTGTTCTCCTATATTTCCTAATTTCTCCATTCCTATACTTGACATGAATACTTTATATCCTAATCCTCCTACATCAATGACCACATATTCTGTCATTTTCATTTCTAATGTTCCTTTTATATATGCTAACATATTCTTTTCCTTTCTTTTTAAAAGGGATTTTGGGGACGAACTCATTTTTCCCTTTTATAAAATTTAATATATTTTTTAAAGTTATTTTAGTAAAAAGGGAAAAATGAGTCCGTCCCCAAAATCCCTTTTTACACTTCTCCTTTTATGTATCATAAAAATAAGTTGCTTCTAAATCTGCTTCATGTGTTAATAATGCTATTGGATATTTTGTATAAGAAGCTCCTATCGAATTATATAATTCTTTTGGTTCTGTATATCCCATATGCCAACGAATGGCGTATTTTTCTTCTGGTGTTAATTTCATATATTCTGTAATCATCATAACAGATTTTTCTCCATGACCATATGGAATGGTGTCTTCAATTGTATAATATGGTACTTTTTCCCATACACCTAATGCATTTTTCGCATTTCTGTAATCTATTTTATAAAAATTGGTTTTACAAATATCATGTAATAATCCTATGATAATAATAGATTCTTCTGGTACAGTTACACCTTTTATATTGTGTTCTACTTTGTGTTTTAGAATTTCATATACTTTTAAACTATGTTCTACCAATCCTCCTTCATGGTTTCCATGAAATCTCGTACTAGCAGGTGCTTTAAAAAAATCTGACTTTTCTAAAAAATTGATAATATCTTCTATTCCTTCTCGATTGACTGTTCTTAATAATTTTAAAAATTCTTCTTTCATTGTTTGCTCCTTTTTTATTATTTTATTCCTCCATATTATATATATCTTACTCATAAAAGTCAATAGTATTACAAACTTTTGTTTTGTTGTCAATTCTTAACTATACCAAATAAAATACAAATAAGCTGTAAATAGCAAATTTCTACTTACAGCTTTCTCTATATTATTTATTCCATTTTTTTATTCTTTCAACTGCTTTTACTGTATTTTCTTTTGTTCCAAAAGCAGTTAACCTAAAATATCCCTCTCCATGAGGTCCAAATCCACTTCCTGGAGTTCCTACAACATTTACCTCTTCTAATAATTTATCAAAGAATTCCCATGAAGTCATTCCATCTGGTACTTTCAACCAAACATATGGTGAGTTAATAGCTCCATATACTGTAAATCCTGCTTCTTCTAATCCTTTTTTGATAATTTTTGCATTTTCTTTATAATACCCAATATTTTCTTGTATTTGTTTTCTTCCTTCTGCTGTATAGGTAGCTTCTGCTGCTCTTTGTACAATATAGGATACTCCATTAAATTTTGTACAAGTTCTTCTATTCCAAAGTTTGTTTAAATCAACTGCTTCTCCATTTTTTGTATATCCTTTTACTGTTTTAGGAATCACTACATAGGCACATCTAACACCTGTAAATCCTGCTGTTTTTGAATAGCTTTTAAATTCAATGGCTACATCTTTTGCCCCTTCTACTTCATAAATGCTATGTGGTACATTTTCTTCCTCTATAAATGCTTCATATGCTGCATCATATAATATAATACTATTGTTTTGTTTTGCATAATCTACCCAAACTTTTAAATCTTCTTTGGTTAATACTGTTCCTGTTGGATTATTGGGAAAACATAGATAAATCATATCTACTTTTTCTTTTGGTAAATCTGGTTTAAAATCATTTTCAGCTGTTACTGGTAAATATACAATATTTTCATATGTTCCTGTTTTATCATTATATTTTCCACTTCTACCTGACATAACATTTGTATCTAAATACACCGGATACACAGGGTCTGTAATCGCCACTTTATTATCTTGTGCAAATATATCGACAATATTACCACAATCACATTTTGCTCCATCTGATACAAATACTTCATCTGGTTCTATGTCCACTCCTCTTGCTTTATAGTCATGTTCTACAATCGCATTTCTTAAAAATTCATATCCCTGTTCTGGTCCATATCCTTTAAATCCTTCAGCTGTTCCGATTTCATCAACTGCTTTATGCATGGCTTCTAAACATGCTGGTACAATTGGTTTTGTAACATCTCCAATTCCTAGTTTGATAATTTCTTTATCTGGATTGTTTTTTGTATATTCTGCTACTTTTTTTGCTACTGTAGAAAACAAATAGCTTTCTTGTAAATTTAAAAAATTTTCATTTATATAACTCATATTTTTCATTCCTCCTCATTTTCTTTATAAGGTTTTATTTTACAACATTTTTCAGGCAAATCTTATAAAAACATATATGCCTTTCTTTTAATCTTTAGGCATATCGATTAATTCACCTTCAAAAACAGTCACTGCTGGTCCTGTCATATATACATGATTATCTTCTTTGTTCCATTCAATTTCTAAGATTCCACCTAATAATTCTACATTTACTTTGTTTTCTGTCAAACCATTTAAACTACATGCCACAACTGATGCACAAGCACCTGTACCACAAGCTAATGTTTCTCCAGCCCCTCTTTCCCAAACTCGCATTTTAATATGGTTTTTATCTACAACTTCAATAAATTCCACATTTGTTTTATTAGGAAATGCTTTATCTACTTCTAAAATTTTTCCATAAGTTTCTACATCAAACGCTTTTGTATTTTCTACAAATGTAATCGCATGTGGATTTCCCATTGACACACAAGTAAATGTAAATTCTTTATCTTTTGCTTTTAACTTTAAATTTTTTACTGGTTCTTCTTCTGCAATAACAGGTATTTCCTTTGGTGTAAGGATTGGCTCTCCCATATCCACTCTTACTGTTTTTACCTTTCCTTTCTCTACATTTAATTGTAGTATTTTTACACCTGCTAATGTTTCTATGGTAACTTCTGTTTTATCTGTAAGTCCTTTGTCATATACAAATTTTCCTACACATCGAATTCCATTTCCACACATTTCCGCTTCACTACCATCTGAATTAAACATCCTCATTTTAAAATCTGCAATCTCACTTTTGCATATTAAAATCAGTCCATCAGATCCAATTCCAAAGTTTCGATTGCTAACAAATTGAGCTAGAGATGATTCCTTTTCTATATTTTGATGAATCGCATCCATATAGACATAATCATTCCCTAGCCCATGCATTTTTGTAAATTTTATCATTTTATTCTCATCCCTTCCTAAAGGCTCAAATCAAGTTGGAAAAGAATTAAATTTTGGCAATGCTGAGCTTGTTAAGGCTTTGCCTGTTACAAGGTCAGTATGCATAGCTGGAAAATTTTATTTAAAAGGCAAGGGCGCATACTATTGTATGTAACCGCGTTTTAAATGAAATTTGACGCAGCAAAAATTGTAATTATTTTTCAACTTTCACCTCTTTTAGGTATTAATAAATAGAATAATATAATTATATGATTCTATTCTGGATTTTATCATAGTATCCTATTTTTGTAAATAGAAACCATTTATAAAAAATTCATAAAATCTTAACTTTTATATTATTGTAAAAACATAAACATTACTATATAATAAAGAAAAAGATTATATAGAGGTGTCTATGAAACTTTTTAGAAAATTATTATTAATTATTTTTATATTGATTTTAATTGCTGTGATTATATGTGGTATTATCGGTTTTGTTAGCTATTCTAAAGCCTTAGATGAAAAACCACTGTTAACAAGAACAGCAGAAGTAACGGATGATGAGCACTATACGCCTTTTAGTGAATTATCTCAAGATTATATCAATGCTGTTATCTCTGTTGAAGATAGAAGATATTATGACCATGGCCCAGTTGATTTTATTGGCATTGCTAGAGCTCTTTGGACAAACCTTAGAACTGGTGAATTGCAGGAAGGTGGTAGTACTATTACACAACAAGTGGCTAAAAATCTAGTCTTTACACAAGAAGAAACTGCAACAAGAAAATTAGGCGAACTATTTGCAGCTTATGATTTAGAGCAAAAATTCACAAAAGATGAAATCTTTGCTTTATATGTGAATAGTGCTTATTTTGGAGATGGCTATTATGGTATCTATGATGCGAGTATGGGATATTATAATAAAGAACCAAAAGATTTAAACTTGGATGAAGCTTCTATGCTTGCAGGTGTTCCAAATGCTCCTTCTGTATATGCTCCAACAGTTAATCCAGATTTAGCAAACCAAAGACAAAGACATGTCTTAAATACCATGGTTGAAAATGAATATATTACACAAGCACAAGCTGATGAAATTGTGAATAACAAGTGATCTGAATTTCACATAATTAATATATAATAAGAACCTGACCCGACATAGTAATCAAAGATTGCATTTCTAGTCCCAAAAACCTTGTTGTCTAAGACAATAAAAGAAGTGCTAATAATTTTGCACTTCTAATTTATACTTCCAAGTTCAATGATGTTAAAATTATTATTTTCTGAGTCATAATCAATTTTAGTTATGCTAGTATTCCCAAGATTGCCAATTTTTGATTTGGTTTCTTTAAATGGAATATTCATAATTTTGCATAAAAACGCTCTAATTGCTACAACATGCGAAACAATAACAATCGTTTTTCCTTTATTTTCATTTGCTATTTTAGTAATTGCTTTTAACATTCTATCAGCAACATAATTAATATTTTCTTGCCCTTCCATTCCAATATAATGTTCAGTTTCATCAATATACTTATTTTCTTCGGGATATTTTTTTCTAAGTTCATCCCTTAACTGATTTTCCCAAGTTCCAACATTAATCTCTATTAAGTCTTCATCTATAATTATCTCTTTATTAACAGCATTTGCAAATGGAGAAATCGTTTGAATTGCTCTTTTTAAAGGAGAAGAATAAATATTATCAATCTTATATTTTTCCAATCTCTTTGCCAAGCTATCCGCTTGAATTTGCCCATCTTTAGATAGAGAATAATCTGTAATTCCTCCAAACATTCCAGTTTCATTAGCAACACTTTGAGCGTGCCTAATAAGAAGTATTTGTGTTTTCATCTTTTATAACCTCCTAATTTAATAAATATTCACCTAATCTTTCCCCCACCCAAAACAATTCCATCTTCATCATAAAATACAACAGATTGTCCTTGGGTAATGGCTCTTTGTGGTTCTTGAAATACCACTTTTATGGTTTCATTTTCTTTTATCACTTTTGCTTTTGCTTCTTTTGCTCTATATCTAATTTTAGCAAAACATTCTAAGTCTTCTTCTAATCGATTTTCAACATCTACAATCCAATTCACATTCATTGCTTCTAATTGATTACTATATAATTCTGTTTCTGTACCAACAATCACTTGATTATTCTTAATATCTAATTTTACAACATATAGTGGTTCTTTATAGGAAATTCCTAACCCCTTTCTTTGTCCTATTGTATAATTGATTAATCCATTATGGGTTCCTAAAATTTCTCCTGTTGTTAAAACAATCTTTCCTTTTTTTGGTTGTTTTTGCATGTTCTCTTTTAAAAATCTTTGATAATCATCATCTTTAATAAAACAAATTTCTTGGCTATCCTTTTTACTGGCAATTTCTAATCCATATTCTTCTGCTAACGCTCTTGTATCTTCTTTACTTGCATTATCTTGCAATGGAAATAAAATATATTCTACTTTTTCTCTTGGAATGGTGTATAAAAAATATGTCTGGTCTTTTTTCTCTTCATTGGATTTTCTTAAGACATATTGTTTATATTTTTCTGAATATTCTTTTTTCGCATAATGCCCTGTTGCGATGTATTTGCAACCTAATTCTTTTGCTTTGTCATAAAAAGTACCAAATTTCAAATATTGGTTACATTCCACACAAGGATTTGGTGTTTTTGCATTTTCATACTCAGAAATAAAGGTATTAATCACATGACATCTAAATTCTTTTCTACAATCAAAAACATGATGAGCAATACCTAATTTTTCACATACTTTTTTGGCATCTTTTATGGCTTCTTCATTTGGTTCATCTAACAAATTCATTGTACAACCAATGACTTCATATCCTGCTTTTTTCAAAAGAATAGCTGACACAGAACTGTCTACGCCACCACTCATTCCTAACAATACTTTTTCTTTCATTAAAATTCCTCATTCTATTTTCATATTTATTTTTTCAAAAATTCAGACATTCCAAGTTCATTAGAATATATTTTTAATGATTTCGAATTAGTCTATCTTGTATTTTTCTTTCACTTCTTCTAATGCTTTGGATAATTGATCTGGACAAGATGTTCCTTTTGTACCACAAGGAATTCCTTTTAGTCTTCTAATTGCTTCATTAATATTCATTCCTTCTATCAATTTAGAAACACCTACTGTATTTCCAGCACATCCTCCAACAATAGTTAATTTTTTTATAATATTACCATCTAATTCAATTATCATTTCTCTTGAACAAACTCCACTTGGACTATATCTATATTCCATGATGATTCCTCCTGTTTTTCTTATTTTTCATCTAAATCTAATTTAATGTGTACATCTTTTAATTGTTGTTCTGTAACAACAGATGGTGCTCTCATCAATAAATCTCTTGCTTTTTTATTCTTTGGAAATGCGATAACTTCTCTTATATTTTGAGAATCTGCAATTAGCATAATCATTCTATCAATTCCAGGTGCTGCACCTGCATGAGGTGGTGTTCCATATTGGAATGCGTTATATAATGCACCAAATCGATTTTTTACATCTTCTTCACTATATCCTGCAATTTCAAACGCTTTTACCATGATTTCTGGATCATGATTTCTAACAGCTCCTGATGCCATTTCATATCCATTACAAACTAAATCATATTGGTATGCTAATACATCTAATGGATTTTTATTTTCTAATGCTTCTAATCCACCTTGTGGCATTGAAAATGGATTATGGCTAAAATCAATCGTTCCTTCATCAGATAATTCATACATTGGAAAGTCTACAATAAAGCAGAATTTATATACACCTTTTTCAATTAAATCTAATCGCTTTCCTAATTCGATTCTAACTAATCCTGCAATTTTTTGTGCTTTTTCAAATTCATCTGCAATAAAGAAAATACTTGCATTCTTTTCTAGTCCAAAGTCTTTTTCTAATTTTTCTTTAATTTCGTCTGTGATGAATTTTGCAATACCACCTTGTACATTTCCTTCATTATCTAATTTTGTCCAAGCTAATCCTTTTGCGCCTACTTCCTCTGTTGTTGCAAATTCACCCATTTTATCAAAGAATTTTCTTCCTTGTTCTGCTCCATTTGGTACAATAATCGCTTTTATGGTTTTATCTTTAAATGCATTAAAATCAGAACCTTTAAATACTTCTGTTACATCTTGAATAATTAATGGGTTTCTTAAATCTGGCTTATCAATTCCGTATTTTTCCATTGCTTCTTTATATGGAATTCTAACAAATGGTCCTTTATCCACTTTCCAATCTGTAAATTTTTCAAATGTATATGGTACAACTTCTTCGATAACTTTAAACACATCTTCTTGTGTTGCAAAACTCATTTCAAAATCTAATTGATAAAATTCTCCTGGCGCTCTATCTGCTCTTGGGTCTTCATCTCTAAAACATGGTGCAATTTGATAATATTTATTAAATCCACTAACCATTAACAATTGTTTAAATTGTTGTGGTGCTTGTGGAAGTGCATAAAACTCCCCTGGATTTAATCTACTTGGTACCAAATAGTCTCTTGCACCTTCTGGTGAAGAATTTGCTAAGATTGGTGTTTGAATTTCTGTAAATCCTAATTCATCCATTTTATCTCTTATGGTTTTTAAGATTTTTGAACGTAATAAGATATTATTGTGTAATTTTTCATTTCTTAAATCTAAAAATCTATATTCTAATCGTAAATCTTCTCTAACTTCTTGGTCTGTATTGATTTCAAAAGGAAGTACATTTTTACATTTTCCTAATACTTCTATTTCTTGAGCAACAACCTCAATATCTCCTGTTTTCATATGAGGATTTTTGCTTGCTCTTTCCACAACTTCTCCCTCTATGTGGATACAACTTTCTGTATGTAATTCTTTTACAAATTTCTTTAATTCTTCATCATTTACAACAATTTGTGTGATTCCAAATTCATCTCTTAAATCTATAAAAGTCATTCCACCCAAATCTCTTATTTTTTGAATCCATCCTGCTAATTCAACATGTTCTTTTACATTTTCGATATTTAATTCTCCACAAGTTTTTGTTCTATACATTTTATCTCATCCCTTCTTTAAGTATCCATTCAGTTAAAAAATAATTGAATTGCTCAACTTTTTCCTTGTTTATTTTATCTTACCTATAATACCATAATTTTCGCTATTTTTCAATGGTTATGTGTAAGAAACTATTAACAGATATTTTTTCTTTCTTCACTGATAAAGGAAGCCAACAAAATGTCAGCTTCCTTTTTGTGAGGTTAACCGGTTTTGTTTTGTCACCATCTCCACAATGTTACTAATGGATAAGATATGGTATTGCATAATCTCTATCTGATTAGCATATTGTGTTAGATGACTTTTTGCCCACTCACACATTGGAACCATGTATTCCTGGTTCTCTCTTGTGTAAGCTTCCATTTCCTCATAACTTGCCTTTGCCAAGAAAGTACAAGTATGAGCTCTGTTGGCAAGTTTCTCCAAGATTGCTCTTGGTTCTTCCTGAATCCTTTTATAATATTCAGGAAGTGGCATTGCTTTATCAGAAACAATATCTACAATCCTTGTTACTTCAGGATTAATTCCACTGTTTCTAATATATGTATCAGCACCTTTCATCCAGTGTGCTTTTTCATGTAGCAATGCCGCGGCATTTGTGATGTCATCCATGATGCCCAAGTCCATTAGATATGCACTTACTCTCAATGGATGAATGACAAACGGGTCTCCACTTGTTCTAAAAGATCCTTCATAGAACTTTTTTGCCATAGATAACGCCAGATATGTATTCGGCATGTTCTCCTTTTTCGCATTAAACTCTATGAAATCAATCATCTCCTCATAATTTTGCGTTTGCTTTGTAATCGCCTCTGGCATTTTTGAAAGAGATGCCAAAGACTCGCAAATGGAGACAATCAAGTTTTCTAATATTCTTATTATATTAGAAAACTGCGGATATTTCCTCTTTCCTTCTTCACACAACGGATATATGTACTCAATTGTTTCACGAATATATTTCTTTCTCCGTGATTCTTTGAATACCTGCATCGTTGTGCAGTTATTAGATCGATCAGCAATCTTTATTAAGGTTGCCTTCCAAATTTCAAGGATTCCCTTAAAATACGCGTTGGGATCATATGGTTCTCCTTTTGGAGGTTTCGAAAGTATGATTACAATTATCCACACTTCTTCCTCCAAATGGTCCACCTCCACCATTTCTCTTCCTTTATTAGGAAGGTCACAGTCTTCAACAACATCATGCAACACCGACGCTGCTAAAAGAATGTCACATTGGTGTCTTATCCAGTCATCACTCTTTTCTGGATACCATGCTTTTAAATATTTTTCTACATTTAAAAGTATCAGTGTCTTACATACCATCAAAGGATGGATAATGAATGGTTCTCCACCATCCCGATACTGTCCTTCATGATATTTGACTGCCAATTCCAATGCAATCCTTAAATTCCGCATCTTATGCGTGATTGCATAGTTCATTAGCTGGTTATACTCTATCTGCCATCTTTCCATTTTTAAACCGGTCTTTTCTTTCATTGTCTTCAACCTCCTTTGATGAATCTAGGATTTCCAAACAACGACAATATTATATACTATTTTCCATATTATGTCAATTTCACTTTTGTTCCTGTTTTTCTTTTATTTCCTGTTCTTCTTCATACACTTTATGATATGCTTCTTGTAATTCCCTCTTCCTGAATGCAAAATAATTTCTATATGTTTCCTTATAATTCTCTGGAATATCAAAATTTGTCTCTTTCTTAGCATCTGAAAATGATTTTTCTATATCTAGTCCTTCTATTACTTCTTCAATATACTTTCTAAACCATTCTTCATCTTCATATTGTTTCATAAAACCATCTAATGTAACCATACTTCCATCGTCTGTTTTTCTCATATGCGTTCCTCTTTTTCCAATCTCACAACAACAATCCAAATCATATACTGGTGCCATTCTTGCTGTTTTATCAAACTCATCTACTAAAAGAGCCCAATTATGATTGTTTTCATCCACTTGTTTAACAAAACGATTAAAAAAGGACTGCTTTACAAATTCTCTTCTAATTTGTTCTCTATTGGCATTTGTATATCCATTTTGTTCTAAATATTTCATAATATTTTCTATTAACTGGTTGATATTTAACTCATTAATATCTGCTCCATTTTCTGCTAAAATCTCTTCTCCATGAATTATTTCTTCATCTTTGTCCTTAAAATCTTTTGTCACAATATATGTTTGTTCATATCCTCTTGTTTTTCTTTTACTATCTTTTTTAGCTAAATAATAAATC
Organism: uncultured Clostridium sp.; assembly: GCA_946491915.1. The sequence goes on from CAMLYR010000007.1 coordinate 24,930, forward strand.
GCTGATGATACTTGAAATTGTTTTGCAAGTTGTGGTAATACAATATTATTATATATTGATTTATGATAATTTTCTAATGATAAATCTCTATATATGTCTCCAAAAGGTCTTTTGATTAACACCATTGTTTTTCCATCACTTAATAATCTCCATCCCATACAATTAGTATATTGACTAACATCTTTATTTGATTTCAAAAACTTATTTTTTTCTAATTTTATATATCCATCATCTGTCCAATTAAAGTAATTTTCTTGTCCATATGCATATTCTTCCACTTCGTTCTTTTGTAGATATCTTTCATATTCTTCTCTATCTTTAAAAAACATATCTTTCACCTCTCATTCATTAAATCATATTTTTTTTCATATTACAATAATTCATATTTTTATTGCAGTTTTTTTTATTTAATGGTATGATAGTTTTGATAGGAGTGAAAATTATGAAACATCCAGAATTTGATTTTTATGATAAAACCAGTTTAAAATCATATAACTTAGATAAAACCATGCGTTATCAATTAGATATGTTAGATACATTAGATGTTTTTACAAGAAAACATTCTGAAAATGTGGCAGCCTTAACTTGTAGACTTTGTGAATACTTACATTGTAACAAAGGCTTTACAGAATATTGTACTATTTGTGCTTATCTTCATGATATTGGAAAATTATTCATTCCACCTGCCATTTTGCAAAAACCTTCTAAATTAACTGAGGAAGAATTTGAAGTTATGAAAACACATACGACTTTAGGATATGAAATGTGTATGAAGGATTTAAAATTAAGACCTTATGCTGCTGGTCCTTTATACCATCATGAAGCTTTAAATGGTACTGGATATCCTCAGGGCTTAACAAAAAAAGATATTCCTTATGAAGGACAAATTATACGTGTAGCTGATGAATATGATGCTATTGTAAGTAAAAGGCAATATAAATCTCATGTTGGTATATCTGATACTTTAAAAATTTTAATAGATGAAACAAAACCATCTATTACACCAGATTATTCTGGTACGTTAAATCAACTTGCTGAAGAAGCCAAACTTGGTAAAAGCAATCCTGTGATTGTTCGTACTTTATTTAAAGTTGTTATTGATGATATCGAATATGAAATTACTTGTACCTTAAGCTATGTTGAGGCTTTGAAAGAAGAAATCAAACGATTGAAACAAATGTTAAAATATAAAGAAAAAATGGAAAAAGCAAAAAATGAAAAAGATAGAAGCTATTATGAAGAAGGAATCAAAGTATTAGCAAAACCTGGAGAAACAGCAGATATTTTAGAACAAATTCATCAAGAATATATAGAAGCTTATAATACAAGAAAAACAATTATTGATAATTTATATAATGAAATTAAAGTTATAAAAAAATTAAGAGTATAGTGTATGAAACTTTATAGTGTTGTATAAAAAATCTTACATATAGTAAAAAAACAATTTTTTCCATAGAAAAGAGGATTTAAACAAAATAAAATCCTCTTTTCTTCTTTTCTTGTTATCAGAAACAACAAGGTTCTTATTCTTCTAGCCCAAAGCTCACACCTAATGCATTATTTACCTGATTAATGATTTTTTCATCATCTATATGACCTATCTTTTCCTTTAAACGGCTTTTATCTATTGTTCGTATTTGTTCTGTTAAAACGACTGAATTATTTTTTAATCCACAACTTTCTGAATCAATTTCTATATGTGTTGGTAATTTATTTTTTCCTGTTTGTGAAGTAATAGCCGCTGCAATCACTGTAGGACTATATTTGTTTCCTAAATCATTTTGTATAATGAGTACAGGTCTAATTCCTCCTTGTTCTGAACCTACCACTGGGCTTAAATCTGCATAAAACATATCTCCTCTTTTTATTACCATTTCTTTCACTCCCAATATTGTTGTATTATCAAGTATGTGTTTTATTTTAAATATTAGCCATGTAAAGTTTTTTATTGAAACTTTACTTCTTTATATAATATGTAAATTAATGTTTTTTTGCTATTGTCTTTTATTTCCATTTTAGTAGGTTTTCCTGTTTCTTTGCTGATATATAATATTCTATATTTTGTATATGGGTTTTCTTTGTTTTCTGTTTCTAATATGATTTCATTATCTTTTTCTTCATATTCTCTTTTGCCATTTTGTTTATATGTTTCTATAAATGTATTTAAATCCATACAATTATTTGTCATATATGGATAGTTACTATATATTTTTGAAATATTTAAGTTGGTATTTTCTACGTTTAATTCATTTTCTGTTTTTGTAATTTTTATCCCTCGTATATTTTCTGGATCTAATACTTCTTGTTCTGATATATCTGGTGCATACTTTTGTTTTATAACATATCTATTGACATTTTTATTGCTATTAACTTCTATCTCTATAATGCTTTCATATGAACTAATATTTAAAATATTTTCAATAATTTCTTGACTACTACTATTATTTCCAATTTTTATTTTTTTACTCTTTGTTATATAAAAAAATATAGCAAAAGAAATGACAATTAAACTAATTATGATGATTGTTTTTTTCAATATCTTATTTTTATTCAAAAAAAGCCTCCTAATAAAACAAGTACGTATCTTTGCTACATCTTATTCTAGAGACTTTTAAAATATTCTTCTATTTTATGAATTAAATCCTCTTTTGTTTCTATTTTATTAATAGAATTTCTAAATTCACTTGAATTTTTAAGATTTTTGGTATACCATGCAATATGTTTTCGAAGCTCCTTAACAGCTATTTCTCCTTTTTCTTCTACTGCTAACTCTATATGTTTTTTTATAATTGCCAACTTTTCGTCATTAGTCGGTTCTGCCATTTTCTTACCAGTTTCTAGATATTCCATTATTTCTCTAAATATCCATGGTCTACCAAACGTTCCTCTTCCAATCATAATACCGTCTACGCCAGTATATTCAAACATTCTTTTTGCTGATTCACCATCTACCACATCCCCATTTCCAATAACGGGAATATGCACACTCTCTTTTACTTGTTTTATGATATCTAAATCAGCTTTTCCTGTATAAAATTCACTTCTTGTTCTTCCATGTATGGTTATTGCAGATATTCCAACTGCCTCTGCAATTTTAGCAATCTCCACAGCAACTATATTTTCCTTATCCCATCCTTTCCTAATTTTTAATGTAACTGGTACTTTTGAATGTTGAATAACTGTTTTTAAAATACTTTCTGCCTTTTCTAAATCTAATAGTAATTTACTACCATCACCATTTTTGACTACCTTTGGTGCTGGGCATCCCATATTAATATCTACAATATCTGCAATTTTGCTTACTTGTTCTGCTGCATATGCCATGGATTCTTCATCACTTCCAAAAATCTGCATACTAATTGGTCTTTTTTCTCCATCTGTATTTAGCAATCTTTTGGTTTTTAAATCATTATGAAACATAGCTCTCGCACTTGCCATTTCTGTACAAACCATCCCTGCTCCAAATTCTTTACATATCATTCGAAACGGTCTATTGGTGACACCTGCCATGGGCGCTAATATTAAATTATTCTCTAATTCTACATTTCCTATCCTTAATTTTTTTATATAACTCATCATTTCTCCTTATAAAACATATGTATTTTCATCTAACTAACAAGAGATAACTATATATTTAATACCGTTCAGCGTAGACGATTTTGTATTATTTTTTGGATAAATTCCTCGGCTCAATACGTGCTCTAGCCTTTCTAATTATAAAAGAAACGAGCCTCTCGCTGTATCGCGCTTCCTCATTTCTTTTCTATTAAGAAAGGCTACAAGCACTCCAATCACATTCGTCATTTATCCAAAAAATAATACAAAATCGTTTACACTGAACGGTTATTCTGTTTATTGTACAAATATTGTTTTTTGTCTTTTACCACTAATATTTAATAATAGTCCAATACAGATAAAGTTTGTAATCAAAGAACTTCCTCCATAACTAATAAAAGGTAGTGGTACACCTGTTATTGGTAATAATCCCATAACCATTCCTATATTTTCTAGTACATGGAATAAAAATATTCCTGTAATCCCAATGGCAATTAACGAACCTGCTTTATCTTTTGCCGTTTTGGCAATATAAATACATTTGGTTATTAAATATACATATAGCAAAATAATACCACCTGCTACAATAAATCCCATTTCTTCTCCAATAACAGAATAAATAAAGTCTGTTGTTTTAGGATATAAAAATCCTAGTTGTGTTTGATTTCCTTTTAAAATTCCCATTCCTGTTAATCCACCTGAACCTATGGCAATTTTAGATTGAATGATATTATATCCAGCCCCTCTAGGGTCTGATTCTGGATTTAAGAATACATCAATTCTTGTTTTGGCATGTTCTGGCAATACAAAATTATATAGCAAAGGAACTGCAATTACAATTAATAAAATGGTTCCTATAATATATTTTTTGTCTAAACCTGCCGAAAATAACATTAATGCCATTGCTACAATATAGGCTAGTGCTGTTCCATAATCAGGTTGCATTACAATTAATAAGATTGGTACACCTACAACTGCTAATGCAATTGGTAATTTTGCTATTCTATTAATTTCATCTTGTCCTTTTCGTTGAATTTTTATAATCGTATATGTTAAAAATAAAATCACAAATACTTTATCAAATTCTCCTGGTTGAAATGAAAATCCCAATATATTATACCAACTTGTTGCTCCATTAATAGGAGAGGTAAATAATACCCCTATTAATAGTACAATAAATATGCCATATAATACTGGTGATGCTTTTAACAACAAGTTATAATCTATAAACATAACAATTACCATAGCTATCAAACTAACAACAAACCATATGATTTGTTTTGTAAATTCTTCATATTCAGTTTCTTGCGTGGCAGAAAATAATGCAACTATTCCTATAATACACAGAATAATTGCAGTAATTAAGATTCCCCACTCCATATTTTTTAATTCTCTTTTTCTCATTAAATCACTCTTTTTCTATTATTTTTTTTGATTTAATTCTTCTTTTGTGTCTTTTTCTGCAACTTTTTCTTTATTTTCTGAATCTATATCTTCTGTTTTATCAGTTTCTTGATTTTCGTTTTTATTTTCTTCTTGATTTGCTTCCTTATTTTCTTCCTTATTTTCTATTTTCTCTTTTTTCGTTTCAGAATTTGAACTTTGTTCTTCTGTTTTATTATCTTGTTTTTTGGTTTCTATTTCTTTCTGTTCATTTTGTTTGTCCTCTTTTTCATTTTCTCCTTTTTGATTTTTTGTTTCTTCTTGTTGATTATCCTTTATCTCTTCTTTCTTTTTTTCCATTTTTCTTGCTTCATTTTTTATATTTAATATAGGAATATTCGCATATAAAGCTGGAGCCCCATTCGTACCATCTTCATTTTCTTTATTCGTTAATCTTACATCTATTGCTCCTTCATCTATATCTATATATTTTTTAATTACTTCTATTATTTCTTGTTTCATTAGCTCTAAGAAGTCTGCAGAAACATTTGCTCTATCTTGCATAAGAACCAAATGTAGTCTTTCCTTTGCAGCCTCTTTTGAATGTGGAGCTATTTTTTCTTCTTTCTTTTTTAATTTGTTAAAGAATTTCATTATGCTTTCAAACATTCTTAACTTTCCCTCCGACCTTTGTTTTATTATGATTTTTTAAATAATCTTTTTAATTTGGCAAAAAAACCTTTTTCTCTTCCTGGAATTGTTACTTCAATTTTTTCACCTAAAACTCTTTTTGCAATTTCGATATATGCTTTTCCTGATGGTGCTCTTCTATTTTGGATAACAGGCTCTCCTTTATTAGTTTGTGTAATGATATATTCATCATCTGGTACAACACCAATTAAATCGATGGATAATAAATCCACAATATCATCCACATCCATCATTTCACCTTTTCTTACCATATTAGGTCTTATTCTATTGATAACCAATTCTGGATTTTTGATATCAGACGATTCTAAAAGTCCTATAATTCTATCTGCATCTCTTATAGCAGATATTTCTGCTGTTGTAACAACGATTGCTCTGTCTGCTCCAGCAATAGCATTTTTAAAGCCTTGCTCTATTCCTGCTGGACAATCTATTAATATGTAGTCAAATTCTTCCTTTAATTTGCCTACTAGGTTTCTCATTTGTTCTTCATTTACTGCGCTTTTATCTCTTGTTTGGGCTGCTGGTAATAGGTATAATTCTTTAAATCTTTTATCTTTTATTAATGCTTGTCTTAATTTACATTTTTCTTCCACAACATCGACGATGTCATATACAATTCTATTTTCTAATCCCATAACAACATCTAAATTACGTAATCCTATATCTGTATCAATTAGTACAACTTTTTTTCCTTCTAATGCTAAACTAGAACCTAAATTTGCTGTTGTTGTTGTTTTTCCTACTCCACCTTTTCCTGATGTGATAACAATTACTTCTCCCATAATTCTCCTCCTTAGGATTTAAAAACACATATTTTGATGTGTATATCATATAACGAAATCCATTAATTGTCAATGATATTTGTTGCTAAAATTACAAAAAGATTGCTAAAATATTACAATTTTATTACATAAAGATTATATTCCATATTTCCTACGGAAATACACATATGCACAATTAAGGAAAATCGCTTTTCCCTTTCAAAAAAAATAAACAAATACTATTTAGACTTTGTTCTTTAATAGTATTTGCTCAGTATTTCAGCAATCATTGTATATTATATCTTTTTGTAACCAATCCCTCATAAGTCATTTTTCTTCTTATCTATTTTTTAATTCTACTCTTTCTTGATCACCTTTGATATAATCTGTATAATAGATTTGCGTTGTATCTTTTTCTTTAACGCTAATCCCTTCTACGTAAAAGATGTTATGACTATCTCCATTTATAATATAAATATCTGTTAGATTAGATGTGTATTTATATCCATTTGCTTTATATGTTTCATAATCTTCTCCATAATTTAAAGTTAATCCCTCTATTTTTTCTAATTCTATAATATAAAATTTTCCAGTATCATTTGCTCCTATGACTCCTGCATTTTCCAAATTCGTAATATCCGGATATTCTGTTTTAGCCGGTATATCACCATATTCTGAATAATATGCCGATATCTTGTCTCTTAAATTTTCTATATCAGTTTGCATATTGGTTAAATTTCTTATATAAATATTGTCTTTTGCAGAATACAGTATCATTCCTGTTATAGTTAATATAATAATAACTGCTATTGACAATGAAATCAGTGTAACCCCTTTATCTTTTTTTATCATTTGCATTTACCTCCAACATTCTTCAGAATAATATACTATCAATTCACTTTATTTTCAATCGGAATATCTATATTTTCATAATCACATTTACTCATTTCTTGTTGTATCATGTCATATAATATTTTTCGATTTCTATATATCCTTTGTTCTTTTATTTGCAATCCCCATAAGAAAATAATGACTAAAAATATTGCAATGTTTTTTAAGTATAATATTGCTATACTACTCATGATTGTTATAATAATCAAAGTTGTATAAGATATTCCATATATGTATTTTTCAGCAGTCTGTTTTCCCTTAAAAATATAGATAATACCTTTTAATATTCTTCCACCATCTAATGGATATATTGGTAATATGTTGAAGATAATCAATGTTATATTTGAAAATATGATAATTAGTTTATCATATTCATTCAGGTTAAAATGATTATATACCATAAAAATAATGATTATGAATACATTTGTTACTGGTCCTGCTAATGCTACAAATATTTTTTTAATTTCTAAAAGATTTCCCTTTTTTATTTTTATATTATAATCCTTTCTGTTAATATCAAAATTGATGGATACACCAAATGGTTTTATTTCTATTTTCGTTGGTTTCATACCTAATAAAATCCCAGCAAATAAATGTCCAAATTCGTGAATAATAGCAAATAACATGATCATCGCATATATTTTTATTTGATTGGTTATAAAGAACAATATGGCAAGTATAAATATTTTTAAATCAATTCTAAATTTCATCTCTTCTCCTTTATAATTCTAAAATCTTTTGTGGATCAACAGTCCTTTCCGATATTCGAATTTCAAAATGTAAATGTGGACCTGTTGAATTTCCAGTAGACCCTACTTCTGCTATCTCTTGTCCTTGTGTAACCATATCCCCTTCTTTTACATATAAAGCGTTACAATGTGCATAAATAATACTGACTTCTCCTATTTGTACTTTTATATGTTTTCCATAATCCCCCTCCTCTGAAGCCAGGACCACCTGTCCATCAGTTGCTGATTTTATTTTGGTTCCTAGCACTGCTGCTATATCTGTTCCTGTATGATCTTTGGGGACTGTTCCTGTTGCCGTTTCTCTATAGCCATATATAGAACTAATCGTTCCTTCTACTGGTTTTATAAAACTGGTTGTATTTTTCACATTTAGAATATCTTGTTCTTCTTGAGATAAACTCTGATTTTCTTCTACTTGCTCATTTCCTTCTGTGCTTTGCTCTACCGCACCTCCTATTCCATTATTCATTTCTGTATTTTGTGTTACATTTTCATCATTACTTTCTTGATTTTCATTTTCATTTTGGTTTTCTTTATTAAAAATTCCCATCAAATAATTTTTGGTATCCTCATATAGTTTTCCAAAATCAATATCATAAGATATAATTTCATTTACTTTATTAATGAAATCTTCTGAAAAAATATATTGCTTATTTTGTATGGTATATATGACTAAATAAATACATATACATACTATCAGTTGAATAATCATTTTTCTTAATAACTTTATGTCCTTTTTTTCATGTTTTTCTTTTTTATCTTTTTCATCGTGAACAACAGTTAGTCCTTCATTTCTTTTTCTACGTTCATAAATTTCCTCAGCTCGTCTAATTCTTTCTTCTACTGTCATTGTCCTTTCCATATAAAAACACCTCTTCCTTGGTTTCTTGTTTAACTATATGTTTGGAAAAGGTGTTTTATGCCTATTTGATAATCAATAATATAAATTGTAAAATCATAATAATACTTGCTATATATGCATATTTTTTTAGTTTTTTATTAATTTTAGAGTTTAAAATCACTTCTTTTTCAGATTTTTCTACTCTTTCTATATATTCTGATACTAACATTTCTGCTTCTTTTATAGCATATTGACTATCTTCTGTGTCTCTATTTATTTGTTTTTTTTCCATATTTTTATTTATCTTTTGAAACTTTTTTATCATTTTATTAGATTTAAAAACCACATATGCTTCTTTCACGATATTGGATGGTAAATTTTTTAAAATCACCATATTTTTTAAATCGATATCTTCCATTTGTACCTCCTTAGTTTCTTATGTATTTATTTTCAGTATTTCCATATTTTTTCACTTTATACAGAAAAAGAGGCACATCTTGTTAAAAGATGTACCTCTTTTTTCGATTTTCACAAGTCCATATTACTATTATCCCTTGTTTCTCCTTTGTTGGCAATATATTCCTGTAGTGTTTGGAAGATCTCATCAATTTTCTTTTTTTGTTCTTCTAATGTGAGATTAGAAGTTATTATCTGCTGAATTTCTTTCTGAATCTCAGCAGCCTCCTCAGGCTTCATGATACTCAATGCAATACATTCAGCTTTACCAAGATTATATGCATTTTCAGCGTATGGTTGTTTTTCCTTCTGTAATGCATCATTTTCTTGTTCTAAAGATTCGTTTTCCTGCTCTATTCCTTCTTTTTCTTGTTCTAATGCATCATTTTCTTGTTCGGCCTGGCTTAATGCTTCTTCATATTCCAACAGTGTTCCATATCGTTTCCTGTCTTCATATTCTTGCCTAGGATTCGTTTTTACAATAAACATCGTTATACAAATGCCTACTATAATTCCTACAACCATCATTCCTGCACTAATTCCTATTGCCTTCCGTTTGTTCATTTTGTCAAACCTCCTAATATTTTTTTATCGCTATATTATACCAAACTTATCTACTTAGTGCAAATTATTTTTTAGACCTTTTAGTCTATTTTCTCAATATCAATTCTTGCTTTTTCATATGTAATAGCTTCAATAGATGCACCTACTAATTTTAATCTATCTCCTACATTTAATCTTAAAATGTAGATTGAAATACATAAAAAGCATAATAGTTAATCTTTGTATATACTATAAAAATCCATAAATAAATTCCAAAATTCCTTATCATAAATAAAATCTTTTTTTTGGATTTTGATTTTATTTTTTAATTCTTCATATTGTTTTAATAACATATTTTCTGATGCAATTTTGTCAATATTCATCTTACTTAATTCTATACATATAATTTCTCTATATTTTTTTACTTCTTCTTTTGAAATTTTAAGAAATGGATTTGTATATGTAGTCAAATTGTTTTGGATGTAATTATAGTATAAAATATTTAATAATATATTTAATTTTCGTTCATAAAATTTTTCCCAAAACATTTCTCTTTCTTTTTCCGTATATTGATTCATTGTACGTATAAATTTAATTTTTATTTCTGTATAATGGTTCAATGATTCTTCCAATTCCTTTATATCTTTTTCTTCTATTTTCATTTATTCCCCTTTAAAAAATTCTTGTGGATTTTTTCCTAATTCTTCTGCCAATGATGCTAATTCTTCTGCTATTTGTTTCGCTCTTTCTACTTTTTTCTCTTTTTCTTGTAGCATTTCATTCACTTTCTCTGCTGACAACTTTTCATCCTGTTCTCCAATTTCTTTTTCAATTTGTCTAATTTCTGCTATACAACCTCTACTGATTGCATTTAATTGTTGATTATCTTCAAAATTAATGTTTGATGGCTGTTTTCGTTTTAATATTAAAATACTTGTCTGGTAATAATTTTCCAATTCTTTTCTATATTCCTCTGAATCTATATTTTCTTCAACTTCTTTAGGAAATCCTTTCACATATTTATTTTTTACTAGATCCTCTAATCTTTCCTGTAAAAAAATACTCTCAATTGCTTCGTTAAGTGTATGGCCTCTCTTTTTTTCTACCATTTTTTTTGGTAATACCCTGTCTCCTACAACAACATAACAATCATTCCAGTTTTTTGCACCTGTATTTGGATTTAAAGCATGTGCACCTGCAATTTGTATATATTTATCTCCCATGATAACTTTGTTTAATTCTGCACCCTCTTCATATACCACTGTTACTAATGCTTGTTTCTTTGCCCCGTTAATTTGTGTATTAAATACTTCTTGTTTTTCTGACCACATTTTACTTGTAATCGCCCATATTTTATTTGTTTCTTCATCTTTAAATGCAAATATTCTCATATTTTCTCCTCTTTCTTAAATAATTATTTCTTGAATATTTTTTCGACATTATATCATAATTTACATAATATTTCAACTATATCTTCTTTATAATGTATTTAATTTATGATAAAATCACTTTAAAAGTTTAGAAACGAATATTTCACCC
>CAMLYR010000008.1 GCA_946491915.1 uncultured Clostridium sp.
TACATTATCAATATATGGTTTGTGCAATTCTATATCATCTGGTACATCAATTCCTTTTTCTTTTAGTTCTGCAATAGAACCAATACATTCTTGATGTCCACAATTTTCATCTTCACAAGTCCAGATTGGTAGTGGTGTTCCCCAATATCTATCTCTTGAAATTCCCCAGTCAATAACATTTTCTAGGAATTTTCCAAATCTTCCTGTTTTAATGGTTTCTGGATACCAATTTACCTTGCTGTTATTTTCAACTAATTCATCTCTTAGTTTACTCATAGCAACAAACCAACTTTCTTTTGGATAATATAAAAGTGGTGTATCACATCTCCAGCAATGTGGATATGAGTGCATATGTTTTTCTTTGCTGAATAATTTATTTTCTTGTTTTAACCATTTACAAATATCTTCATTACAGTCTCTTACAAATCTTCCAGCCCATGGTTCTACTTCTTTTACGAATTTTCCTTCTTTGTCTACTAGATTGATAAATGTAATACCATTTTGTTTTGCAACATAGCTATCATCTTCACCATAAGCAGGTGCAATATGAACAATACCTGTACCATCTGTTAAGGTTACATAGTCTCCATGAATCACTTCAAATGCTTTTCCTTCTACTTTTCCAAATGGCATTAATCTTTCATATTTTGTACCTAATAATTCTTCACCTTTAAATGTTTTTACAACATCATATGGTGTTTCTTTTAATACAGTTTCTAGTAAATCTTTTGCTAAAATATAGTTTTCATATACTGGTTCATCATCTGTTCCAATATTTGCTTTTACTTCAGCATATTCATATGATTTATTAACACATAATGCTAAGTTTGATGGTAATGTCCATGGAGTGGTTGTCCATGCTAAGATATATGTGTCTTTATCAAAGTTTTGTCCATCAGCTACCTTAAATTTAGCTACACATGTTAAATCTTTTACATCTTTATATCCTTGTGCTACTTCGTGTGATGATAAAGCTGTTCCACATCTTGGACAATATGGCATAACTTTATGTCCTTCATAAAGTAAACCCTTTTCCCACATTTGTTTTAAAGCCCACCATACAGATTCAATATATTCATTATGATAAGTTACATATGGATCATCCATATCTACCCAGAATCCAACTTTGTTTGTCATTTCTTCCCATAGGTGAACATATTCAAAAACGCTTTCTTTACATTGTTTTACGAATTTTTCTACACCATATTCTTCGATTTGTTGTTTTCCTGAAATACCTAATTTTTTCTCTATTTCTAGTTCTACTGGTAATCCATGTGTATCCCAACCAGCTTTTCTAATAACTCTGTATCCTTTCATGACTTTATATCTTGGAATTAAGTCTTTCATAACTCTTGTTTCAATATGTCCTACATGTGGTTTTCCATTTGCTGTTGGAGGTCCATCATAAAAGGTAAAATATCTTTTTCCTTGATTTCCATTAAGGCTTTTCTTTATGATGTCTTTGTCCTTCCACATTTTGGCAACATCATTTTCCATTCCGACAAAACCATTTTGCAATTCTACTTTTTTGTACATACAAATTCCTCCCTTTTTTAATTATATTTTTAATTTTAATTGTACTTGTTTAATTAATTTATATATCACATGGCATCCCCTGATATCATAATCTTAATAAAAGTAATATAACCTAGTTCATCATATTCAAAATATATATTACACCTTTCAAATGTATCAATATCATATATTTCACGATAATTATCATCAGTATCAACCTGTATAAGCTTACCATTTATATCATTATATTGTATTGTAACATGATGTTCATCATTATTTTTGTTGCTTTTTATTACTGTTTTAATTAAACCATTTACTTTATGTTTGTCACGTATGAAACAATATATTCTTTCTCTATCTCTATCTTGATATAAGTATTGATAAAATTTCATATTAAATTTTTGTGCTTCTTCATTTGTTATCATGTCTTCTTCAATCTGATTAATGTGTAACTTCAAAAAATTTTGGTTATTAATACACTCAATTATATTGATTACAATTAAAATTCCTAGTACTATCGCTATTATTATTAAAATTATCCATCTAACCTTCATTAATTTCATTTTCTTTTATCATTCCTTTTCTTTTGAAAATAACATTTTAATATTTATTTTCACTTTGAGCCTAAGTAACTTAAAGTTTTATATTGTTTCCTATAAATAAAAAAATCCCTAACATGCATATGTTTGCATATTAGGACGAAATAGCTTTACTTTCCGCGGTACCACCTATTTTAACCAATTAATTCTCATTTTAATTAGTTCTCTCAATTATCTTTAACGCAGATTTACGACTATACTTACTTCTATTTCAGTTTAGTAACAGTTAGGGGATAATAAATAGAGTTTACTTACCAAATTCACAGCTACCTTTGGCTCTCTTTAAGATATTATGCTATTTATCGTGTCCTGACTATTGTTTTTCTATATTATGTTCATTATTATATCATGTTTTTTAGATTTTTCAAGTGATTTTTGACTATTTTATGAATTTTCTATGATTAATATAGATAGTTACTCCATTAAAATATCTTTGTAAATTGTGTTCCTACCCAAACCCAATAAAATCCTAATCCTACTAATGTTGCTAATACACTCATTATTATATATACTTTTGTGCTAATTTTTCCTTTTCGTTTCATATATATATTAATCGGTAGTAATATTAATAAATAGACAATTAGAAGAAATATTCCTATCATGGCATTAAAACCTTCTTCACTTTCTGGCACATAATATGCACTTCCCTTAGGATGGTTTGAAAAAAACATATAAAATAATATAAAAAATATGGTATCCATAAATCCCATAAAACCATTAAATATAACAGATAATGTAGACATGATATATTTTTTTGGTTTTTCTTTAAATTTTATGAATCCAATGATTACACAAATCAATATATAAATAATTAATCCTGCCAATATTTTTAATAATACCATTTCTTTTCCCCATTTCCATATATTTATTCTTTTGTTAAGATTTATAACTTACTGTATTAATGTCATAATAATTAGCAATATTATTCTAATAAATAAAATTAACATTATTGCTATTATGACTAATGTTATTAAGCACAAAAATATTCTCTTTAAGCCTTCAAATTTATTATATATTTTTATGAATAAACTTGTTAATAAATACTCTAACCAAACTATTGGTATTAATAAAATTGCCCATATTAGTACACCCCATCTGAATAATCCTCCTATTATTAAACCTGCATTTTCATATGGATGATGGTTAGAACCAATCTCTGACCAAGTAGATTGCATTTTTATATATAAACATATATCTAGAAGTATTAATATTATTGATAAAATAATAGCTATTCTTTTTAAAATCTTTTTATTTTTCAAGTCAAATTACTCCTTAATTTATCATATTAGATATGTAATTCGTTATACATTTCTTTATTTACTAAAAATTATAACACTATAATTAAAAAAAGTATATATAAAAACAAAAATTACTTTATACCCTTTCGATATAAAGTAATTTTCTTTGTTGAAATTGTTAAATTTTCAAATGGCAATTAAATTATACACCAACAGTTGAGAAACCATTATCTACATGAATAATTTCTCCAGTAATGGCATTTGACATATCACTAAATAAAAATGCTGTAGCATTTCCAACTTGATTAATCGTAACGTTTTTATGTAATGGTGCTCTTTCTTCAACAATATCTAATATTGAGCCAAAATCTTTGATTCCTTTAGCTGATAATGTTTTAATTGGTCCTGCTGAAATCCCATTAATTCTATATCCATCTTTTCCTAAATCTCTTGCTAAATATCTGATACTTGCTTCTAATGCTGCTTTTGCAACCCCCATAACATTATATCCTTCAATTGCTTTTTCAGAACCATAATATGTATATGCAACAATGCTTGCACCTTCATTTAACATTTCTTTTTCTCTTGCCATTCTAACAATAGCTACCAATGAATAAGCACTTACATCTTGTGCATGTGCATAACCATCTCTTGATGTTAAGATAAAGTCATTTCTTAAATCTTCTGTATTTGCATGTGCAATCGCATGTAATAACCCATCTATCTTTCCATGATCTTTTTTAATTTCTTCTAGACATTTATCTATATCTTCATCTTTACTTACATCATTACATTCATAAACACTTACTCTTTCCATATCTTTTACTAAGTCTTTTACTTTTTCTACACTGTCACCTGAACAAGTACAAATAATTTCTGCTCCTTGCTCATAAGCTGATTGTACTGCTCCCCATGCAATACTCCATTTGTTTCTTACTCCCATAATCACTACTTTTTTACCTTCTAATAACATTTTAAATTCCTCCCTTATTTACTTTTTATATATGTTTATTACATTTTGTATTTATCTTAACACATTGTTCTGAATTTTTCATATCGATTTTCTACTAATTCTTTTTTAGATAATGTGCGTAGTTCTTTTAAACTTTTTTGGATATATGATTTTAACTCTTTTAGAACCATTTCAATATCTTCCTGTGCACCACCTTCTGGTTCTTTTATGATTTTATCTATGATTCCAAAATCTTTTAAGTCTTTCGCAGTAGCCTTCATATCCCCCGCTGCTTCTTTTGCTTTACTTGAATCTTTATACAAAATACTAGCAAATCCTTCTGGTGACAAAATAGAATATACTGCATTTTCTAGCATAGCAATTCTATCTCCTACAGCAATTGCTAATGCACCACCACTTGAACCTTCTCCAATAACAATACAGATGATTGGCACTTCTAGTTTTGACATTTCAAATAAGTTTCTAGCAATCGCTTCTCCTTGACCTCTTTCTTCTGCTCCCATTCCAGGATATGCACCAGGTGTATCAATAAATGTGATAATTGGTCTATGAAACTTTTCTGCTTGTTTCATTAATCGTAATGCTTTTCTATATCCCTCTGGGTTTGGCATACCAAAATTTCTTTCCATATTTTCTTTTGCTTTTTTTCCTTTTTGTTCTCCGATTACAGTGACTGGCATACCATCAAATGTTGCAATTCCTCCAACAATTGCTTTATCATCTCCAAAATTTCTGTCACCATGTAATTCTATAAAATCATCAAATAGTCCATTGATATAATCTAATGCTTTCGGTCTATCCATTTTTCTTGCTAACATTACTCTATCCCATGCTGTTACTTTCGCCATGTTTCTTCCTCCTTTTTTCTAGTCTGTCAGGGGACACACCTTACCATTTGGTCATTCCACTTAGTTTAAGGAATGTCCCCTCCCCTTGTGATTTACCGTTTACTTTTATTTATACATTCTACTATTTTTGCTTGTGTAGCCTGATTAATTTTGCAATTGTTGATTTCATATCTTTTCTTTCTACAATTTTATCAATAAATCCATGCTCTAATAAAAATTCTGAACTTTGGAATCCTTCTGGTAATTTTTGATTAATTGTTTGTTCTATAACTCTTGGTCCTGCAAATCCAATTAATGCATGTGGTTCTGCTAAGATAATATCTCCTAGACTTGCAAAACTTGCTGTTACACCTCCTGTTGTTGGATCTGTTAATACAGAAATATATAATTGTCCTGCTTTATCTAATTTTGTAAGTGCACTTGATGTTTTTGCCATTTGCATTAAAGATATCATTCCTTCTTGCATTCTGGCACCACCTGATACACAAAATATGACTAATGGTAATTTCTTTTTAGCTGCTGTTTCAATTGCGAGTGTAATTCTTTCTCCTACTGCAGATCCCATACTTCCCATTAAAAAGTTTCCATCCATGACAGCAAGAACTGTTTTTTCTCCTTCTATTTCACATATACCACATTTTACTGCTTCTTCGATTTTTGTTTTTTCTTTTAACATTTCTACTTTTTTCATATATCCTTTAAAATTTAAAGGATCTTTTGTTACAATGTCTCCACCAATTTCTTTAAAGGTTCCTTCATCTGCAATTTGCTTGATTCTTCTTCTTGATGATAATCTAAAATGTTTACCACAATTTGGACATACACTAAGATTTTGATGCAAATCATCTTTATAAAGAATTTCTTTACAATTGTCACATTTTACCCATTTGCCAATCATCATATCTGAAGCTTTTTCATTTTTGACTCTTTTTTCTTCTTTTTCATTTACCTTTTTTACTTTATCGATTACCAAGGTATTTCCCTCCTTTAATATCCTTGTTATTATATATGTATTTTCAATTTATTTCAACTAGGATAAGTAGTCAAAAGAAAAAATTTTTGTCGCATAGACAAACGATCTCTATGCGACATTTTTTACATATTAAATTCTTTTTTAATAAAAGATGTATCATAATTGTTTGTTTTAAAGTTTTCATTTTCCAATATCTTTAATAAAAAGTCTATGTTTGTTGTGATTCCTTCTACAACAAATTCTGCTACAGCACTTTTCATTTTCGCAATTGATTCTTCTCTATTTTTTCCATGAACAATCAATTTTGCTAGCATAGAATCATATGTAGGTGGAACAGTATATCCACTATATATAGCAGTATCTACTCTTACACCATTTCCTCCTGGAATATGTAATCCTGTTATCGTTCCTGGACATGGCATAAAGTTTTTATCTGGATTTTCTGCATTAATTCTTACTTCCATTGAATGTCCATTGAATTTGATATCTTCTTGTTTATAGGTTAATTCTTTTCCACTTGCAATTTTGATTTGTTCTTTTATGATATCTACTCCTGTTACCATTTCTGTTACAGGATGTTCTACTTGTACTCTTGTATTCATCTCCATAAAATAGAAATCTTTATTTTTGTCAACTAAAAATTCAATGGTTCCTGCATTAGAATATCCAATTTCTTTTACTGCCTTTACTGCTACTTCTCCCATTTTCTTTCTAGTTTCTTCATCTAGTATACCACTTGGTGTTTCTTCTAATACTTTTTGATTTCTTCTTTGTACTGAACAATCTCTTTCTCCTAAATGGATACAGTTTCCGTGCTCATCTGCTAATATTTGAATTTCTACATGTCTTGGATTTTCTACAAATTTTTCTAAGTATAGGCTATCATCATTAAAAGATACTTTTGCTTCTTGTTTAACAATATCATATTCTTTTTCTATTTCTTCTTTAGAATAGGCAACTCTAATGCCTCTTCCACCACCACCTGCTGATGCTTTTAACATAACAGGATATTTGATTTGTTCTGCTAAATTGACTGCTTGTTCTTTTGAATAGATTAATCCATCTGAACCAGGGACAACTGGAACGCCTGCTCTTTTCATCGTTTCTTTTGCTCTTGATTTATTTCCTAACAATTCGATTAGTTTATAGTCTGGTCCAATAAATTTGATTCCTGTTTCTTGACAAATTTTTGCAAAATTTGGATTTTCTGATAAGAATCCAAATCCTGGATGAATACTGTCTGCTCCTGTTAAACACGCTGCTTCTAATATGGCTTTTACATTTAAATAACTTTTATTAGATGGTGCTGGTCCTACACAAATAGCTTCATCTGCTAATTGTACATGTAAGGCATTTTTATCTGCTTCTGAATAAATGGCTACTGTTCTAATTCCCATTTCTCTACATGCTCTGATAATTCTGACTGCAATTTCTCCTCTATTGGCAATTAATACTTTTTTTAACATGAAAATTCCTCCTATGAAAGATAAATTTATTTTTATATTTTCTTCATTTTCTAGATAAATCTCGCTTTTCGAGAATTTTTCTTTACTTTTCTCATTCAACTACATTTATACCTTAATATTATATATTCTTTTTCTATTTTTTTCAAGCTAGTACAGGTGGTCAGAATTCAAATGACATTAAATGTCAATACAATTCATATTTTTTTTGTGCAATAATTATTTTAAACATTCGTTTAAGGTGATGTTATGATAAAAGAAAAAAGAAAGGCGAAAAAATATACACAAGAAAAAATGTCTGAAATACTAGGAATTAGTTTAAGACAATATATACGAATTGATAATGAAGAAGATTTACCTAGAAGAGATGTTTTAAAAAATCTAATTTTAGAATTAGAATTAACAGATGAAGAATTAGGTGAATACATAAGAATGATGGCTAATAAAATAGCTTAGGAATATTAAATTATAAATAAAATATTCTTAAGCTATTTTTTTATTTTGTTGATATATGTATATTTTCAATTTCTGCGTGTAATTCTCTAGAAATAATATTTTGTATCTGTGCGACTTCTTCTTGTTGTAATTGTTCTACTCCAATAATGACACTAATACTATCTCCATTCACAAAAACAATATTATTGGTAAATCCTTTTGTACTAATTAAATTTTCACATATCATAATACTGTTTTTCGTATCATTTATTTTTTTGATTTCTTCTGTTGCACTTTGTTTTTGTGTTTCTAAGCTATTACTACTATTTAGTACTTTTTCATAACTTTCTATCATCTGTGAATACATGGTATCTCTTTCTAATTTTGACTTTGTAAAATATTCATCTGTTGTGATTGTTGCACTTGTTTGTGTTACTGTGTTATTTCCTGTTGTGTTAGTGCCTTGTGTCACATTTCCATTTGTTTCTTGAGTTGTATCTCCGTTTGCTTCTTCAGTTGATTTTTCGTTTGTGTTACTAGTATTTTCGGTTGTATCTTTTGCTACTTGATTTTCACTAACTGCTTCACTATTCACCAATGTAGCATCTCCAATATCAGCAATTTGCATATCATCATTTGCTTCCATTTCCATAGCCGTCTGAGCTGATACTTGTTCTGCTGTATTAGTCGTATAATTTAAATATCCAGCAGTCACTAACATTAAGGCAATTACATAAATAATTACTTGATTTTTCTTTAATAAGCCTTTCATTATTTTCATAGTTTTACCTTCCTTTCATTTTTTCTGTCATTTTGACACGTCCCTAATGTTCCATTTCAAAGACTTGTATTTTATGAGTTGCTAGTCCTGTTACGGCTTCTACTGCTTGGATAATGCTGGTTTTTACTTCTGCACTTCCTGCACCTTTTGCTGTAATAATCGCGCCTTCTATTTGGGGTTCTACTACTTTTTGTGTAATGACTGTTTTTTCTCCATCACTTTCTTCATAAATAATTTCTTTTTGTGAATCGGTTTTTTCTATTTTTCTTGTTCCTCCTGATGTATCTGTTTCTTCTGTATTACTGGTTTTTGTATTTTGATTATACATAGGTATAATTTCATTTGATTCTGAATAATTGATAAATACCTTTACTTCTCCAACTCCTTGAATTTTTGATAAGATTTCTTCTAATTTTATTTCTAATTCACTCGTAGTATTACTTGATACTTCTATTGAAGATGTATTCGTATTGGCTAATTGTTTTGAGGTGTCATTTTGTATTTCCTTATTACTTTTATTTTTGTCTCCATTCCATATAATATTTATCATAATAATCGTTACAATTAATATGACTACAAAAAATATTAAATTTTCTATCTTCTTTTTATTGTTTTTATTTCCTTCTTCTGGATTAATCAACCCTTTTAATTTATCTTTAAACATCTTTCCTCAACTCCATATTCTTCTTTTAAGAATTTTTTTATCTTTTGAATATCACTATTATTTATATTTTGTTTATTTTCTTCTTGTTCCTCCTCTGTTTTATTGATTTTTCCGATTGTGGTATTTACTGTTTTTATTTTTTGTATTTCTTCCACCAATTTATCTTCAATAGTTTCTGTTTGTTCTGTTTCTTTTTCTTGTTGGTCGTTTTCCTGTTGTTCATTTTTTTCAACTGTTAAAACGATTTGTTCTATATAATTTTCTTCATTTTCACTAGATAATGTTGCATACACATTACAAGTTGTCACCTGATATCCTAATTTTTCTACTTTTCGTGTTATATCCTTTTCTAATTCTCTTATATAAATTTCTTCTATTTGACTATCTACAGAATTCTGTTCTTCTTGTGTTTGATTGGTTGTATAATCACCAATATATTCATTCATATCATAAGAACTGACATCTAATATATCTTTATTTTTTATAAATGGTGACACAATATTAAAGATAATATATAAGCCAAACACCATTCTGACATATTTTTTTGTTTTATTATTTGGTAATAGCATTTCTAAAATAGATATAACAATAATGGCCAGTCCTAAACTTTTTGCCCAACTACTTAAAAACTCTATCATAACTTCCCCTATCTATACATCATTCCTGTATTGGATACCTTAACCACTAAAGCTGTGCCAACAATCAACATAACCGATACGGAACACAAAATTGCCAGAAAGATTTTATATACATCTCCTATTTGGTCTAATAAACTGGTTATATTTTTATCTGCAATTGGTTCACAAATTGCCGACATGCACTTATAAGCAATTGTAAAGATTCCTAATTTTAAGATTGGTATGATGCAAATTCCTATAACAATGATGATTCCAATTACCCCTACTGCATTTTTTAAAATGATTCCACAACCTAAGACAGTATCTACGGCATCACCTAGAATTTTTCCTACTACTGGTATTGCTGAACTAACAACTGCTTTTGTTGTTTTAGCAGTAATGCCATCTACACTACTAGAAAGTGTCCCCTCTAAAGAAATAACTGCTACAAAAATGGTAAGAACAATTCCAAAAAACCACACCACTCCTGATTTTAAGAATTGTGATAGTTTGCCTATTTGCACATTATCTGAAATTTTGGATATCACAATCAAACTTGTAAAAATTAATACGATTGGAATAATCAAAGTTTGTATAATGTTTCCTATAAAATTGATTAAAAATAATATAATAGGCTCTAATACACCACTTGTTGTAATACTTCCTGTATATATCATGAGTGAAATTAATAATGGAATGAGTATATTCATAAACCCAATTGCATTATTACAGGTATCTTTTACAACTTGTACAATATCTGAAAAATTCATCATAACAATCGTAACAATTAATATGTATTGAACATAGTAAATCAATTTTGAGATGGTATCATTTTCTAAGCTTTCACTGACAGATTTTAAGATACTATGTATCACCACAATCGCTAATATACTTCCTAATACGGTTAATCCATCTACAAGCTCTCCTCCTAATAAACTAAGTACCTTTTTCCATAATGTTTGGTTATCCACTTCTCCTTTTATTGCATTTTCAAGAATTTGATTTATATCGATATCTTCAAAAAATTCACCTGAATATTCATCTGCTTGTTCGATAAATTCATTAATTCCAAATTCTTCTTGTTGTTCTTTTAAAGTTTCTTCTTCATTTGCAATTGATGTTGGCATGATAAGATTTATAAGAAAAATGACAGATATCAAACTATATATAAATTTTTTCACTTTGCCTCCTTAGAACTTTAGGGACAGTCTTAAAAGTTCATTTTTCTATTCATAAAACATAATAAATTTTAATTATTTATATAAAAAGTAAAACTCATAAACTTTTAGGTTACAATTTTACACTGAACTGTAATACTTTTAGAATGATTTTCAAAATTCATCTAAGGCAAAATTTGCAATATGATTTCTAGCAAACTAGATATGATAGGTATGGACATAGAAATGATGATAATTTTACTTCCTAACTCTATTTTACTCGCAATGGCTCCTTCCCCCGAATCTTTACATATACTCACTGCAAATTCTGAAAGAAAGGCAATTCCTGTTATTTTAATTAGCAAAGATAAAAATTGACTATTGATATTGGCCTTTCCTGCTATTGATTGTATTAAATTCACAATTCCTGTTAATTGGTCTGTTAATAGAAGTAATATGAGTGCTCCTGTTAGTAAACTAATATATATGGCAAATTCTGGCTTGTACTGTTTTAGCAATATGATGATAATCAATGCAATTAATCCAATTCCTATAATTCTAATAATTTCCATCCATCTATCCTTTTTTGAACTTTGGAAATATTTCTAAAAGTTCACTATTTCTTTAAATTATTTACGAACTTTAAGGACTACCCTAAAGTTCATTTACAGATCAAATATGGTTCTGACTGTATCGAATAAATCACTAATTTCTCTTATGACCATGGTCAAAACAATAATTAATCCTGCTAAAGTTGTCATCATTGCTTGGTCTTCTCTCCCTGCTCTTACCAGTACTTGATGTAATACAGCAACCAATATTCCTATCGCTGCTATCCTAAATAATAAATTGATATCCATATGTTTTATCTCATTCCTTTCCCAAAGCTTACATCTAGCTAAAAAAAATCAGATGATTCTGTTTATGTTTTAAGCTTTCTCTCTTAAATTAAAATAATGACAATTGCTAGTCCTATTGTTGTTCCAAGCTTACGATACAATTTTTCATTTTTGTTTTTTTCTTGCTGGGCTTCTTTAATTTGTTTTTCTAAAAAATTTTCTGTAATCTCTATTTGGCTAATTTGTCCTTCTACATCTGTTTGTCCTAACATTTTGGAAAGCATTAACATTACATGTAAGTCTTCATTTGTAAGGTTTGTTTCACTTGTCTGTACGGCTTTCTCCCAAGCTTCTCCTGCACTAAAATCTTTCATATTTTTTTCAGCTTTTTCAAAGATTTGTCCTATATTTTCCTTTGTGTTACTTGCAATTTCTCTAAATATTTCTGGAATGGGTTCATATGTAAATCTAATTTTTGATTTAAAAATGTTTAAAATATTTTTCATTTCTTCTAATTCTTCTAATCGATAGGAATATTTTTTGGCTATACATCTTCCAATGTAACTGGATCCAATAAATACGAATAACAACATAAAACACTTAATTATCTGCATATCATACACCTTGTCCTTTTATTTTAATATATTTTTCTTTATATTATATGCATGTACTTTTTCTTCTAGAACAATAGCTGGATTTTTTTAATATTTTCTCTGTTTTTAACATTTTGTATGGCTATATAAAAATAATTTTTTCAATGATTTTTTTATCAATTAATTTTTTGATATATGGATTGCTATGCACATCTTCTATGGTTTTTCCATGCATCGTAAATATTCCTTTGACACCAGATAACATCGCTTCTTCGATTGCTTGTATATCTTCATTTCCCCCAATTTCATCACAAGCAATAATTTCTGGTGCCATTGTCCTAATTAATATTTTAATTCCTTTTGCCTTTGATACATTATCAATAATATCTGTTCGAATCCCAACATCATTTTGTGGAATGCCCCTATACATAGCCGCAATTTCTCCTCTTTCATCAACCACTCCACAAGTTTTTCCCTTAAAATTTATCCTATTAATTCCATTACTCAAATTTCTAATTAGATCTCTCAGAATGGTAGTTTTTCCTTTTCCTGGTGGTGAAACAATTAATGTATTAAATATATTTTGATTTTTCGTATCAATGACTTGTCCGATAATTCGATTACTACAATTTAGAACTTCTCTAGCAATTCTGAAATTCAAACTGGTTATATATTTCATATTGATAATTTCTCCATTTTCTACAACAACTGTTCCTGTTATCCCTACTCTATGTCCTCCTCTTATGGTAATATATCCTTCACATAATTGTTTTTTATAAGCATAAATAGAATTTTCACATAATCTTTCCACAATTTGTAATATCTCATTTTGTGTGATTTTATATTCCACAATTAATTCTTTATCTCTAAGCTTTAAAATTAAAGGTCTATCAATTCTAATTCTAATTTCTTGCAATTCGTCTTTTATTTTATTATTGGAAATGATTGTATTATATAAAATATTGGATAAATTCATTGGAAAAAACTTAACAATTTCTAAAAGCTTTTCCATTATTACTAATCTTCCTTTCCTTAGGTACAAATTTAGTTGAAAAAGAACTTTTCAACCTTCTTTCCTTTGGTAATACTATATTTAGTTTTTATATGACTTTATCATTTTGCCTACAGTCCAATAATATATATATTCTGATATAATCGATTTATTACTATTTTTTAGGTTATATTGTTTAAATTAGATACATGTTACTTTTATAAATACAAGGACAAATCTCGCTTCGCGAGAACTTTTCTCTACTTTTCTAACTTAACTATATATATTTAAGTTCTCGAAGAAGCGTAAAGATTTGTCGACGCGAAAAATTGCGTAGCAATTTTTCCTATACCACAAAAAAAGTAAGACTTCACATGTTAACTTGTAAGTCTTACTTCTCTATCTTTTTAAATTCTATCTATTAAACTGATTATCCTGTCTCTTTTGTTTAATTTTTGAATACTCTGACTTGTCTCTACATTTTTAATCTTAATCATTTTAAGGGATTTTTGAGTCCGTCCCCAAAATCCCGATTTTAACGTTTGTTAATAACTGCTCTATAAATGAGTCCTGTATTACTATCTTTTTCAAATTCTACTCTATATGCATCATCTACATTGATACTACTTTTTAAGAAGGTTATATTTTGTTCTGTTACTTCATATTCTTCACCATCAAAATTAATTTCTTCTATTTGGTTATTTCCTTCTGTTTCATTATTATTTTGAATGGTTGTTAATAATCCTTTAACAGTTGCTCCTTTTGTATTTGTACTTTGATATAATTCAAATTTTGCATTAAATGTATTAACTGCTTGTTCATCTATTTCTGTACTTGCTTGATTTGCTTGTAAAAATGCTGGTATCAAATATTGAATTGGATTTTCATCTTCTGATACCCCTAATTCTTCCATTTTTACTTGATTTACTTCCACTATCCTTTGTTGTATAGCATTCATTAGATTTGTAACATATTCCTTATCTTGGTCATTTAAGATAACTGCATTTTCTTCTGTTAAGTCTTCTATTTCCACACCATCCTTAAATTGTACATTGTTTGTTAAGCTATATTTATTATGGCTTGTCACATTTTCTGCTTGTTCCACTATATCAGTTTCTCCATACATACCTTCTAATGTTAGCTCATATGTTTCAGTTACATTATCTGAATTTAATCCAGAATATTTAGCCGTAAATATAGCACTTGTATCTTGTTCTGTTGTATTCAAAGACATCGTATAGGTTACTTCTTGGTCATTTCCTACTTTATTGATTGTTAATGTATTTCCTGCCATTCCGATATCCACTCTACTAAGACTTCCTCCTGTTGCATATACAGTCATTTCTATATTATCACTAATTTCTAAATCATTAACACTTTCTATGATATCATCTATAGAATCCTCATCTAATAGGATATCCATTCCTACACCTTGTAATATATCATTTAATTTGTACATTGTGTTGGTATCTGTTTTTAACGCATTTAAGATTTGAACCAATCCATTTTTGAATTCTTCACCTGTTAATGTTAGTTTATATCCTGTTAAATCGCCTTCTGTTAATGTAGAAAATTTACTATCATCTAACACATTTAATATATTATCAAAATAGGTCGTTTTTAAATTTTGTATTTCTTCATTAGAAAACTCTAAATTTTGTAACTTTAATAAATTGTTGATATCTTCTAATCCAGAAATTTCTTCATCATTTTTGACAGCTACAAAACTACTTCCAATATATTGGGTCTGAATTCCTGTTATATTATTGGTTTTCCTATATGTTAATGGAATATTGACACTATCTGAATAATTGATACTAATTTCTTTTTCTGATTTTGAATTATTCGGATTTTCTTTCCCTGTATAAGTAATATTAAAATTGTTTGCCATTTCTAAATCTTCTTCCATATTGGGAATCGATACTTCAAATGTCATTTCTCCACTATTTTCATAGCTTGTACTGTTCTTTTTTTGGAAATATTGCCTTAACTGATTGCCAATAAATCCATCTTCGTTTTGCACAATTTGTGACGTATATTTGAAAAATAATTGTTTATTGCTTTTAAACATATCTGTGAAAAAATATAAATATGCAATTATACCTATTAAAAGTATAATAATCATCAATATAACAATTATAGTAATTAGCAGTCCTTTACTTTTCTTTTGTTCCATAAAAACCTCCACTATTCTTCCCAGTTATGATAAATATTTGAAACATCATCTAAATCTTCTAGGTTTTCAATTAATCTTTCCATTTTTTCTGTTCCTTTTTCATCTAGTTTTACAGTGGTTGTTGGTACCATTTGAACTTCAGCTTGCAAGAATTCTAATCCTGCTTCTTCTAGTTTTTCACGAACAGCTGTAAAATCTGCTGGGTCTGTTGTAATTTCATATACTTCCTCTTCAGATGCAAAATCTTCTGCTCCTGCTTCTAATGCTAACATCATTAAATCATCTTCACTCATAGATGTTGCTTCTTTTTCAATAACGATAACACCTTTCTTATTAAACATATAAGATACACATCCTGTTGTTCCTAAGTTTCCTCCTGCTTTATCAAATACATGTCTTACATCTGCTGCTGTTCTATTTTTATTATCTGTTGATGCTTCTACAATAACGGCTACTCCGTTTGGTCCATATCCTTCATATGTAATTTCTTCATAATTTTCATTGCTTGTTGATGCTTTTCTAATTGCATTATTAATTGTATCATTTGGCATATTTGCTGCCTTACATTTTGCAATAACATTTTTTAATTTTGAATTTCCTGCAGGATCTGGTCCACCTTCTTTTACAGCAATTAGTAATTCTCTTCCTAATTTTGTGAATATTTTTCCTCTTGCTGCATCTGCTTTTCCTTTTTTAGCTTGTATGTTGTGCCATTTACTGTGTCCTGACATGTTAATTCCTCCTTCTTATTTCTCCTAAAATTTAAACCTTTTTCAACTTTTGGATATATACATATATCGCCAATTTTCTTTATTTTGTATATTTATTTATGGAAAATAAATAATTGTGGTGTAACAAATTTTCTCTTTTAGAAATAACACCACAATTATTTTAGCACACTTTTTCTATTTTGTGTAGTACTTTTTACAAATTAAATCCGTCTTGTTAATATATATTGTTCATATACTTTATTACTCATTTCCTGAATTTAATGCATTTTTAGCTGATTTATTTAACATCTTTTTTGCAAGTGCACAAATGATTGGGTTTGTTGCTGATACTGCTTCTAGATTTTTCTTCTTTCCTAAAACTTTTAAACAAGTATCTGTATAGTCAACTACCATATCTAATCCAGATACAAATGATGCCATATCAGAATTTAAAAATACCATTGGACCTGCCATTTCTTCTGATGTTGCAAGTCTTCCTGCTAATCCTGCTTGTGCAATTAATCCTTCTTCACTTCCTACCATATCTTGAAATTCTTGTTTCATTCCTGTATCTGTTGATGCTGGCAATACATTGTTCATCCTTATCCCCATTTTGGCAAATTCTACTGATTGCTCACATATAAATTGAGATAAACATCTTTTAGAATACATATATGCAAATGTTGCAGGTGCAGATGAAGCTAATTTTTTCGTTACTTCTTGCACTTCCTCCCAAGTTTTGCTATGTACAACTTTGTTTTGTTCTCTTTTAAATTTTTTCCATTCTAATCCTGCTGTGGAAGTACAATAAACAATGCTAGAACCTTTACTCATTCTATTTTTTAGATAATGTAAAGTCATATACATATTTGCTGTATAATTACAATCAAACGTTGTTCTATAATCTGTTTTTGAACCAGAAAGTCCAGCAACCCCAAAAAATGAATCAATATGTTCTGGAATTCTCTTGAATACTTCATCGATTTCTTCTTTCTTTGCTAAATTACATTGCATAAATTCTGTAATTCCTTCTACTTTACATTCATTCATATCGATTGCATAAACTTTTGCTCCCAAATCTACAAGCATTCTAGCTGTAGCTTCTCCCATTCCACTAGATGCTCCTGTTACAACACAAACTTTTCCTTGGTATCCAAAATAATCTTTCATAATTAATCCCTCTTCTTTCGTTTTATTTTTTATATTTAATACATCTTTATCTAGTAATCATTGTTTTTTACTCTTTTTATTATTATTCAAAAAAATACTGTTGTCAATAATTTTCACTTACTTTTTATATCCTAAATTTCCATCGTTTCTAAATTATTTGTTAAAACTTTGTTATTGTACCATCTTATATATCTAATATTCCCCTTTAAACAATTCATTTAAATATGTTTTGAGATATATAATTTTTTCTTTCACTTTTACTTTATTTACATTCTTCCCATTTGAAAATAGAATTCCTTTTAAAACATCATATTCTAAGCATAATGTATCTTCTATTTCTACGATTCCTTCTTCTAGCGTTATGTCTGGAACATCAAAGAATAAAGCAAATTCATTTTCAATATTTGCTTTCTCTACATTATAAAAATATCCACAATATTGGCACAAATGTTTTGCATGTGGTGTGTATGCAAATACACCATCATCTGTATGTGGCTTGCCACAATAAGAACAATAAGATGGTATTAATTTGATGCCATTTAATTTTGAAATCATAAGTCCACCAATATCTTTAAAATCTAATATACTATCCTTTATTTCTAAAGCATGATTTTCTTCCTTTTTATTTAAATAAATAATTGGTTTTATTTCTTCTAAAACATTTTTATATGTTACTTTTATACTGTGTACATTTTGAGGCTCTATCTTTATTTTGTTATCATATATTTCTTTATAGCTACATAGACATTCTTTTAATGGATGTCCATCTTTATCTGATGCCACATCTTTATGAGTTAGACACCAATATCTATCTATTCCATTTTCATCTTTTCCACAATATTTAATATGACATGTATTCATAATATATCACCATTTTTTATTATTTTTTTACAACTTTCTTTTTCTTACGCTATCTTTCACACTCTTCATCTTTTTCTATAGATTTTGTTGGCTCTAATATTTCTCCATCTGTATCTGTAATGGGAATTGTATAAATTCCTAAATAATTTAACATATTTTTTATTGTTTTTGCTACTTTTTGTCTGTCAAATCGACTTTCCATTCCTACTGTAACGGCAACAAATCTTGAAATATCAATAGAATCTTTTACTTGCCTTTCACCTGGTAAATGTTCATACTCTCCTTTTCTTAACATATCTTCTTCTAAGTCTAATGCAATCCCTATTTTGTGTCTTACATATCTATAAAAAGCTGGATCTGGATCCAAATTAGAATATTGTGAAAACTCACTTTCATCAAAGTCTTTGACACACACTGAAATATAATCTTCTCCATTATATACAGGGTCTTTTTCATCATATACAATTCCTTTTTCTTTTAAAATTCTCCTTGAATAAATACCTCTTAGCTTTATGATATCTTCTAACTGTTTTAATCCCTTCTTAACCACTTCGTCTTCTTCCCAAAATGGTATTCCTCCTGCTAATCCATGGAAATATTTATTTTCTAAATCCATTTTCATGCTTATACTATTCTCCTCTATTTATATATTGTTATTCCATTTTCAAAATTTTGACATTTACTTTAAATCTACAAAATTTAATTTTTCGATAGTATCTTTTCCTATGATTTCATTTGCTAATTCCACAAATTCATTAAATAATTCAATTTGTCCTCTATGGTGAGCATCAATACCATATACTACATTTATATTGTATTCTGATGCAATCTTCCAAAATTCTTTACATGGATATACAACTTTTCCCAATTTTTTTCTTTGGTCTTCTATTGGCTTATGATTTAATTTTCCATTTTCATAATATGTTTTTGCAAATATATTATTTAAATTAATTTCTAACGGTATATGATATTTTTCAGCCGCTTTACAGATGAGATGAGCCACTTCTTCTTCAATTTTTCCAAATTCTTTTCTCTTTAACATATAAATATCTGGATGTGCAATAATATCTGGAATTTCAAATTTCATTGCTTGTTCTATATATTCTGCATATCTTAATAGTTCTTTATCTGAAAAATCATCTTTTCCATGTATTTTTAAATTTTTATTATCATCATAAACAAAATGCTGTCCTAAAACCAATTTATCTGTTTCAGCTTTTAATTCTTTTAAGTTTTCTTCTTCTCCTGGTAAATATTCCACTTCATACCCACTTTGGATTTCAATTTGTCCAACATATTTCTCTTTTAGTGATTGTATACTTTCTAAATATTCTTTTCTTTGGCTATATTCCATACGCATATCTTCTCTTTTGTCTATTTTGTTTTTTTCTGGACAATGATCTGTAAAAGCCATCCTTTTAAATCCCATTTTGATATATGCTTCTACATATTCTTCATCTGTAAAATCTAAATCTGTATGTCCACATCTATATGTGTGTGAATGATAATTAAATTCTTGCATTATTTTTCCTCCTTTACATTTTGTGAAATAATAATTATAATATTCTTCGTATATGATATATAGTTATTTCGTTATCTCAAATGTTCGTATTTCACAATTACTTAATTTTAAATCTTCTAATATTCCTTCTTCATTTGGTCCATTAAAATATCCATTAATAGCTCTTGTTACTCCTCCATGTGTTACAAGTAATATATTTTTGTTATGATATTCTTCTTTTAACTCATCTATCAAATTCCATACTCTATTACACAAATCCTGTATCGTTTCTACACCTTTATATTCTTTATTTAGATTATAATTTGCTAGTATTTGTGAATTCCATATTTCATCTTGAAATTCTTGTTGTGTTTTTCCTTCGAATTCACCAAATCCTCTTTCTTCTAGTGCCTCTTTAAATATGATAGGTACATTTTTTGCTTCATTAATAATTTCTGCTGTTTTTCTTGCTCTCTTTAATGTAGAAGATACAATCATATCTATCGGATAGTTTTTTAGAATTCTTTTTGCTTCTTCCGCTTGTTTTATTCCCTCTTCATTTAATTCAATATCCGTCTTTCCTTGAATTCTTCCTTCTTTATTCCAATTAGTTTGTCCATGTCTAATGATATAAAATTTCATATAAATCTCCTTTTCGTATAATTTCATTTATCAAATTTATTTTAACAATACTGTAATAAAAATTGCAATATATCTTTATAAAAGAAATTATATTCTTTAATTTATTTTCTGTATTTTTAGATTAATTTATATCGTAAAATATGAATTTATCTCTTTATTTTCGACAATATCATCTGCAAAAAAGGCATATTTAAACCTAACTCTATTATCCCAAATAATATTTTCAATCTCACATTTTCCAAAAATACTTAATGTTTCAAAAGTAAATGTATTCGGAATTCTTAATACCAAATTATGTGTTATATTCTCCTTTACCTTAAAAAACATATCCTTCATACTCGGTTGTGTCATTTCCAAGTCTGCTACATGTTCTTTTTTGTTACTTCCAGCACTCCAATCTGGGTCTAATATAGCAACTTCTGCTTGTATACTCTTTAGAAGATTTTCATCTAAAACATTTCCTTGTATAAATTCTGTTTTATTTTGAACACCATATAATTGTGCATTCTTCTTTGCAGATATAATTCTTTTTTCATCCATATCAATTCCATAAACATATTCTAGTTTTTTGGCTAATTGAATAACTGTCATTCCTAGTGCACAACATAGTTCTACCCCTGTTTTATACTTACGCAATCTTTTGGCCAAATGTTCACTTATGACTTCTGGACAACTCATATAGATTCCATCTGCATCTCCATATACTTCTTTTGAAAATTTATTTTCGTTCATTTTATGCTCCTTTTTTTCTTTATTTTCCTATCATATATTTATCCTAATGCCACATCTAATATCATCATAATCACAAAACCGATTGCAACACCAATTGTTCCAATATTTGAATGGTCCCCTGCTTGTGATTCAGGAATTAATTCTTCTACAACAACATAAATCATAGCTCCTGCTGCAAAAGCTAATAAATATGGCAATATTGGAACAATTGCATTTGTCAATAATATGGTTATGATGGCTGCAATTGGTTCAACAATTCCAGATAATGTTCCATACACAAATGCTTTTAACTTAGACATTCCTTGGCTTCTTAATGGCATAGATATAATAGCACCTTCTGGAAAATTTTGAATTGCTATACCAATTGCTAAACTAACTGCACCAGCTAAGCTAATTCCTACATTTCCTATCATAGCCCCTGCTAATGTTACTCCCATAGCCATTCCTTCTGGAATATTATGAAGTGTTACAGCAAAAACAAGCATAGTGGATTCTTTTATTTTTGCCTTAATCCCTTCTGGTTTATCTGTATGTAAATGTAAATGTGGTATGATACTATCTAAAATCAATAAGAAACCAATTCCTAATAAAAATCCAATAACTGCTGGCAACCATGAAATTTCATGTTGTTCTGTTGCCATTTCCATAGATGGCATAAGTAATGACCAAATAGAAGCTGCCATCATGACACCTGCTGCAAATCCAATTAATAATTTTTCTACTGTTTTATGAATGGATTTTTTCATAAAAAATACCATTGCTGAACCTAAAAGTGTTCCCAAAAATGGTATTATTAATACAATTAACATATTTTCACTCATATCCATTGCCTCTCTTCTGTATATTTTATTTCATCATAGTTGTATCATATTTTTATCAATTTGTATAGGGTATCCGAGAATTTAAAAAAACATTGATATATCCATTATTTCCTACATTTAACTAGTAACAAAAATGTACATAAAATCCAAAAATTCTATGTACATTTATCATAACCTTTTTATTTTATATGATTCTTCTTTATTGTTTAGACTTATATGTCAAAATATTATTTGTTGCCTCTGGTCTAACTGGTGACATCAATATTTTTCCTGTTCCTCTATAGACATTGACAAAACCTTCTCCTGCAACAGCTGAACCTAATAAACTTCTTGTAGATTTCTCTACTGTGAAATCTAATGAATCAGACCAAGCAATTGCCATATTTCCATCGATTCTGATTTGATCATTTTGTAATTCTACTTCAATTAATTCTTCTCTTGGAACTGGACTTTCTAAAACTGCTATACCTTGTCCTGATAATTTTAAATTGAATAATCCTTCTCCACCTAATACAGCTGAAGATAAGTTACTTCTCATAACAACATTTGTATTTAAAGTAGCTTCACAAGCTAAGAATAAACCGTCTTCTAATACCATACTACCATTCCATGCTCCAACATCTTCTAATAAAATGTAGTTATATGTTGGTTCTAATGCTAATAATCCTGTACCATGATATTTTGGTTTTACTGTTGATTCACTTGTTACACTTCCCTTAATTGCTTTTCCTAAGAAATCACCTACACCTTTTACATTTGTTTTTGATTCTATATTTCCAGCCATCCATTGCATTGCTCCACTACTAGTAACATATTCATCCCCTTGTAATTGGATTACGACTTGTCTTCTTTTAACATTCATTTTTGCTGCAAAATATTCTGACATGGCTGTTAATTTATTAACACTGACATCTCTTTGGAATTCAACTACTGAAATATTTCCCTTTCTATCAATAATTTTTACATCATCATTATCAAATAAGTTTTTAACTGATATCATAATAAATACCTCCTTATATTTTTTCAAACTCATTATATACAAAACTTGCATATTTTTACAATATATTCTAAAATTTTTTTATATTTTTCAATCAATTTGTTTTATTTCTATTTTCTTGTGGTATAATGATTAAGAAAATTAAAACAAGAGAAAGGGAGATGATTGTACTCATGTCAAACACCAAGGAAGAAGTAAATGTTTGTAAGCATTATGACCAAGAATGTTTACTTTCTAAAGACGAATTTATTAAAAAATACAAAATTAAAGAAAATGGTCTTACCTCACAAGAAGCTGAATACAAATTAAAACAGTTAGGACCAAACATTATTAAGCAAGCAAAACCAAAAAGATGGTATCATTACTTCTTTGAAAGTTTATTTACGCCTTTTAATTTAATTTTATTGGGCATTACTTTATTATTATGTTATACAGATGTTATTTTGCCAGAAACACCTAGTTATGCTAACATCATTGTTATTGCTATATTAGTTACTGCAAGTACTTTATTAGACTTTTTTGAAGAATATCGTTCAAATAAAGCTGCAAATGAATTAAAAGAATTGGTTGCTACTACTTGCCATGTTATAAGAGACGGTAAAGAAATACAAATTCCGATTAAAGATGTAACACTTGGAGACATTGTTGTTCTTTCTGCTGGTAGTATGATACCTGCAGATTTAAGAATTATTGAAGCAACTGATCTTTATGTTGGTCAATCTTCTTTAACTGGTGAATCAGATGCTGTTAAAAAATTAGTCGAAACAGAAATGAAACCAGAAGATTTAGATAGTATTGCAGATTTAGATACAATTTGTTTTATGGGAACCAATGTTATTTCTGGTAGTGCAAAAGGAGTTGTTATTAAAACTGCTGACTCTACATATTTTGGAAAAATTGCTCATACAATAACCTCTGGTAAACCAAAAACAGCTTTTCAAAAAGGAATTGAAAGTATTAGTAAATTATTAATTCGTTTTATGCTAATTATTATTCCTATTGTATTTATCCTTAACTTTTCAAAACATAGTATTGTAACAGCCTTTACCTTTGCCGTAGCGATTTCTATTGCCATTACACCTTTATTACTTCCTGTTATTTTATCTTCTTGTTTATCAAAAGGTGCTGTCAAAATGTCTAAGAAAAAAACAATTGTTAAAAAGTTAGATGCTATTCAAAATTTTGGTGCTATGAACATTTTATGTACAGATAAAACAGGAACTTTAACAGAAGATAAGATTGTTCTAGAAAAGTATTTGGATATAAAAGGTGACGAAGATCTTGGCGTTTTAAAATATGCTTATCTAAATGCAAGTCTTCAAACTGGTTTAAGAAGTAATATTGATGAGGCTGTTATCAAACGTGGAGCTGAATACAATATGCCTGAATTAACTAGCAAATATGTTAAATTAGATGAAATTCCTTTTGATTTTGCTCGTAGACGTTTATCTATTGCTGTAAAAAATGAAGAAGGCAAAGATGAATTAATTACAAAAGGTGCTGTGGAAGAAATTTTAAATATTTCTACTTCAGTAGAATATAAAGGTGAAATTTCTCCATTAACAAAAGAAATTAAAGAAAATATACAAAGAATTAGTAAAGGATTAAATAAAGAAGGTTTAAGAGTTATTGCTGTTTGCAAAAAATATAGCAATGAACCTGGTTATGATTTTGAAGTAAAAGATGAAAAAAATATGATATTAATCGGCTTTATTGGATTCTTAGACCCACCTAAAGAAAGTGCTAAAGAAGCTGTCGCAAGAATGAATAAAGCGGGCATTCGTGTCATCGTACTAACAGGTGATAATGCAGAAGTTACAAAATGTATCTGTGATAAAGTAAATATCAAATCTAAACATATTATTTTGGGAAGTGAATTAGATAAATTATCTGATGTTGCTGTTCTTAGACTAATTAGAAAAAATAATATTTTTGCAAAACTATCACCTATTCAAAAAGCCAGAATTGTAAGACTATTAAAAGAAGATGGAAATGTTGTAGGATATATGGGTGACGGAATTAATGATAGTCCTTCCCTAACCAATTCAGATGTTGGTATTTCAGTAGATACTGCTGTCGATATTGCAAAAGAATCTGCAGACATCATCCTTTTGGAAAAAGATTTAAATGTATTATTAGATGGTGTAACTGAAGGAAGAAAAACATTTGCCAACTTAATGAAATATATTAAAATGGCAACAAGCTTTAACTTTGGTGAAGTATTATCTGTTATTGTCGCAAGTATTGCTTTACCATTCTTACCAGAAACACCTATTCAATTATTAGTAGAAGGTTTATTATATGACTTTGGTCAAATGACTCTTCCTTTTGATGATGTAGATCCTGAAATTGTACGAAAGCCAAAAAAATTAGATATCAAGAGTTTAAAACACTTTATGCTATTTATGGGACCAGTTAGTTCTATATTTGACTTAATCGTATTTGCTTCTTTATGGTTTATCTTTGGTGTTAGAGAAGCTGCTCTTTTCCAAACTATTTGGTTCTCATATAGTATTGTATCAAACTTAGTGGGAATGCATATTATTAGAACTGCAAAAATACCTTTTATACAAAGTAATGCAAATAAAATGGTATATTTCTCTTCTATCTTATTAATTTTAGTAGGTCTAATTGTACCATTTACACCATTAGGAAGCTTTATTGGATTGGTTCCAATGGCAGCAGAAGATATTGTATTAATCTTTGTTGTAACTTTCCTATATTGTATTTTAGCAATGTTTGCCAAAAAGATTTATATCAAAAAATATGGCGAATGGATTTAATAAAAAAGGGAATTTGGGGACGGACTCATTTTCCCTTTTCTAACTATTCTTTATATCTATATTCTTCTACCACATTTCCATTAACATCTTTTATAACAATGTCTTTTTCTTCTATCATAGCATAACTATGTGGCGTATTTTCCTTTGGTAATGAAATAGAACCTGGATTTACAAATAATTGATTATCATATTTTTTAATAAAACATGTATGGAAATGTCCATAAAACATAATATCAAAATCTTCTGGTGGTAAATTATCTATATTGTATTTATGTCCATGTGTAAAAAACATATTTTTTCCATTAATTTTTTCCAATATATGTTCTTTTATATCAAATTCAGAAACCATTTGATCTACTTCTGCATCACAGTTTCCTCTTACAACTTCTAGCTTATCTTTTACACTATTTAATAGTTTTGTTACCTTCATTGGGTCATATCCATCTGTTAATGGACTTCTAGGTCCATGATAATATAAATCTCCTAATACGATTATTTTTTCTGGTTTTTCTTTTTTGATAATTTCTTTTAACTTGTCAGCATATACTCCTGACCCATGAATATCTGATACAACCAATACTCTCATAAAAATCATTCCTTTCTTCCTTGGCTAGTTTTTGGATTTTTAATTATCATATATTCTAAGTTATATTATGA
The DNA here is from genome assembly GCA_946491915.1 of uncultured Clostridium sp. The sequence goes on from CAMLYR010000008.1 coordinate 26,737, forward strand.
TAAATTGCAACCCTTATATAGAAAAAAGCTGATATATAATTATAAAAAAATAATTATATGTCAGCTTTTTCTATAAATAATTTTTAAAAACATTATTTTATAACTTTCATTCCATTAACTTTTTAATATCCTCATCTTTTTTTAATTTATTGGATATAAAATGATAAGCTTGTTTGTTTTGTTTCACAGCAATTTCAGCCAATTCTTTATCATCAATTAATCGTTTACTAGCATATTTGATAATAATGCCTTTATTCTCTACTGCTGCTTTTACTACTTCTTTGTCATCTCGTAATTCTTCTGATGCATAATATAAAGCTTGCCCATAATGTTTACAGCATTCTAACATAATCTCTTTATCACCTGCCAATTCCTCTGACGCATAACAAATTGTCCAAGGTGCAGTTTTTGTAGCTAATTGTAAGACTTCTTTATCTCCTTTTAATCTTGTACTGGCAAATTCTAGAGTTTCTCCATCTTGTTTTAATGCTTCCATAACGACTTCTTTATCATCTTGTAATTCTTCTGATGCAAATTCTAAATTTTTCCCACTTTCTTTTACTGCTTGTAGTATTATTTCTTTGTTATTACTATTTTTTTGTATTTCTTCTATTTCCACTCATATCTACTTCCTTTACTCATTTCTATTATCTAAACTCAAATATTTTTCTATATCATAAAAATTATTCTCTTCTGTTAAAACAATATCAAAATTTTTTTTATATACTTCTAAATTTTCAGTAATATTTTTATTTAAAAATCCTATTTTTAAAGATTTATTTTCTGGATATTCCCCCATCATATGAATATCTTCAACCATATCGCCTATTACGATTCTATATTCTTTTTGTTCTATTTTTTCTTTTAATTTATCATCATTTAACTTATCTATATTTTTATTTAAACTATGAATCATATCATCGGAAAATTTTATCATATTTCCATTTTTATCAAATTTTATAAAATTACCAATTATCATTATATTGTCATAATAACATTCTTCATTTTTCAAAAATTGTTCTATTACATTTCCTATTCCTGCTGAAAATATAATAACTGGTATATTTTTTTTATATAAATTGAAAAGAAAATCTTTTGCACCTTTTCTAAATATTAGTTTGCTATGATTAATAGACTGTTTTAACTTTTCTCTAGTCAGTCCATATTGATAATATAAATCCATACATTTATCATACCATTCAATTATATATTTTTCTCTTTTATCTTTATCTATATGATAATCAAATTCTATAAATCCGTATTTTTGGTAATATTTATCCATATCTTTTGTAAGATTCTCTCCCATGACTTCTTTATTAGCACTAGCATCCCAGGAATCTACACTTTCACTTGATGTAATCGTCTTATCATAATCCATAAACACACATATGTTATCTTTATTCATTTTCTGTTTTAATTCATTTATCTTTTTTTCATTACTGAAATATATCATGGTTAATCTCCTTGCAATTTTTTCTTATATGATTAAAAATTTATCTTATATCTTTCTTTTGCATTATATATTTTTTTATTTTGTTTTTCAAGTAATAAATTTTCGCTATTTCTAATTTTCCATTTAAATTTTGTGAATATATTGTAATTTCATTTTAATCTTGCTATAATGTGGTTACATAACACAGAAAGGAGATGATGATTATGTCTGATGCACAACTTCAAGCTATAAAAGATGTTATAAAAATGACACCTAGATTAAGTATAGAATGTTTAACTTCTATCAAAATTTTAATGGAAAAAGCAATTGATTCCGAACTATTAAGATTAGAACCAACTGTTATTTTAGATAACATGGATATCACCGAAAAAGTAATGTATTTAGACTATTTGAATGAAAATCAAAAAACAAAAGAGAATGAAGAAAAAAACGCAATATCTTTTGAAGAAATCCTAAAAAGAGAGGGGTTGACCTTTGATGACTTACAAGATAAAAATTAGACCCAAAGCTCTTAAATTTATTGAAAAGCAGGATAAATCACAAAGACTCAGGATTTATACCGCTATTTACAACCTGCCAAATGGAGATGTTAAGAAAATGGTAGGTTGTAAAGATACATATAGGCTCCGTATACGGTTCTTACAGAATTATATATGAATTAAATCAAAATAATCTTATTATTCTTGTAACAAAAGCCTCTAATAGAGGTCAAATCTATAAATAATTATTTCTTATTTTTGATTTTATTTTTTATATGATTTTATCTCTTATTTAAATCATTATATATTACATTAATTTTTATTTCTTATCTTTTTAAATTTCATTTCATTGATATTTCTTAAAAAAACTCATAAAACTTTATCTTTTTTCTTTGTTGTGCTATAATGCAAATATAAATTTTATAGAGATAGGAGCATGACAAATGAAGAACTTTTTTATTGTACTTGCAATGAAACTATTAAATATAGTATTAAAACTATGTGGAAAACATGGTGGTAATTTTTTAGGAAAAATCGCTTTTGATTGGAATCCAGAAATTTTTAAATATTTCAAAGTTAACTGCCCTGTGATTGCTGTTACGGCAACAAATGGGAAAACGATGACCAATAATGCGATTGGATATGTTTTTCAAACAGCTGGAAAAAAGGTAATTAGTAATAAAGAAGGAAATAATATGGAAACTGGTATTCTTTCTACCTTATTAAAAACATGTACCCTAACAGGAAAAATAAAAGCAGATTATTTAGTTTTTGAAGTGGATGAAGGTTATGTACCAGTTGTATTTAAGGATTTTCGATTAGATACTTTAGTTATCTTAGACTTCTTTAGAGACCAATTAGATAGAAATGGTGAAGTAGAATCATTAATCTTGAAAATCAATGATTTTCTAAAGACCTATACTGGTAATTTAATTTTAAATAATGATGATCCAAATGTTGCAAGATTAGGAAAAGCAAATCCGAATAATGAAAATGTCTATTATTTCCATGTTGATAGATATCCATATGCAACAGATGATATGAAAGAAGCTGGAGAAGGAAAATTCTGTCCATTTTGTAAAACACGTTTGGAATATGAATATTATCAATATTCTCATATTGGAAAATTTGTATGCCCAGATTGTGGATATGGTAATAATGAAATCTATAAAGAGACTAAAAATATTAATCTTGATGAAATGACTTTTGAAGTTGATGATGTTTTATATAAGATAAAATCAAATAGTATCTATATTATTTATAATTTTACTGCTGTCATTAGCTGTTGTTCTTTATATAATATTGATACAAAATATATACAAGAAGCCTTGGCAAACTTTGAATTGAATAATGGTAGATTAGAAAAATTATTGATTAAAGATGCCCCTACCATTATAAACTTAGCTAAAAATCCAACAGGTGCTAATGTGAGTTTGCGATTATTAAATGAAGATGATGAAGAAAAAGAATTACTATTTGTTTTAAATGATAACAAAGCCGATGGTTTTGATGTTTCTTGGATTTGGGATATTAATTTCGATACTTTAAACAATGTAAAAAGAATTGTAACTGCTGGAACAAGAGGTTATGATATTGCTATTAGAATTAAAACATCAGGGTTTGATGCAAATAAAATTGAAGCATATTTAGATCTAGAACAAGCCGTAAAAACTTTATATACCAACACAATAAAAAAATATGTTATTGCAAATTATACTTCTTTACAACCTACTAGAACAGAAATTTTTAAATTAAAATGATTTTCAATCATATATTTTCAATTAACAATTGATTTCAAAAAAATTGTTAATTAAAACAAATTTATTGAAATAGGAGTTGAAATATAATGAAAGAACTAAAAATACTATACCTATACCCTGATATGTTAGAATTATATGGTGACTATGGAAATATACAAGTATTAAAATATAGACTTGAAAAGCGAGGATTTAACTGCATTGTTGATAGATATTCTATTGGTGATGAAAAACCAGATTTTAAAAGTTATGATATCATCTTTGCAGGTGGAGGAGCCGATAATGAGCAAAGTATTTTATCAGAAGATTTAATAAAATACAAAGAAGAAATCAAAGAAGCTGAAAATGAAGGTGTATTCTTTTTATTAATTTGTGGTGCTTATCAATTATTTGGTAAATATTATAAAGGTGTTGAAGGAAATATCATTCCTGGTTTAGAAATATTTCCATATTATACAGAAGCTATCGCAGATAGAAAGAAAAGATGTATTGGAAATATTGTCCTTGATGTTACTTTAAATGGTCACGAAACAAAAGTGATTGGCTTTGAAAATCATGGTGGACAAACTTATGACATTCCTACTCCTTTTGGAAAAGTTTTATTTGGAAATGGAAATAAATTTGGTGATACAGAAGAAGGATTTTTTAAAGAAAATGTCATTGCTACTTATTTACATGGTCCTCTTCTTTCCAAAAATCCAGAAGTCACAGATTATATTATAAAGCGTTGTTTAGATAGAAAATATCAGGAAGATATTACATTAAAACCATTGAATGACGAATTTGAAAATTTATGCAGAAAACAACTATTAGATAGATTTTTAAATACTCATAATTAATTACAACAGGACTACTTTAAAAGTAGCCCTGTTGCTTTTCATACGGTTAATTCTACATTTTCTAATGGAATTACTGTTATTGTTTTTAGTTTCATTTTCTTTGCGACAATATAAGATACTGCACCACTCAGAATTTGATTATTCCGATCTACTATTACGATTTTTTTAAACATGCCTGTTTCCTCATAATATTTTCTCACTTTCTTGTATTTTGTATCACTGTAATTAGGCGTCCACAATAACTTTAAATCAGATACTTTCCGTTCTTCTATCCAATCTATCGGAATATGATATTTTCCCTTCTTCTTTAATTTTTCTTGATGTTTTTGTACCTTTTCTAAATATTTTTCTTTTTCTTCTTGCTTTTTCTTTAAATATTTCCGAAATTCCTTTGATGTTAGATTTCCTTTTGTTCTATTACATTTTTTACAACATGGCAATAGATTATTGGGAATTGTTGGACCTCCTAATTCCTGAGGATACATATGGTCTAGTGTCATTTTTTTCTTTTCCTTTTCTTTTTTACAATAGCCACATATATTCCGCCCTTTCATTTGATAGGTCAACTCGTACATTATATCAGAAAACGCTATATACCGCATGATTTTTAAAATCCTATTTTCAATTACTGCTACTCCCTCCATTGAAAATTTTTCTGGTAAATCAACAATCATTTCTTTTTACCTCCTGCCTTTTTTTCAATTATATCAACAAGCTTTTAGAATTTCAATCAATATATTAAAAAGAGACATATATTAAATAGAAAATACTTTATTTTCAATCTAATTTCATGTCTCTTTCTTTTTTTACAATTTAAATTCTACTGGTTTGTGCTCTTTTAGACTTTCTTGAACATCTAAAATTCTTTGATTTGAAGAACCTCTAAATCTAAGGCTTAAATCCTTTTTATCTTCTTCAAACTTACCATCTACCACGACATCTATATATTTCAAAAGCTCTTTTGTAGTTTCATTATTAGGAGCCATTTTTTCTACAACATCTTTTTCAAAATCAAAGCCTGTATAACACCATATATTTTTGTCAGGGAATTTCTCTTTTACTTTTTTGACTAATGGTAAAAGTCCTTCTTGATTTTGTTTTTCTAAAGGTTCTCCTCCCAAAAGAGATAATCCTGAAATATAGTCATGATCTAGATAGTTGATTACTTGGTCTATTTGTTCATCTGTAAATTTATTACCATAATCAAAATCCCATGCACATTCATTAAAGCATCCTTTACAATGATGATTACATCCACTTACAAATACGGATACTCTAACCCCTTCTCCATTTGCTACATCTACTCTTTTTATATCTGCATAATTCATATTCTATCCCTCTTTTCTCCCTTTAGGTGATTTTGGAACGTTTTGGTATAATCCTTAACGTTCCAATTTTCTTGTTTTATAAATGCATTACTCTTTGTTTAATTTCTTTTGTTTTTCCTGCATTCCAGAAGTTTTCCCCTAAATATCCACAAGTTCTTCTAACAACTGTCATTTTTGAATGATCTTTGTTTCCACAATTTGGACATTCCCATTCATTGTCTTTATTTAAGATAATCTCTCCATCAAATCCACAAACATGACAGTAATCTGATTTTGTATTAAATTCAGCATATTGAATATTATCATAGATAAATTTAACAGCTGTTTCTAATGCATCAATATTTTTTTGCATATTTGGTATTTCAATATATGAAATAGCTCCACCTGAAGATATTTTTTGGAATTCACTTTCGAATCCAAGTTTTTCAAATGCATCAATTTTCTCTCTTACATCTACATGGTATGAATTTGTGTAATATCCTTTATCTGTTACATCTTTGATTGTACCAAATTTTTCTTTATCAATTCTAGCAAATTTGTAGCATAAGCTTTCTGCTGGTGTTCCATATAATGCAAATCCAATATTGGTTTCTTTTTTCCATCTATCTACTGTTTCTCTTAAATGTCTCATAACTCTAATTGCAAAATCATGTCCTTCTGGTGTTGTGTGTGATACTCCTTTCATCACTTTTGTCATTTCATATATACCAATATATCCTAATGAAATGGTTGAATATCCACCATATAATAATTTGTCTATTTTCTCACCTTTTGCTAATCTTGCAATAGCACCATATTGCCAGTGAATTGGACTAATGTCTGAATGTGTTCCAAGTAATGCATAATGTCTACACATTAAAGCTTCTTTACATAGTTCTAGTCTTTCATCTAATAATTTCCAGAATTTATCTTCATCACCATCTGCAACAATCGCTACTTGTGGTAAGTTGATACTAACAACACCTTGATTAAATCTTCCTTCAAATTGATAGTTTCCATTTTCATCTTTCCAAGGTGATAAGAAACTTCTACAACCCATTGGACTAAATACATTACCTTCATAATTTTCTTTCATTTTCTTAGCTGAGATATAATCTGGGTACATTCTCTTTGCTGAACATTTAACAGCTAATTTTGTTAAATAATCATATTCTCCACCTTTTAGACAGTTACATTCATCTAACACATATACTAGTTTTGGAAATGCTGGTGTTACATATACGCCTGCTTCGTTTTTAATACCTTGATATCTTTGTCTTAGTACTTCTTCAATAATCATTGCATTTTCTTTAATGTATGGATCTCCATCTTCTAGATGTAAGAATAACGTTACAAATGGAGATTGTCCATTCGTTGTCATTAATGTATTGATTTGATATTGAATTGTTTGTACACCTGCTTTTAATTCTGCTTTTAATCTATCTTGTACTAAATCTTCTATGATGTTATCAGATAATTTTCCTTTATATTTTTTCTCTATTTCTGATTTGAATTTATTATAGCTTTTTCTTAAATATTTTCCTAAATGTTTTAAGTCTACTGATTGTCCACCATATTGGTTACTTGCAACTGCTGCAATAATTTGTGTTGTAACTGTACATGCTACTTGGAAACTCTTTGGACTTTCTATCATTTTTCCGTTCATAACGGTTCCATTATCTAACATATCTGCTATATTAATTAAACAACAGTTAAAGATTGGTTGTACAAAATAATCGGCGTCGTGGAAATGTAAAACTCCATCAGCGTCTGCTTTGGCAATTTTTTCTGGTAATAATAATCTTCTTGTTAAATCTCTTGATACTTCACCTGCAATATAATCTCTTTGTGTTGAAGCAAGTAATGTATTTTTATTTGAGTTTTCCTCTGCTAGTTCTTTATTTTCATTTCTGATTAACCCTAATATGGTTTCATCAGTTGTATTTTGTTTTCTGACTAATGCTCTTGTATATCTATATACAATATATTTTTTAGCTAATTCATATTTTTCAATTTCCATTAATTTTTCTTCGATGATATCTTGGATATCTTCAACTAACATTCTTTTTTTATTTAATTCTTCTATATATTGAATAATTCCTTTTATATCTTCCTTATTCGCTCTCTCTTTTGGTTTTACCTCCTGATTTGCTTTTTCGATTGCTGTTTGAATTTTTGCTCTATCATAGTCTACAGCTCTTCCATCCCTCTTAATAACTTTCATTTCACATTTCCTCCTTCGATTAGTATGGTTACATTATACCCCTACCATTTTTATTTTCCGTTGCAAAAGCAACACATTATGAAAAAAAACTTTTTTCAGTTCTTAATCTCTTTCACCTCTAGGTATTTTTCTTTTATTACAAATATGTTACAAAAATATTACAAAAATATTTTTATCAATTTGTTGCTTTTGCAACTTTTTTAATGTATAATGCTTATGTAATTTTAAAGGAGGAAAACACGTGAACACCAACTTTGACATAGAAAACTTCATTCTTGACTTTTCAAATTCTTGTCAAAAAAAGCAAAAAAAGGTCTTTAGCAAAAATGAAGTTGTTACAACTTATATTAAAAACCGAAATCAATTATGTATATTGTTAGATGGACATGCTGATTTAGTGCGTTATGACTTAAATGGCAATCGAACCATTGTAGAACATTTTTCAAAAAATGCTCTTTTTGGTGAAGTATTTTATACGATTACAACAAATAATGAATTATTGGTTG